>CBIMKI010000318.1:0-1504 GCA_966244395.1 uncultured Sphingobium sp. | reverse complement strand
TATGTCCGCTTCCAGCTCGGCGAAGGCATCGAGAAGGAAGAGAGCGACTTCGCGGCGGAAGTCGCGGCGGCGGCCAAGGGCGCCTGAGCCTCCTTACGGCCCGCGCGCGCGGAAAGAGGCACCGGCCCGGCCGTCTCGATGCGGCTCCTTGGGGAGGGCATAAGAGAAGCGGGCCGGCAGCGCCTCGGTCCGGGATCGGCGGGCCGTCAGTCAAGTTTGCGCCTGGCCCGACTGGGCGCTTGGCATTGCGGCGCGGGCTCTCTAAGGTCCGCGCCGCTCCCATATCCAGCATTTGGAATTTCGTTGCCCATGACCTCGCCCGCCAACAAGCGCATCCTGCTCAAGCTCTCTGGCGAGGCGGCGATGGGAGACCAGAATTTCGGCATCGACCCGGCCACGGTCGCGCGCGTCGCGGGCGAAGTGAAGCAGGCCAAGGATGCGGGCTATGAGCTTTGCCTGGTCATCGGCGGGGGCAATATCTTCCGCGGCATGGCCGGCGCCGCCAAGGGCATGGACCGGGCCAATGCGGACTATATGGGCATGCTCGCGACAGTGATGAACGCGCTCGCCATGCAGGATGCGCTGGAGCATCTGGGCGTCGCTACGCGCGTGCAGTCCGCCATTCCCATGGCCAGCATCTGCGAGCCCTATATCCGCCGCCGTGCCCTGCGCCATCTGGAGAAGGGCAGGGTGGTGATCTTCGCGGCGGGCGTGGGCAGCCCCTATTTCACGACGGACAGCGGCGCGGCGCTGCGCGCGGCGGAGATGGATTGCGACGCGCTCTACAAGGGCACTTCGGTCGACGGCGTCTATGATGCCGATCCGAAGCTGGTTCCGACAGCAAAGCGTTTTGAAAGAGTGAGTTACGATGAGGTTCTCAACAAGAATCTCAAGGTGATGGACGCAAGCGCGCTGGCGCTTTGCCGCGACAATGCGGTGCCCATCATCGTATTCAACATTCGCGAGCAGGGCAATCTTGCCAAGGTGCTGCGCGGCGAGGGCGTCTCGACCAGAGTCGATTCCGGCCGCGCCGACGCCGCCGCCTGATCGCCACAGGAAAAAGGGGCCGGAGGGGTATATGGCACAATATGACAAGGCAGATATCGAGCGCCGCATGGCCGGCGCGGTCGAGGCGCTGAAGCACGACCTTTCCGGCCTGCGCACGGGCCGCGCCAATACGGCGTTGCTCGATCCCGTGACGGTCGAGGTCTATGGCGCACACATGCCGCTCAACCAGCTCGCGACGGTCTCCGCGCCCGAGCCGCGCCTGCTCTCCGTGCAGGTCTGGGATCGCTCCAATGTCGGCCCGGTGGACAAGGCGATCCGCTCGGCGGGCCTGGGCCTCAATCCCATCGTGGACGGGCAGAATGTCCGCCTGCCGATCCCGGACCTGACCGAGGAGCGCCGCAAGGAACTGGCCAAGCTTGCCGGCCAATATGCGGAGAAGGCGCGCGTCGCCGCCCGCAACGTCCGCCGCGACGGCATGGATCAGCTCAAGAACGAC
>CBIMKI010000317.1:0-1602 GCA_966244395.1 uncultured Sphingobium sp. | reverse complement strand
GATCAGCAGCTTCTCGGTGAAGGGGTCGCCCACCTGCACGGTCGGCCGCTTCTCCTCGGCATCCTCGCCGAAGTCGGCGCTCGCCATGGTCGCGCCGTGGATGCCGTCGCGGCCCGTCTTCGAGCCGACATAGACGATGGGGTTGCCCACGCCCGAGGCGGCCGAATAGAAGATCTTGTCGGTGTCCGCGATGCCCACGGTCATGGCGTTGACGAGGATGTTGCCGTCATAAGCGGGGTGGAAATTCACCTCGCCGCCCACGGTCGGCACGCCCACGCAATTGCCGTAGCCGCCGATGCCGCGCACCACGCCGCTGATGAGATGCTTCATCTTGGGATGGTCCGGCCGGCCGAAGCGCAGCGCGTTCATATTGGCGACCGGGCGCGCGCCCATGGTGAACACGTCGCGCAGGATGCCGCCCACGCCCGTCGCCGCGCCCTGATAGGGCTCGATGTAGCTCGGGTGGTTGTGGCTCTCCATCTTGAAGATCGCCGCCTGCCCGTCACCGATGTCGATGACGCCGGCATTCTCGCCGGGGCCGCAGATCACCCAAGGCGCCTCGGTCGGCAGCTTCTTCAGGTGGATGCGGCTCGACTTGTAGGAGCAGTGCTCCGACCACATGACCGAGAAGATGCCGAGTTCGGTGAGGTTCGGCTCGCGGCCGATGGCCTTCACCACGCGGTCATATTCCTCCGGGCTGAGGCCGTGGTCTGCAACGATCTGAGGGGTGATGGCGGGCGCTGATGTGGACATGCTGGCCCTTTAGGAGGCCCGCCGCGCGCTGGCAACGGTCGTGATGGTCTGCGCGCCCGGGCGCAGCAAAAAGGCCGGCCCCATGCGGAGCCGGCCCTGTAGGCTGGACGAGGGAGCGTCCCTCGGAAAGAAGAAGCGACTCAGCCCGCCTTGCAGCTCTGGCCGTTGAAGGTGACGGTGTCGCCCGTGCCGGTCAGCGTCTGGCTGCCGTCGGCGGAGACATAGGGTTCGCCATCGGCGGACGCCGTCAGGACCGTGACCGGACCGGACTTGTCGGTGCGGTAATTGGCGGTATTGTTCGTCATGAAATCGATATAGATCAGGCTGTTGTCCTTGCAGCGATAGCTGCGGCTGGCCTGGATCATCGGCGGCGGCGCGACGGTCGCCGCATTGGCGAGCGCTGCGGCCTGCGGGTCCCCGATGGTGTCGTTGAACGTCTCGGGTTCCTGGGAACAAGCCGCGAGCGAGAGGGCGGCCACGAGGGCGAACGGAAGGCTGGTCCGGATGAGATGATGTTGCATAGCAAGCTTGCTATTGCGAGTCGGGCTGGCAAGGTCAACTGCATTTCCATGACAATAAGGCAATTTTCGCCCCTGCGCGCGAAGCGCGCTTGACCGCTCCGCCCACGCGGGCCAATGCAGCAGACATGGCTGGACCGGGGGACATGGAAGAACTCAGCTTCGAGGAAGCGCTGGCGCGCCTGGAGGCGATCGTCCAGCAGCTCGAGCGTGGCGACGTGCCGCTCGACACATCGATCACGCTCTATGCGGAAGGTGACCGGCTGCGGGCCCAGTGCCAGAAGCGGCTCGAGGCGGCACAGGCGCGCATCGAGCAGATCGTCGGCGGGGC
>CBIMKI010000316.1:0-1621 GCA_966244395.1 uncultured Sphingobium sp. | reverse complement strand
GGGCTATAGATGGCCCGGCGAAGCGCGTCATTGAGTTCGGCGACGCGGGCGATCCGCTCGGCCTGGCTCATCGCATTCGGGGAGGATTGGGACATGAGAACGCTCCTGATCTGTCCGGCCCCGCCCGCCGGGGCCTTCCGACAGGCGTGCCAAGGGCCGGCGGCAGAGCGCGGCCGCGCACCCGCAGGGTCGCAACGGCAGTGGAGAAGCGCGCGGAGCGGGCTTGCACGGGCGCGCGCGCCGGCCAGGCGAGCCGACAGGAGGAAGGTCTTGGCGGGCGGGATCGCGAAGAGATGATCGCGGTGTCCCGATCCTCTGGCTCCGCGGAGAGCCCGGCGCTATCCTCTGCCCGTCATGACGAGCAGCGCCACTCTCTTCCGCCTTGCCCCGGCCTGGACCGCGTCACTCCAGGCGATGCGGCTGCGCCAGATCCTCGTCCGATCGCAATGCCGCCGCTGCGGTGCCTTGATGCGCGAGGATGTCGATGCCCTGATCGGGCTCCATGGAGCAGGCGCCAGCCTCATCGACCGGCAGGCCCGATGCCGCATGGTCGGCTGCGACGGCGCGGCTTATTATCTCGCGGCGCGCGGCCATGACCGTCCCTGGCACATATTGCTGCACGATGAGCGCCTGCGCGCGGGCCTGGCCAACTGCCCTCCAGCGCGCGGCGCGACCGGCCGGGCCATCGTTTGCGCGCAGGGTTGAAGAGTGCGAGCAGCCACGGCAGGGATCGTCACCCGAATGGGCTGAGACTTGGCACAAGGCTCAGGGCGAAGCCTAGAGCCCGGTCCGGCCGCGCCGGAGCCGCCATTCTCAGCGCATAGATGCAGAGAAATCCGACTTTCAGACGGCAACCGCCCGTCGCAGATTGCCAAGAGCAGAACACAATTTCTGCGATACCTTACGGAGCTGCTGAAGCCTCTCCGCCGCCTCGCCCTCTTCGATCACGAGCGTCGAACGATCAGCCTGCCGTGCTCGGATCGCGATCACACGAAAGATGGCGGCCCATCGACTGGTCCGTTCGACTGTCAGCTTCGCCTGGCCATGGGCGAGCATCGTGCGCAGCCCTTCCTGGTGCCGAAATTCCGCCAGCAGGCTCGCGACACCCTTTCCCTCCACGGAAAAGGGGCCGCCCTCATTGACGAGTGCAGCGAGATCATCGAGCCGTTGCCCGACCAAATGCCGCAGCTTCACCGACTGTCCTCGTCCCGGCTGAGCGCTCAGATGCAGCAAAGTTTCGGTAACGGCCACCTCCACCGAGGCGAAGCATTGCAGACAGGCGCCGCGCCAGGCGTTCACCTCCTGGGCGACGCGCGCCCACATGGCATCATCGCCGGCATTCGCTATCTCAGCCTCAATCGTCATTATCGCAGCATAGGCGCGGCATCTGAACAATCGGTTCTCGTCTTCGGCGCAAGCCGCGAGCGAAGCGAGGGGAATAACCGGGAGCCGAGCGGCTCCCGGACGAGCCGTCAGGCAAAGGGATCGAATTCGGTGACGATGGCGACGCTGCCGTCGGCGTCTTCGGCGGTGATGACACCATAATGCTGCCCGATCGCGATGACGAAGGTGACCACCATGAGGCTGCGCGAGAGGCTGAAGGCATGGCGGCGTGCGATTG
>CBIMKI010000315.1:0-1694 GCA_966244395.1 uncultured Sphingobium sp. | reverse complement strand
AGGCCATGCAGTGTCACCCATTTGCGCACGCGCACGCCGATGGCGCCGATCTTCGCTTCCTCGCCGCCCGGTCCCTGCGTCCAGATGCCGATGCGTCCCGGCGCGGTCCAGCAGCGCAGGCCGAATTGCCCCAGCGCGTCGATCGCCCATTGTTCCAGCGCCTGCACGAAGCGGCGGATGTCCCGCCCGCGCGCGCCCAGATTAAGGTTCAGATAGACGATGCGCTGGCCCGGCCCATGATAGGTATATTGCCCGCCCCGGCCCGTCGCATGCACGGGGAAGCGCGCATCGATGAGGTCGCCGGTGCGCGCGCTGGTCCCGGCGGTGTAGAGCGGCGGATGCTCCAGCAGCCAGATACGCTCCGTCGCCCGGCCCTCCGCGACTGCGGCCGCGCGCGCCTCCATGTCGGCGAGCGCCTGCGCATAGTTGGTGAGGCCGGGCTCGACGCGCCACTCCACCGTCTCGCGGGCGTCGGGCGCGGGGCTGGCGGAAAGCGTGGCCATGGTCCGCACATGGGGCGGCGCGGGGCGCTTGGCAAGCCGTCGCATCGCGCGGCGCAGGGCGCTGGCCATGGGGGGCGATTTTGCTTATCGCTCGGCCGAGACAGGGAGTGACGAGTGAGCAAGATCAATCTCAATCGCGTCTGGGATGACGCAAAGGCCATGGGCAAGGCGAATCGCGACCTGCTGACGGCCATTGCCGGCATGTTCATCCTGCTCCCCATCGTGCTGGCGCTCCAGTTTCTCGAAGCGCCGGCCCCGCCGGCCAGCGCAGCGGACCCGGAGGCGATCAACAGCTGGTATCGTGCGCTCGTTGCGGCGAACTGGCACATCCTGCTGGGTGTCTCCCTCGCGACCTCCTATGCCACGCTCGCCATATTGGTGCTGCTGCTGCGCCAGGACCGGCTCACTGTCGCTGAATCGCTGAAGGCCGCCTCGCTCGTCCTGCCGGGCTATATGCTTGCTGGCCTCCTCCAGAATCTCGCGCTTAATCTGGGCATTCTCCTGTTCATCGTGCCGGCGATGTACATGATCGGCCGCTTTGCCCTGGTGTCGGCGGCCTGCGCGGCCGAGCAGATCTACAATCCGGTGACCATGATCGTGCGCAGCGTCATGCTCACGCGCGGCAATGGCTGGCGCATCTTCGGCATGCTGGCGGTCATCGCGGTGGTTGGCGGCATCGTCAGCCTGGTGGCGATGCTCATGCTGGGCCTCTTCGCCGAGCTGCTGCTGCCGGGCGATCTGGCCAATGTGCTGACGAGTCTCGTCGTCGGCCTGTTGCTGACCGCGATCCTGCTGGTGTTCCTGCTCGTCTATGCCGCGCTTTACCGCGCCGCATCCGCCACGCCCGCCGCCGCGCCGCGCTGGCCCGGCCTGGGGTTCTGACGGATCAGCTCCAGGTCACGCGGGGCGGCAGGCTCATCAGGATCGCGTCGATATTGCCGCCGGTCTTGAGGCCGAAGAGCGTGCCCCGGTCATAGACGAGATTGAATTCGACATAGCGCCCGCGCCATTCGAGCAGATGGGCTTCCTCCTGCGGCGTCCAGTCGAGGCCCATGCGCCGCCGCACGATGCGCGGGAAGGCATCGAGAAAGGCCTCGCCCACGGCGCGGGTGAAGGCGAAGTTGGCATCGAACTCGCCTTCCAGATGATCGTAGAAGATGCCGCCCACGCCGCGATGCACGCGCCGGTGCG
>CBIMKI010000314.1:0-1697 GCA_966244395.1 uncultured Sphingobium sp. | reverse complement strand
AAGGGCGGCGTCGGCCTGCGGCTGGACATGGACAAGGTGCCCCAGCGCGAAACCGGCATGACGGCCTATGAAATGATGCTCTCCGAGAGCCAGGAGCGCATGCTCATGGTGCTCAAGCCCGGCAAGGAGGCCTTTGCCGAGGCGATCTTCCGCAAGTGGGAGCTGGACTTCGCGGTGATCGGCGAAGTGACCGACAGCGGCCGCCTCGTCCTCGTCCACCATGGCGAGACGGTGTGCGACATTCCGCTCGCCCCGCTGGCCGACGACGCGCCGCTCTACGACCGCCCGCATGTGCCCACGCCCGCCTGCGCGCCGCTGGGCGCCATTGCCGACACCAGCGACATCGCGGCCGACCTCCTGACGCTGATGGCCTCGCCGGACCTTGCCTCGCGCCGGTGGATCTGGGAGCAATATGACCATATGGTCGGCGCCGACACCGCCCAGCGCCCCGGCGGCGACGCGGCGGTCGTGCGCGTCCACGGCACGCAGAAGGCGCTGGCGATCAGCACGGACTGCACGCCGCGCTATTGCTTCGCCGACCCCGTGGAGGGCGGCAAGCAGGCCATTGCCGAGACCTGGCGCAACATCACGGCGGTGGGCGCGCAGCCGCTCGCCGTCACCAACTGCCTCAACTTCGCCAATCCGCAGCGGCCCGAGATCATGGGGCAATTCGTGGGCTGCCTCGAAGGGATGAGCGCGGCGTGCACGGCGCTCGATTATCCCATCGTCTCGGGCAACGTCTCGCTCTACAATGAATCCAAGGCGACCGGCGGCGGCAGCGCCATCCTGCCCACGCCCGCCATCGGCGGTGTCGGCCTGATGCCCGATGTCGATCGCATGTGCACCATCGGCTTCAAGGAAACCGGCGACATCATCCTGCTGGTCGGCGCGCGCAAGGGCGATCTGGGGCAGTCGCTCTGGCTGCGCGAAGTGCGCGGGCTGGAGGGGCGCGATGCCGGTCCGCCGCCGCGCGTCGACCTCGCCGCCGAAAGGAAGACCGGCGATTTCGTTCGCGCCGCGATCCGCTGCGGCGCCATCACCGCCTGCCATGACGTGTCGGACGGCGGCATTGCCGTGGCGGTGGCGGAAATGGCGCTGGCAAGCGGCATCGGCGCGATCCTCGACCAGCCGCTCGTCGGCACCGCCGCGCAGAGCTATTTCGCCGAGGATCAGGGCCTCTATGTGGTGACGGTGCGCGACGCCGCCCTGGTCGAGTTGCTCAGCAAGGCGGAGGCCAGCGGCATCGAGGTCGCGCGCCTCGGCCGCACCATCGCCGGGCGCCTCATCTTCGAGCTGCCCGAGAGCGACCACACGATCAGCCTGCCCGACCTGAAGGCCGCGCATGAGGGCTTCTTCCCCACGCTGATGGGCGACGAACTCTAGGCGGCGCGCCTATGGGCTTTCGCGATGGGGGAATTCATCCCCCGTCATGGCGGGAGGCGCAGCGGTCGTTATCAGCGCCCCGCCCCGCTCAGGGCACGATGCGGAACGTATATTGATAGCTGCTGCTCGGCGTGCCGCCCACGCCGGTGATGCGCACGGTGTAGGTGACGTTGCTCTGGAGACCGCCGACGCGCCACTGGATGTTGTTGGGGATGCCGTAGCCCAGATTGTCCGAGCTGACTTCGCTGACCGGCAATTCCCCGCTCGATCCGCTGACGCGCTTAGTGCTGGTGCCGGGCCTCGGACTGTTCTTT
>CBIMKI010000313.1:0-1744 GCA_966244395.1 uncultured Sphingobium sp. | reverse complement strand
GACGAGAGGCAACGCCCGGCGACTGGCTGCCCGCACGTCCGGCGCGCTGGGTGACGGCGGCCTGACTGGCCCGCTCGGTTAAGAGGCGCTTGACGCCGGCGGCAAGATCATGGCGCGGACGGCGGGCGAGGCCGGAATCCACCACGATGCGCACCCCGTCGATGGTAAGGCTGGTCTCGGCGATGCTGGTGGCGAGGATGACCTTGCGAACGCCCGGTGCGGCGGGGCGGAGGGCCGCACGCTGATCGGCGGGATCGAGGCTGCCGTGCAGCCTGTGGAGCGCGACATTTGCCGGAAGCACAAGGCGCTCGGCCGTGCGCTCGATCTCGCCAACGCCGGGGAGGAAAGCGAGCAGATCCCCTGCCCCTTCCTCGGCGAGCGCGCGGCGGATGGCGGCGGCCATGGCGTCCTCGATGCGGGCATCGGGCGCGCGGCCGATGTGACGCAGATCGATGGGATGGCTGCGGCCCTCGCTCTCGATGACCGGCGCCTCGCCCATGAGGGCGGCGAAGCGGGCACCGTCCAGCGTGGCGGACATGGCGACGAGGCGCAGATCCTCGCGCAGGCCGCCTTGTGCGTCCAGGGCAAGGGCGAGGCCGAAATCGCCCTCCAGATTGCGCTCATGCACTTCGTCGAACAGCACGGCGCTGACGCCCTCCAGCGCGGGATCGGCCTGGATGCGGCGGCGGAACACGCCCTCGGTGACGACCAGGATGCGCGTGCGGGCCGAAGTGCGGCTTTCCAGGCGCGTCACATAGCCGATGGTCTCGCCGGGCTTCTCCCCCGCCAGATCGGCCATGCGCTCGGCAGCGGCGCGCGCGGCGAGGCGGCGGGGCGAGAGCAGCCAGACCTGGCCGGCACACCAGGGCTCGGCGAGCAATGCTGGCGCGACGCAGGTCGTCTTGCCCGCGCCGGGCGGCGCGACGAGCACGGCATTGCTCGAGACGCGCAGGGCGCCGAGCAGGTCCGGCAGGACGGCGTGAATGGGAAGCGCGGCGGCCATGGCGCCTCACATGGCGCGTGCGGCGTGGCTTGTCGAGACGGCCAGCGAGCGGGGCCTATGCGGCGCCATGACCGTTAAAACGTTAAGAGGCGAGCGCGCCAGTCAGCGCCAGCTTCGCCAAACCGGCTATGCGCGCCATCGCGCCCTCGCCTCAATAAGCCCGCGCGACGGCGAACTCGACGGCTTCGATCAGTGCGTCCTTGGCGGCGCCGTTGGCGAAGATGCCGATCGCGTCGATGGCGCGCTGGCCGTAGTGGCGGGCGCGGGCCAGCGTGTCGTCGATGGCCTGGCTCTGGCGCAGGAGCGCCTGGGCGTGGGCGAGATCGGCATTCTCGCCGTGGAGGCCGCTCATCGCTTCCTTCCAGAAAGTGCGGTCGGCCTCGCTGCCGCGCGCATAAGCGAGGATGACGGGGAGCGTGATCTTGCCGTCGCGGAAATCGTCGCCGGTGTCCTTGCCCATGGTCGCGCCGTCCGAGACATAGTCGATGGCGTCATCGACGAGCTGGAAAGCGATGCCGAGATTGCGGCCATAAGCGTCAAGCGCCAGCTCCTGCGCCTCGGGACGCTCGGCGACCACGGCGGAGATGCGACTGGCGGCGGCGAAGAGCGCGGCGGTCTTGGCGCCGATGATGTCGAGATACTGGTTCTCGTCCGTCTCGATGCGGCGCTGGGCAGTCAGCTGGTTGACCTCGCCCTCCGCGATCACCGCCGAGGCGTTCGACAGGATGCGCAGGACGCGCA
>CBIMKI010000312.1:0-1753 GCA_966244395.1 uncultured Sphingobium sp. | reverse complement strand
TTCCGCGCGCTTCATCTCGATGCGGCCGATGCGGCGGGCGGCGCGCTGCTGCTGGCGCGCCTCGCCGGGCTGCTGCCGGCCTTCTTCGTCGGCGCAGCCGCTGCGCCGGCCGAGGCCGAGGCGAGCGTCGCGGACATCGCCGGCTTCGCAGACCCCGGCCGCCTCGCGATCGCCGCGCGCGCGCGCCTGCCCGTCTCGGCCGCCGTGGAGGCGCAGATCGTCGCCTTCCGCAGCCCGGAGGACCCGCGCGAGCATATCGCGCTGGTCGTCGGCACGCCGGACGGCTCGCCGCCCGTGGTGCGGCTGCACAGCGAGTGCCTCACCGGCGACGTGCTCGGCAGCCTCAAATGCGATTGCGGGCCGCAGCTCCATGCCGCGCTCCACGACATTGCGGACGCGCAATGGGGCGTGCTCCTCTATCTGCGCCAGGAAGGGCGCGGCATCGGCCTCATCAACAAGCTGCGCGCCTATGAGTTGCAGGATCAGGGCTTCGACACGGTCGACGCCAATGTCCGCCTGGGCTTTGCCATCGACGCGCGCGATTTCGGCGTGGCGGCGCATATGCTCAAGCTGCTCGGCATCGGCGCGGTGCGGCTGCTCACCAACAATCCGGAGAAGGTTGCGCGCCTGCGGGCCGAAGGGATCGACGTGACGGAGCGCCTGCCGCTCGCCATTGCCGCCAATCCCCACAATGCGCGCTATCTCGCCACCAAGCGCGACCGCACCGGGCATCAATTATGAGCGAGGCGCCATGTTCAGACCGGACGTGATCCGGGTCGATACGCGGCACAAGCTGCTGGCGCTCGACGGGCTGTTCTGTCCCTGCGTCATCGGCACGGGCGGCGCGCTGCCGGCCGCCGACAAGCGCGAGGGCGACGGCGCGACGCCGCTCGGCGAATGGCCCGTGCGCGGCGTGCTGCTGCGCCCGGGCCGCGTCACGCTCGCGGAGCTGGGCGGCCATCTCGCGGTGCCGTGGCGCTGGGTCCGCGAAAACGACGGCTGGTGCGACGATCCCGCCGACCCGGCCTATAACCGCCCGGTCACCCTGCCCCGCACCATGAGCCACGAGCGCCTCGCCCGCGCGGACCAGGCCTATGACATCATCGTCGTCCTCGGCCACAATGACGCGCCGCCCGTGCCCGGCATGGGCAGCGCCATCTTCTTCCATCTCTGGGTGCCCGGCCCGGACGGCACGCCCAAGGCCACCGAGGGCTGCGTCGCCGTCGCGCCGGAGAGCATGCGCGCGATTCTCCCGATCCTCCGCCCCGGCATGGCCATGCGCATCGCCTGACGGGCGCCTGGGGCGGCGTTCGGCCCGGCAACCTTCACGTCATTGCGAGGCCGGCACAGCCGGACGAAGCAATCCAGGGGCGCCATGAGACCGGCCGGGATTGCCGCGCGACGGCATCGCTCGCAATGACGAACGTTGAGGGACGGGCCGGCCCATCATGCCACGCCCGCCGCGCTGTACGACAGTGCGACCGGACCTCAGGCCGCCTGCGCCGCCACCTGCCGGATGACCTGCTCGAAGGCTTCGGGAGACTGCGCGCCGGAGACTAGATATTTACCCGCGAAGATTAAGGCGTGGACGCTATCGATTCCACGCGACCGCCAGAGATGTTCCTCCTGCCGCACTGCGTCGGCATGCGCGTCCGAGGCGAGCACAGCGCGCGCGGCCTCCCCATCCAGCCCGGCCTTGCCCGCCGCCGCGATCAGCACCTCATCGTCGGCGATATTCTCGCCATGGGTGAAA
>CBIMKI010000311.1:0-1788 GCA_966244395.1 uncultured Sphingobium sp. | reverse complement strand
CGGCACTTCCAAGGTAAGAAGGCCAGACCGACACTGAGCGCATGCGGCCGTTCCTGATTGCAGAGACATTGACGGCACAGCCTTGGCTAGGCTTGAACGGCTTTCTGCCGCCGGAACAGGGCGCGGTCGTCGGGACCGAAGCCCCACCGCCATATGACCAGGCTGTAGACGACCAGAATCGTCGCCACGCCAAAGACAAGCTCCACCCATTCAAGCGCCGGTGGCAGGGCGACGAAAGCAGCGCCGACGATGCAGGCGACGCCGCACGCGCTGAGCAGCGGCCAGCGCCATGCATTCACCCGCGCCTTCAAAAGATGCGATAGCAAGCGCGCTTTTACGAGGGCCCCCACCCCGAGCGCGATGGTCAGCGCCAAGGCGGGTGCAGCTGCTATCGCCATGACCGGGAGTTCAAAGCGCCGCGCCAAGGCTATCAGGCCGAAACTGAGCGCAGCCTGCAATCCGATCATGACCAACGAAATCATCAGATTGCGATGGCGAGCGATGTAGACGAGCGCGGACTCGCTGACCACCGCGGTCGCCGCAACGACTTCGGCGAGCAGGAGAAAGGCGAGCGCCCCGGTGCCGCCGACGAAATGCGGGCCGACTAGGCCCATCACGGCCTCGCCCGGAATACCAAGCGCGAGGGCAATGCCCGCCTGCGCAGCAATGATCCAGAAGCCTACCTGGCTGACCTGCCGCGCAATGGCGGTCAGATTGCCTTCGGCAAGATTGCGCGTGATGACGGGCCCCAGGATGGGATCGAAGCTGGTCTTCAGCTTTTGCGGCAAGGATGCGACCTGCTGCGCGACATAATAGACGCCGACGATGGCTGGGCTGACGAACAGGCCCAGGATGGCGAGGTCAAGGCGGCGCGACCCCCACTCCACGCCATCGGCAGCAGCGAGCGGCAGGTTGCGCCGCGCGAGCCTCCACAGCCTGCCGAAGTCCGGACGCCAACCGAAGGGAATTCCATAGTGGCGGGTCATGGGGATGATGGACGCGACCAGCGCGGCGACCATGGAGACGACGTAGGACAGGATCAGGCCGTCGCGCGTTGAGTAGAAGGCGAAAGCGAAGGCACCGATGCTGATCGCCCAGGGTTCTATGATGGACCTGGCCCGAACCGTCGCCCCTATATCGAACCGATAGGCACAAGCGGCCAGCGCGACATCCGATCCGGCGACCGCGATGACGATCAGTGCCAGCAGACGGTCCAGGCCATTGATGCCGCTATTGGGGAACATGGCTTGGGGGAATGCGACCAATATGCCGCTGCCGATCGCGGCGGCGATCAGCGTCACGAGCATCGCGTCTGTCACCACATGGCTATGCGGGCGCTCGGTCTGCGCCAATGCGCCAGCCAGGCCGCGCTTCAGCCCAAGCGTTGCAAGCTGGGCGACGAATTCGACGACCAGCACGGCATAGGCGAAGCGGCCAAGCGCATCCGCACCGTACCAGCGGCCTGCGATAAACAGAACGGGAAGGCGCGCAGCCAGCCGCAGGAGAAAGCCGAACACATTTGTCCGGCCGCCTTTGGCAAGCGCCGCGATATCATCCTGTTGCGCGGAGGGATTTTGCTCAGCCGGCAAAGAAAGAGAGTCCCCCTGTCGCGTCATATTTTCTGGTGCCGGATGGTAAACAATAAATGATCGGAGAGCGACGGATTTATTCCGGCCGCAACGGACGGGCGAGGAGCGCGTCGATGACTGCGCCCAAGGGGGCCGCATCTTCGAGCAGGGCACAGACAGCTTCCACCACCGGCATTTCGACGGATGCCGCACGGGCCGC
>CBIMKI010000310.1:0-1840 GCA_966244395.1 uncultured Sphingobium sp. | reverse complement strand
CGCGCCGATGACGAAGCGGCATTCGCGCATGCCGTCGTCGCGCCAGCGGCCCAGCCGCTCGGCAAAGGCCATGGAGGTGAGCTGCTGGCCGCCCTCGTCGAGCATGATGGTGACGGCGGGCGTCTGGAGCGGCGGCGGGTCCTTGCCGTCGCGATCGGGCAGTTCGGTGATTCGGGTGGGCCAGGTCACGCGCCTGAGATAGCGCTCGACCAGTTCGGCCTCGGGCGAGCGCCCGATGCGCCCGCGCGCGACGATGTGCAGCAGCATGGCGGCCGTTCCCCCGCAGGTCCCGTGGCGGATCGGCGGCCGGTCAGGCCTCGCCGGCCACCGGCGCGTCCACGAAGCCCCACATGCGCTCGAGATTGTAGAAGCTGCGCACTTCCGGGCGGAAGACATGGACGATGATGTCGCCCGCGTCGATCAGCACCCAGTCGGCGACCGGCAGACCCTCGATCCGGGTGCTGCGGCCCATCTGCGTCTTGATCCGCTCGGCGAGCTTCTGCGCGATGGACGCCACCTGGCGCGAGGAGCGGCCCGAGGCGATCACAATATGATCGGCGATGCTGCTCTTGCCGGCGAGCGGGATGCTGACGATATCCTGCGCCTGATCGTCGTCGAGCGACTTGAGCACGAGCGCAAGCAGCGCCTCGGAATTGTCGTCAGGCGCGCGTGGCGGCACACCCCGGTCATTGGCGACGGGATGAGCGGCAGGACTAGGTGTCATAGTAGGCAATATCACTCCTTCATGAGCCGATGCGGCGTCGGGTCACGCCGTCAAGCGGCGCGGCCTGTGCGTGAATCCTGTGCCAGTGGGGAGCCGTCTGCCGAAGCAGGGTGGCCGAGCGTGGATCAGGGCGAAAGCGCAACAGCACGAGCGCCGGCAGTCTCCAGTTCGTCCAGCTTTTTCGCTGGCTCACGGGCCGGACGAAGCGCCGGAACCAGGCCATGGCGGGTGAGCCACGCGCAGCCTCATTATAGTGCGGCCGGGCGATCACGGCAATGGCCATGGTCCGCGCGATGTCGCGCCAGCGCTTCCACTGGTGGAACTGCGCCAGATTGTCCGCGCCCATGATCCACACGAAGCGCAGATGCGGGTAGCGGCGACGCAGGATTTTCAGCGTGTCGATGGTATAGCGCGTGCCCAGCTCGCGCTCGATGGCAGTGACGCGGATGGGCGCGCGGCGGGCCTGCGCGCGGGCGCTCGTCACGCGCGCGGCGAGGGGCGCCATGCCGGACTGGGGCTTCAGCGGATTGCCCGGCGAGACCAGCCACCAGACCTCGTCCAGCCCCAGCGCCTCCATGGCATTCAGCGAAATGGCGCGGTGGCCGCCATGGGCGGGATTGAACGACCCGCCGAGCAGGCCGACGGTGCGCGGGCGATTGCCGTTCACGGGCTGGCGTCCTGAAGGCCTGCGATGTGCGCAAGGACCATTCGCCGCTCAGCCCGCCACATCGCCGTCCGCCGCGATCTCCGCCTCGGCGGCGGCTTGCGCGCCTTCATGGTCGGGGTGCAGCGGGGCGAAGCGCAGCAGCAGGAAACCCGCCACGGCCGAGAGCAGCGAGCCGGCGAGGATGCCGGTCTTGGCGTCCTCGGCCAGTGCGGGTGCACCGGGGAAGGCGAGGCCGCCGATGAACAGGCTCATGGTGAAGCCGATGCCGCAGAGCAGGGCGAGGCCGTAGATCTGCGCCCAGGTGGCGCCGCGCGGCATGGCGGCGATGCCCAGCTTCACGCTGACCCGGATCGCGCCGAAGATGCCGGCCTGCTTGCCGAGGAACAGGCCGAGTGCGACGGCCAGCGGCAGCGGCTGGGCGAGCTGGGCGACGAGATCGGCCTCAAGAT
>CBIMKI010000309.1:0-1855 GCA_966244395.1 uncultured Sphingobium sp. | reverse complement strand
CGCCTTCGCACATGGTCTGGAGGCCATAGCGGCCGCCGGTGCGCTCAAGGGCGTTGAGGAGCGTCGTCATGAGCCGTGCGCCGGTCGCGCCGATCGGGTGACCAAGCGCGATCGCGCCGCCCTGCACATTGACCTTCTCATGCGGGATATCGAGTTCCTTCATCCAGGCCATGGTGACGCTGGCAAAGGCCTCGTTGCATTCGAAGAGGTCGATGTCATTGAGGCTCATGCCCGCCTTCTTGAGCGCATATTGGGTGGCGGGGATCGGGCCGGTCAGCATCCACACAGGATTGGCGGCGCGCACCGAAAGGTGATGGATACGGGCGCGGGGCGTGAGGCCATGGTCCTTGACCGCCTGCTCGCTGGCGATGAGGAGGGCGGCGGCGCCGTCGCAATTCTGGCTGGCGACGCCCGCGGTGATGACCCCACCTTCATTGACGGGCTTTAGGGACGCAAGACCCTCGAGCGAGGTCGTCGGGCGGATGGTTTCGTCCCGGGCCAGGCCCTCGAGCGGCGCCACTTCCTTGTCGAACCAGCCATTGTCCCAGGCGGCCTGGGCCCGCTTATGCGAGGCGAGCGCGAATTCTTCCATCGCCTGCCGACTGATGCCCCATTTGTCGGCGATCATCTCGGCTGAGCGGATCTGGTTCACTTCCTCGGTGCCATAGCGCTCGACCCAGCCCTTCGAGCCGAAAAAGGGGCTGTCGAAGCCATATTGGGCGCCTGCGATCATCGCGGCCATGATCGGGATCTGGTTCATCGCCTGGCTGCCGCCTGCGACCACCAGGTCCTGGGTGCCGCTCATCACGCCCTGGGCGGCGAAATGGACCGCCTGCTGCGAGGAGCCGCACTGGCGGTCGACGGTGACGCCGGGGATTTCCTCCGGCAGGCCTGCGACCAGCCATGCGGTGCGGCCGATATCGCCTGCCTGGCCGCCGATGGTTTCGGTGCAGCCCCAGACCACGTCATCGACCTGGGTGGCGTCGATGCCGGTGCGCTTGACCAGCTCGCGGATCGGGTGCGCGCCAAGGTCGGCGGGATGGACTTGGGCAAGGCTGCCCTTCTTGCGGCCGATGGGCGCGCGGACGGCGTCGATGATATAGGCTTCAGGCATTGATTGTTTCCCGGGCAAAGGTCTGGTCCGGCCCCATGGGCTGGGTGAAGATGCGCGCGGCGATGCGCGCGCGATGTTGGGCGGGGGTGCCCCATGTTTGCGTGAGCGCGACCGTGCGCTTCAAGAACAGATGGACGTCCACTTCCCAGCTGTAGCCCATGGCACCGTGCACCTGGATCGCGGCGCGGGCGGCCTTGTCGGCGGCTTCGAGCGCGACCAGCTTGGCATGGCTGACGCGGGCGCGGGCTTGCGTGTCGCGCGCGCTGATCTCGGCGGCTGCGGCTGCCACGACGGGCTTGGCGAACTCGATCGCCACCTGGGCGGAAGCCAGGTGATGCTTGACCGCCTGATAGCTGCCGATGGGCTTTCCGAACTGCTGGCGTTCCTTGGCATAATCGACGGCGAGGTCGACCGAGCGCTGGGCGAGGCCAAGCCCAAAGGCGGCGTTGAAGAGGGCCGCGCGGTCGAAGGCGAGATCCCAGTCGGCCTTGCCCAAAGGCGTTGCCTTCTCCTTGCTCCACTCCACCTTGAACAAGCGACGGAAGGGGTCGATGCTGGCCTGCGCCGTCAGCGTCACCTGGTCGGGGGTGGCGAGATAGGCCTCGCCACTGTCATGCAGGAGGATCGCCGCAGCGCTGTCGGCATTGGCGACATAGGGATTGGACGGATGCGCAATCGCGATCGTTGCATTGGGATCGCTCAGCAGTGCGTGCTCGGGCGCCAGCGCGGCGAGCATCGGCG
>CBIMKI010000308.1:0-1866 GCA_966244395.1 uncultured Sphingobium sp. | reverse complement strand
GGCGGCGGCGGCACGGTGATCGCGGATGGCAAGTCGCAGGGTCTCTATGCCCGGCCCGGCGGCGATCCGGTCGCGACCAACTATTGGGACGAGCAGCATCCCGGCATCTGGGTGACGGATGGGGGCGGCGGCACCTTCAATGCCATCTGGGCGCCCAACACTTTCGCGCAGGCCGGCTTCACCGTCACCGACACCAAGACGCCCGGCCGCGTCTACCAGCTCTCCGCCGAGCATCATGTGCGCGCCGAGATCGTGCTGGACGGCGTCGAGAACTGGCAGTTCTTCGCGCCGCAGACCGAGCAGGAAGTGGGCGACGGCGCCTTCGCAATCTCCACCGAGATCCGCAACTCGCGCAACATCCTGCTGGCCAATTATCACGGCTATCGCGTCACGCGCTCCTACCGCCCGATGGACAGCGCGGTGAAGCTCTACAATTCCTCGGACATCCGCTTCCGCAATGTCCATGTAAATGCCGAGAGCGGCTATGCGATCTGCGACGCCAATGGCTGCGGCACGTTCCTGCGCGCGAGCAAGTTCCCGTTCGAGAACGCGATCGAGGACGTGACCAGCAAGCAGGTCGTGCGCGAGCGCGAATTTGCCGTGTTGGACATTCCGGCCAATCCCGCGCGGGCGGAGCCGGCGCCGCTGCCGCCCGTCTTCCCGGCGGGAGCGAGCCTCAAGAAGCTGGAGGACGGCTTCTGGTCCATCTCCGGCGCCACTGTGGACGCGGCGGGCAAGCTCTATTTCGTCGAGCGGCGCTTCCACCGCATCTACAGCTGGGCGCCGGGCGAGGGGCTGTCCATCGTGCGCGACCAGCCGATCGATCCGGTCAACCTCGCCATGGACAAGTCCGGCAATCTCATGGTGCTCTCCATCCTGGGGCCCGAGGCCAGCGTCTACAGCTTCAGGCCCGGCACGCGCGACGGTTCGATGACGCTCATCGCGCCGACGCCCGCCCGCGCGCGGCCGGAGGCGCTCACCGCCATTCCCGTCAACTGGTGGAACAATGGCGAGTTTCGGGATCAATATGATCCGGCGACCGACCATTTCACGACCCTGGCCGAGATGTTCGCGCGCGACGTCGCCGTGCCGCAGGCCCGCGAATATGTTTCGCCCGACGGCAGCCTCGTCCTGCCGGCCTATCGCGTGTTCCAGCAGGGGCCGGTTTCCCGCCAGGGCTGGCGCTTCTCGCATGCGCTCGACACCTACGGCTTCCTCACGGCCAGGCCCGGCGAGCGCGTGTTCATCAGCAACGAATCCGAGGACCGCACCTTCAGCGGGCTTCTGGGGCAGGGCGGCGCCGTCACCGATCTCAAGCCGTTCGCCAACAGGGGCGGCGAGAGCGTGGCGGTGGACCGCGACGGCAATGTCTTCATCGCCAACGGGCAGGTCTTCGTCTTCGATCCTGCCGGCAAGCCGCTCGGCCGCATCGACGTGCCGGACCGCCCGCTCCAGTTGCTCTTCGGCGGCGCGGACAAGCGCACGCTCTTCATCCTGACGCACCAAGCGCTCTACGCGGTCGCCCAATGACAAGCATCAACCAGACAGACATCAGGGGAGGTTCCGAAATGGACAATCTTGGACATATGAACAACGGGAGGGCGCGTCGCGATTTGCGGATGGGCCTGCTCAGCGCCGGTGTCGCCATCGCGGCGATGGCGTGCGGCGCGCCGGCTTTCGCGCAGGATGCCGCGGCGGCCGAGGAGGGGCGGGTGCAGGACATCATCGTCACCGGCTCGCGCATCGCCTCGCCCAATTTCTCCGCGCCCACGCCCGTGCAGGCGATCGATGCCGAGCAGATCGCGGCCAATGCGCAGCCCAACATCTTCACCACCATCGCGCAGCTTCCCTCGCTTCAGGGCTCGA
>CBIMKI010000307.1:0-1905 GCA_966244395.1 uncultured Sphingobium sp. | reverse complement strand
GTTGCGATCGGGGGATCATGCGAAGATCGCCGCCTGGCGGAAACAAAGGGCGGAGAGTGACACACGGCTAAGCAGGCCGGACCTCTGGGAGCGCTACAGGAGCGCTCGGGACTGACCTGCCTCTGGTGCGCGACATGAGACGAAGGAAGACAGGACAGATGAACCTGCTGCAGACCATCGAGGCGGAATCGATTGCCGCCATTGCCAAGGATATCCCGGACTTCCGCCCGGGCGACACGCTGCGCGTCGGCGTGAAGGTCGTGGAAGGCGAGCGCACCCGCGTCCAGAATTTCGAGGGCGTGTGCATCGCGCGCTCGAACAAGGGCATGGGCTCCAACTTCACCGTGCGCAAGATCAGCTTCGGTGAGGGTGTCGAGCGCGTGTTCCCGCTCTATTCGCCGAACGTCGAGAGCATCACGGTCGTCCGCAAGGGCGTCGTGCGCCGCGCCAAACTCTATTATCTGCGCGGCCGCACCGGCAAGCGCGCCCGCATCGCCGAGCGCCGCGAGACGACGACGAACGAGGGCTGATCGCCCGCGTTCGGGGTCGCGAGACCTGGTATTGAAAAGGGGCGGTGCGCTGGGCGCGCCGCCCCTTTTCGCTTTGGGCGTGCACCGTTTGTGTCACCGGCGCTTGACGCGTATCGTGGAGGCCTGCGCCGCTCAAAGATCGGTCTTGATGGTGAATGTCACCGCCCCGCAGTGGCAAGACCCCCGATATGTCTCCATGCAATTTGTTCCTTCTATCCCGTGCATCGCTCATAGGGCCGGCTTTCGATACGCTGCTTCGACAAGCTCAGCAGCTACTTAGGACGAACGGTGCTCCAGAGAATGGGAGCGCTCGGCCGTTGTCGCCATCTGGCCCGTCCGTGAAGGACGGTCCCTCCCCACCCTCAATTATCGTTGGCCGGCTCCGGCAGCTTTGGGAGGGGGATCGCGGGTGGGCCTACGGTGATGAGGGGGAGCCAGACGCGGTCCTCGCGCGCGCGGCGGTCGCCATAGGCCATGAGGCAGCGCATGAACTCGGGCACGAACTGCGCTTCCTTCTTCGCGGCTTTGAGCGTGCCGCAGGTCTGCCCGTCTGACGCCGCGATGTTGGCGGGCTGATCGCGCCAGCCGTCCGCGCTGGCGAAGCCGAGAAAGCCCGATGGGTCCTGGAGGCGCAGGGCCGCGACCGAGCTGACTTCCACCTGATTGACCACGATCGCCTCGGCACGCAGCGCCGCGTCCAGCGCGTTGCGGCGCTTGTCGGCATTGGGATCGGCATCGACATCGGTGGGCCCGTTGCGCAGGACCAAGAGCGGCATGACGCCCTGGGTCAGGTGGCGCTCGATCATGCGATTGGTCATCCGGCGATAGATGTGCGTCGCGAAGACCGACTGGCGCACGCCGCCGTCATAATAGGTCTTCCCGCCGACCGAGACCTGCTGGAAGAAGACCGGCATGGCGACGGAGGCGAGCGCGGCGCCCGCGATGCAGGTGCGCCGCTGCGCGGCGCTGAGATCCCGCGCCCTGGCGATGGCATTGATGTGGGCATATTGGAAACGGCCGCTCGCCGCCTCGACGAAGCCGGAGAGCATGAGCGTGTCGGTCTGCGCCAGCCGATCGAGCAGGGGACAGTCCGGCTCGACCCCCATCTTGCGCGCGGCGCGGATCGCGGCATCGTCGCATAGCGCATTCTCGATCCGCCCGCGTAGCGGCTTGAGGCCGGACATGGCGCCGCTCAGCACCGCCCAGCCCTTCCATTGCCGGTTGACGACGTCGCTTTCCTTGTGGGGCGCATAGGCCTCGCGCAGGGCCGCGCGGACCTCGGGACGGTCGAGCCCCGCGCCCACGAACAGCATCTGCAGCGCGCCGGTGCTCACGCCCGTGATCGCGACCGGATTGGGCCGTTCGCTCGATCCCT
>CBIMKI010000306.1:0-1934 GCA_966244395.1 uncultured Sphingobium sp. | reverse complement strand
CAATGGTGCCGAGCTGAGCATCGGCCTGGAGCACCGGCTTTTCCGCCTGCGTTTCCGCCGCCCCAGCCGTATCGCAAATCGCGCTCAACGCCGCGCCAGAAAGCAACAAATTGCGCGATAAACGCCGTAACATCATGACATTCCCCTCTCTTTGCGTAGCCGGTTCGGCTTATCACTCCTGATTCTTTGCATGCTGACACAGAGTTTCTGCACAAACAAGACATTGTGTAGTGTTTGTGCCCGAGCTATACGATCGCGCTGCCGTCGCTGATCGCGCCCGGCGCCCGCAGGTCACGGAAAAAAGGAGAGGGAAGACATGTCCGATACCGATGCCGCCGCCAGCTATGGCTATTGCGAGGCTCGCATCGCTGGCCGCATCCTATTTTGCTCAGGCCAGATCGGCATAGAGGTCGACGGCAGCGTGCCGCCCGACCCGTCCCGCCAGTATGAGCTGGCCTTCACCGCGCTGGGGGAGGTTCTGCGCCGCCATGGATGCGGTGCTGGCGATATCGTGGATCTCACCTCTTTCCATGTCGGCTATCCCGCGCACATGGACGGTTTCATAGCCGCGAAGTCCGCGTTCATGCAGGGCGAGAACACCTGCTGGACTGCGATCGGCGTCAGCGCGCTGGGCCATCCCGGCTCGATCGTCGAGATCAAGGCCGTCGCCCTGCTGCCACACGCCTTATAGCGCCCACTTTCCCCCGCATTTCCATTCCTCTCCTCTTGGAGCGACCACATGCAATCAGGCACGGAATTTGACTATATTATCGTGGGCGCGGGATCGGCGGGATGCGTTCTTGCCAACCGGCTTTCCGCCGATCCGCACGTTCGGGTCCTCCTCCTCGAAGCGGGCGGGCGCGATCGCAACCCCCTGATCCATATTCCAGCCGGTTTCTTCCCGATGCTGCAAGGTGGGATGGCAAGCTGGCACTATCAGACCACGCCCCAGCGGTATCTCGACAATCGCATTTTGGCTGATGCGCGGGGCAAGGTGCTCGGCGGCAGCAGTTCCATCAACGGCATGTGCTATAGCCGTGGCAGTCCCGAGATTTTCGACCATTGGGCGAGCCTCGGCAACAGCGGCTGGTCCTATGAAGAGGTGCTCCCCTATTTCACGCGCGCCGAGTGCAGTGCCCATGGCGAAGACCATTTCCATGGCGGCAGCGGCCCCTTACCGGTGACGCGCGCGGAGATCCGCAACTCCGGCCAGCGGGCGTGGATCGAAGCCGCGCAGCAGGCTGGCTATCCCTATAGCGACGATCATAATGGCGCGGCGCCAGAAGGATTTGGGCCCTCTGAACATACCATCCGCAACGGCCGTCGGATGAGCACCGCCGTTGCCTATCTGCATCCGGTGGGGGGGCGGCGAAACCTCACCGTCTGCACAAGAGCGCATGTTACCCGCCTGCTCTTGAGCGGCCAGCGCGCTGTCGGCGTCGAATATCGACAGGGCGGGGAGACCCGCCAGGTCCACGCCGCCCGCGAAGTGATCGTGAGCGGGGGCACATTCCAGTCCGCCCAGTTGCTGATGCTGTCCGGCATTGGCGAAGGCGATCATCTGAAATCGCTTGGGATCAACACCGTCATCGACCTCAAGGGCGTCGGCCAGAATCTCCATGACCATATCGGCACGCAGGTCCAGATCGGCTGTCCTGAGCCCGTCTCCGATTATAAATTCGCGACCAGTCCGGTGCGTATGGCGGCGGCAGCCTTGCGCTACATGGTTACGCGCGGCGGCCCGCTGGCGAGCAGCGGCACCGATGCGGTTGCCTATCTGCGCTCGGGCGCGCCGGGGCATGATGAACTCGACCTCAAATATTATTTCCTGCCGATGCTGCTGGGCGCGGGCGGCAGGCCGGTGCGCGAGCATGGCTTCACCAAGCTGGTGATCCTCACCCGGCCGGAAAGCCGGGGCGAATTGAAACTCCGCT
>CBIMKI010000305.1:0-2004 GCA_966244395.1 uncultured Sphingobium sp. | reverse complement strand
GCCCGTCAGCAGCCCGCGCGAGCCGACTGCATCACGGACGGGGCCATAGAAGGCCGAGGCATATTTGGCGGCATAGGCCATGATCTGCACATTGGCATGGCCCTCGGCTTCCAGAGCCTCACGGATCGCGCCGATGCGCCCGTCCATCATATCGCTGGGCGCGACGATGTCCGCGCCCGCCGCCGCCTGGTTGAGCGACTGGCCGATCAGCGCGTCCACCGTCGCGTCGTTGACCACATAGCCGGTCTCGTCGAGCAGCCCGTCCTGCCCATGCCTGGTGTAGGGATCGAGCGCGACGTCGGTGAGCAGGCCGATGTGCGGCACCGCGTCCTTGATGGCGCGGATCGCGGTACACATGAGATTGTCCGGGTCGAGCGCCTCGGCGCCGTCGTCGCTTCGCCGGTCCGCCGGCGTGTTGGGGAAGAGCGCCAGGCAGGGGATGCCCGCCTGGGCCGCTTCCTTCGCCCGCGCGACCGCGAGGTCCACCGACCAGCGCGAGACGCCGGGCAGCGACCCGATCGGCTCTTCCACGCCCTTGCCGCTCGTTACGAACAGCGGCCAGATGAAGTCGGCGGGACTCAGCCGGTGCTCGGCATGGAGCGCGCGGCTCCAGGCGGCGGCGCGCGTGCGGCGCAGGCGCAGCTGGGGATAGGCGGCGAGCGGACTCTTGCTTGTCATGTCAGCGCGATAAGCCTCCGCGCGCCGGCGATCAATGGCCGTGGTCCCCACGCGCGCAGCATCCCTTCGACAAATGCCCGGCAGCGCTCTACACCCTGCGCCAGACACATAAGGAGAGGGGTGCCGGCATGGCGACAGTCGCGGCCAAGACATTCGGCGAGGCATTGTCCAGCAGGCCCATGCGCCTGTTCCAATGGGCGACCGTCGCCATTTGCATGCTGGTGCTGGTCAGCGACGGCATCGACATGCAGCTCCTGGGCATCGTCGCGCCGCTGGTGATCGCGGATTTCGGCGTCGACCGGGGCACATTCGGCATCGCCATGAGCGCCGCGCTGGTCGGCTTCGGCCTCGGGGCTTGGGGCGGCGGCGCATTGGGCGACCGGATCGGGCGGCGCTATGCGCTGGCGCTCGCCGCGCTTGTCTTCGCGACGGCGACCATCGGCGCGGGCTGGGCGCAGGGCGTGTGGAGCATGGCGCTGTGGCGTGTCATCGGTGGCCTGGGTTTCGGCGCGGCCTATGCCAATGCGCTGGCCATGGCGAGCGAATGGCTGCCCGATCGGCTGCGGCCCGTCGCCGTCAGCACGCTCTCGGTCGGTACGCCGGTCGGCGGCACGGTGGTCGGCTGGCTCGGCCCGGACCTTGCGGCGCTCTACGGCTGGCGCGGTACTTTCATCATCTTCGGGGCGGCGACGCTCCTGCTGGTCGTCGTCGTCCTTGCCATCCTGCGCGACAGTCCCGCCTTTCTCATGGCCAAGGGCCGCACGGACGAGGCGCGGCGCATGGCGCGCCGCGTGCTGGACGAGGATGTCGAGCTGCTGCCCGAGCGGCACGAAACGCAGGTCGAGGGCGCTGCGGCCATCGGCGTGCTCCACCGCAGCAATCTGCGTCTCAATACCGGCATCGGCATTGCCTTCGCTGCCTGTGCGCTCGTCGCCTATGGCATCCTCAACTGGTCGACGACCTTCCTGACGGCGGCCGGCTTCACGCTCGACCAGGCCGGCAATGCCGTGTCGGTCGCCGGCATCACCTCCATGGCCGCGTCCGTCGCCGCCGGCCTGCTCGCCCGGCGTTTCGGCTCGCGGCGCCAGATGGCGGCGATCAGCGTGACCTTGCTCGTCCTGCTCATTGCGCTCGGCTTCGCGGTCGAGACGCTCCCGCCTGTACCCAGCCTTGCCGAGCGGGTGGTGATCGTCAGCCTCACCGGCGCGGCGGCCGCGGTGTTCAGTGCCGGTATCGCGACCATGTATGTCATCATGGCGCTCGGCTATCCGCTGTCCTGCCGTTCGGCCGGCAGGGGGACCAGGCGCCCGAGCTCGCCTTCACCGT
>CBIMKI010000304.1:0-2029 GCA_966244395.1 uncultured Sphingobium sp. | reverse complement strand
GCCTGTTCGAGGATGCGATCAGCCTGGTGGCCGACAACCGCATCTTCAAGCAGCGCAATGTCGACATTGCCGTGGTCAGCAAGGAAGACGCGCTCAAATGGGGCTTCTCGGGCCCCATGATCCGCGGTTCGGGCATTCCCTGGGACATCCGCAAGGCGCAGCCTTATGATGTCTATGACCGCATGGACTTCGACGTGCCCGTGGGCACCAATTACGACTGCTACGACCGCTTCATGGTGCGCGTCGAGGAGGTCCGCCAGTCCGCGCGGATCATGAAGCAGTGCCTCAACGAGATGCCGGACGGCCCCGTCGCCTCGGACGACCGCAAGGTGTCCCCGCCCAGGCGCGGCGAGATGAAGCAGTCGATGGAAGCGCTCATCCACCACTTCAAGCTCTACACCGAAGGCTTCCACGTGCCCGCAGGCGAGGTCTATGTCGCGACCGAGAGCCCCAAGGGCGAATTCGGCGTCTATCTGGTGAGCGACGGGAGCAACAAGCCCTATCGCTGCAAGATCCGCCCCACCGCCTTCAGCCATCTCCAGGCGATGGATTTCATGTTGAAGGGCCACATGCTGGCGGACACCACCGCCGTGCTGGGCGCCATGGACATCGTGTTCGGGGAGTGCGACCGGTGAGTGCAGCGACCGTTCTTTCCGCCGAGCAGTGCATCGCGATCGCCCACGAGATGATCGCGCGCTACAACGCCCAGGATGCCGACGCCTATGTCGAGCTGATGACGCCCGAGGCCTGCGAGGCGGGCTATCGCGGCGCGGTCGTGCGCGAGGGGCGGGAAGGGACGCGCGCGGGCCTCAAGGCCATGTTCGCCCAATATCCGCAAAACCGCGTCAATATCCTCGACAGCAAGTGCGTGGGCCAGACGGTGGTGCTGCACGAGGCCGTGAGCCGCGCGCCCGATGGCGAGCAGTTCGAGGTGCTGGCGATCTATTCATTCGAAGGCGACAAGGTGTCGCGCGTGGAGTTCATCCGGTAAATGGCTGACGCACCTCAGATTCCTGACGAAGCGGAAGTCCGCGCCCGCTGGGGCGGCTTTGCCTGGACGGCGGAGAATGCCGCGCAGGCCAAGACGGTGATCGCGCGCTATCCCGAGGGGCGCCAGCAGTCCGCCGTGATGCCGCTGCTCGATCTCGCCCAGCGCCAGGTCGGCGCGGAGACGAACACGCAGGGCTGGCTGCCCGTGCCGGTGATCGAATATGTCGCGGCGCAGCTCGATATGCCGTTCATGCGCGCCTATGAAGTCGCGACCTTCTACACCATGTATAATCTGGCGCCGGTCGGCCGCTTCCATGTGCAGGTCTGCGGCACGACGCCCTGTATGCTGCGCGGCTCGGACGATGTGTTGGCCGCCTGCAAGGCCAAGGGCCTCAAGAAGGGCGCGACGACGGCGGACGGCCTGTTCACCCTCACCGAGGTCGAATGCCTGGGCGCCTGCGCGAATGCGCCGATGGTGCAGATCAACGACGACAATTTCGAAGACCTGACCTTCGAGAGCATGACCGCGATCCTCGACGATCTTGCCGCCGGCCGCCAGCCGAAGATCGGCCCGCAGATCGACCGGCAGACCAGCGCGCCCGAGGGCGGCCCGACCGCGACCAAGGCGATGGTCCATGAAAATCACGATTATCGGGGGGAATGGTAATGGCTGACGAAGCGCCCGCCGCGCCGCCGCCCTTTGTCGGCCCGCTGGAAGACAAGGACCGCATCTTCACCAACGTCCATGGCTATCAGCCCTGGACGATCGACGCCGCCATGAAGCGCGGCGACTGGGACAATACCAGGAAGCTGCTCGAGATCGGCCAGGACCAGATCATCGAGATCATGAAGGCCTCGGGCCTGCGCGGTCGCGGCGGTGCGGGCTTCCCGACCGGCATGAAATGGTCGTTCATGCCCAAGGAGAGCCGCGACGGGCGCCCCAGCTTCCTCGTCATCAATGCCGACGAATCCGAGCCCGGCTCGTGCAAGGACCGCGAGATCATCCGTCACGATCCGCACAAGCTGATCGAGGGCGCGC
>CBIMKI010000303.1:0-2116 GCA_966244395.1 uncultured Sphingobium sp. | reverse complement strand
GACCGAGCTCTGCCCGTGCGGCAGGACAACGAACGCGGCGAGCAGCGGCCCCACGGAGGAGCCGATATTGCCGCCCACCTGGAACGTCGACTGCGCGAAGGCATGGCGGCCGCCCGATGCGAGACGCGCCACGCGCGAGCTCTCGGGGTGGAACACGGCCGAGCCGAAGCCGATCAGCGCCGAGCCGAGGAGGAGCAGCGGATAGGTCTGCGCAAAGCCGAGGACGACCAGGCCGACCAGCGTAGAGCCCATGCCGGCCGCGAGCGAATAGGGCAGCGGCCGCTTGTCCGTATAGATGCCGATCACCGGCTGCAGCAGCGACGCCGTCACCTGGAAGGTGAAGGTGAGCAATCCGATCTGCACGAAATCGAGCCCGTAGCTCTCCTTGAGGATCGGATAGATCGCCGACAGCAGCGACTGCATGATGTCGTTGATGAGGTGGCAGGCGGCCACTGCGAAGATCACCGCGAACGCGGTCTTCTGGGCGGTCGCAGGGGCAGCGGGAATGGCGGTCGACGTCACGGCAGGGCTCTTGGGGCAGGCATTCGAGGCGAGGGCCGGGCGAACCGGCCAGTTCGCCATACGCCTCCAAAGTCCGTCTGCCGAGTCCATTAGCATCACAATCGTTCGCCATTGACCGGCCAACGCCGCCTGTGCAGGTTGCGCGCCATCATGGCTTCCCCGCACACCGCAGACATCCGCTCCCTCTGGGGACTCGATTATTCCAAGCTCACCGTGAACCACGGCTCGTATGGCGCGACGCCGCTCGAGGTGCTGGCGAAACAGGACGAATGGCGCCGCCGCATGGAAGCGGCGCCCACCTTGTTCATGGCGACCGAGTTGAGACAGGCCATTCGTCAGGCGGCCAGTGCCGTGGGGGCGGCCATCGGCGCGCGGGGCGAGGATATCGCGCTCGTCGACAATTCGACCGGGGCAATCAACGCGATCCTCGGTTCCATCGACTTCAAACCGGGCGACGAGATCCTGGTCAACGACCACACCTATGGTGCGGTGCTGAAGACGGCGCGCCATATCTGCGCGCGCACCGGCGCGGTCATCGTCACGGCGCCTCTGCCCTTCCCGGAGTCGACCGCCGCGGCGCTGATCGCCGCGCATCTCAACGCCGTCACGCCACGCACGCGCCTTGCCATCGTCGACCACATCACCTCGCCGTCCGCGCTGGTGATGCCGCTGGCCGAAATGGTCGCCGGTTTCCGCGCGGCCGGTGTGCCGGTGCTGGTCGATGGCGCACACGGTCCCGGCCAGGTGCCGCTCGACCTCAGCGCGCTCGGCGCCGACTACTATGTCGGCAACGGGCACAAATGGTGGATGGGCGCCAAGGGCGCGGGGTTCCTGTGGACGACGCCGGAGCACCAGGCGGGCCTGCATCCCACCATCATTTCGCACGGCTATGGCAGCGGCTTCCTCGCCGAGTTCGACTGGACGGGGACGCGGGACTGGAGCGCCGCTCTGGTGATGCCCGATGCGATCGACTTCCACAATCGCCTGGGCGGTGTGGCCCTGATGGAGGCCAACCGCGCGCTGGCCCGGGCGTCTGCCGAGAAACTCGCGGCGCGCTTTGGCACGCGCCTCGCCAATCAGGCTGAACTCGAAGCGGCGATGTCGCTGGTCGAACTGCCCTTTGGCGGCGTGGCGACGATGGAGCGGCAGGACGCGGTGCGCACCATGTTCTACGAACTGGGCTGCGACATCCCCATCATGACGCTCAACGACAAGTTCTGGCTCCGCCTCTCGGCGCAGGCCTACAATCTGCCTTCCGATTTCGACCGCCTCGGTGACCTGGTCGAGATGCTCTCGCAGAGGACCAAGTAGATGTACGAGAAGCTCAACGGCGCCGCGCACCCGCTCGCCGCCAAGGAGATGGCACTGATCGCCGTGCCCGAGGACGAGCGCGTCTGGGTGCCGCAGGCCGAGAGCGTGTGGTTCCGTCCGCTGCTGCTCAACACGGTGCAGGGCCAGTGGTGCAACCTGCTGCGCGTGCGCAAGGCCGGCATCCTCAGCCGCCACCTCCATCCCGCGCCGGTCCATGGGTTCGTCATCAAGGGGCGCTGGCATTATCTCGAGCACGATTGGGTGGCCGAGACCGGCTCCTACG
>CBIMKI010000302.1:0-2148 GCA_966244395.1 uncultured Sphingobium sp. | reverse complement strand
AGCGCCATCACCAACTGAACGGTGCGCTTCTGCGTGACGGCCATCGCCTCGGCCTCGGCAATGGCAGGCGTGCGGATCGCCTCGATGGAACCGTCCACCGCGCCGCCGGCATTGGAAATCTCCGTATCGCCGGCCTCGCCCACAAGGCCCTGGCCCAGCACGGACTCCACTGCGCCGACATAGGCGTCGGTGCTGGTGTTCACCTTCTCGACCGCGCCGAGCATCGCGCTTTCGAGCTTGGCCTTGGTGTCTTCTATTGAGGTCCGCAGGTCGTTGATGTTGCTTTCATAGTCGGCCTTGGTCTCGTCGCTGCGCAACAGGCCGTGGCGGAAGACGTCGCGCTCCACGGAGGCGAAATCCTTTTCCAGCAGCGCGGCATACAGCGCCTGCTCGGAAAGCTCGGCGTTGCGCGCATTCATGCTGAGGCTCACGACCGAGCCGATCGAAATGGTGACGATGAGGCAGAAGCTGACCAGGATGCCGGCCGTGACCTGCACGGCCAGGCGTTGATTGATCGATTTGGCTTCGAGCCAGCCGGAGAAGCCGGATTTCCTGCGATTGTTCATGTTGCGTCCCGAACCATTGGAGTGTCGAGCCCTCAGCCCGCGCCATGTCTGCTGCCGGCGCTTTTCGAGCTGAACTGGATTGGCGACAGAATAGAGCGATGGTCTTAAAATTCGCTTTCCGCGCGGAAATCCGTTGTTTCTGGCCAAAAACCAGTGACTTGATAATCAAGCCGCGTGATTTCCGCGCGCGGCGAAGCGTGCAGAGGACGAGATGGAACGCTTCTGGTTTCTACTTTGCGCCGCGTGCGCAGGCACTAAGTTGGCGCCCGAAGGTTATTGCCTCGAATTCCAAATGGAGATCGCATCATGCCACGCCTTGCCCGTCCCCTTTCCGCCGCCGTCTGTCTCGCCGCCATGCTGGCCCTGCCGGCCGTGACCGCAACCGCCGCCGATACGCCCGGCCGCGTGAGCGCTGAACTGAAGGACAAGAACGGCAAGAGCGCCGGCAAGGTGACGCTCACGGCCGCGTGCGACCATCTCATGGGATCGGTGGAGGCCACGGGCCTGACGCCGGGCGCGCATGGCATGCACATCCATGCCGTGGGCAAATGCGACGGGCCCGACTTCACCACGGCGGGCGGGCACCTCAATCCGACCGGCAAGAAGCACGGCCTCGACAATCCCGAAGGCCCGCACCAGGGCGACATCAAGGCGCTCGAAGTGGGTGCGGACGGCACGGGCAAGCAGAGCTTCATGGCACATAGCAGCATCGCCGCCATCCTCGACGCCGATGGCGGCGCCTTCGTGATCCATGCCGGGCCCGACGACCAGAAGAGCGACCCGGCCGGCAACAGCGGCGGGCGCGTGCTCTGCGGCGTCTTCGCGGCGGGCTGAGCGCGGCAACACGACCTTTTCGGGATAGGGGAAGTTGTTTCCCCTTCCCAAGAAGGGCGCGGCTTCCTATATGGGCCGCATCAAGGGCTCCGGGCGGTTTGACCGTCCAGGGCCGCCCGCTTCGCCCGGGCCAGCATGCCGCCTTGCGCACGGCACGCCAAAAGTATGGGGTGAAGTCCAGGGTTTCTCAGACGCTGCAGTGCGGATCGGACAGTCCCGACCCGCACTTTTTTGCGTGGATAGGGCTGGTCGAATCGGGCTGCCGGACCGCCGCACAGGCTGAATTTTCGCTGCAATGCGAAAAATATTTGGGACAATTCAGGCAGGAACAGCATGGCAACCAAGGCTCTCCCCCCCGTTTCGCCCGCGGGCAGCGTGAAGAAGCGCATCCGCAAGATGTTCGGCAACATTCACGAAGTCGTGCAGATGCCGAACCTGATCGAGGTGCAGAGGGAGAGCTACGAGCAGTTCCTGCGCTCCAACCCTGCGGTCGGCTATGTCTCTGGCCTGGAAAAGACGCTGCGCAGCGTCTTCCCGATCCGCGACTTCGCCGGCACGGCCGAGCTGGACTTCGTCCAGTATGAGCTGGAAGAGCCCAAATACGACACCGAGGAATGCCGCCAGCGCGGCATCACCTACGCCGCGCCGATGCGCGTGACGCTGCGCCTCATCGTGTTCGAAGTGGATGCCGATACCGAGACCCGCTCCGTCCTCGATATCAAGGAGCAGGACGTCTACATGGGCGACA
>CBIMKI010000301.1:0-2223 GCA_966244395.1 uncultured Sphingobium sp. | reverse complement strand
TGCTGCCCAGCGCTCAGCGCCTTCCACTGGGGGTGGGCCTTCATCGTCGCCAGCTTCTCCGAGACGATCGGACGCTGGCCCGGCGTGCTACAGGCTGTGCTCTACATCTTCCTCGGCCTCGTCTGGATCGCGCCGATGAAACCGCTGCTGCGCTGGATGGAGACCGGCCGCTGGCGCTGAGGCGCATCCGCGCCGCCGCTCACTCCATGAACGGCCGGAAGGCGGTGATGACGCGCCCACACGTGATGACGCCGATCCAGCTCGCCAGCGAAACGAGGGCAATGACCCGCGCGGCAAGCGGCGGCGCATCGTCCGGGCCGAGCGCATGGACCCGCCGCGCCATGGTCAGGTAGAAGGCGGCCATGTTGATGCCGGCAATGACGATCAGCCCCATTTTGAGCTGCCAGGCGGGATTGTAGAGATATTCAAGCGGCGAGGAGACGACGAACAGCGCGCCCGTCGCCACGCAGAGCAGGAAGCCCAGCACGCCATAAGGCACCAGGGCGTGCAGCGCCTTGAGGGAAAGGCCACGCATCAGCCCCATCATCCGCAGATCGAACATGCCGACCGAGGCCATTAGCAGGCAGAGGCCTATGAAATGGACGATCTCGGCGATCGGCCAGCCCCAGCGCGTGTTCATGAGGCCGTAGATGCCGCTGTCGATGCCCCATTGGCCGATGGCGATCAGGAAGGGCGGCGGCGCGAGCGGGATCATGAGAGAAGCAGCATCTTGTTGGTGTAGAGCAGCAGCTTGCCGCCCGCCACGCCCGCGACCCACAGCAGCAGCGCCACCGCCGCGACCCGATGCGCGCCGGCCGGCAGGGCCTCGCCCCGCGCCGCCAGTGGGAAATAAGCTCGCGCCATATGCCGGACAAGCAGCGCCGCCGCGACGAGGCAGCCGAGCTTCACGGCGAAGACCCAGTTGGTGAGCGCCTTGGCCGGATAGCCCGCCAGCAGGAACAGGCCCGAGGCGATCGCCAGAACAGCACCCATCCGCATATAAGGAAAGAAGCCGGCGAAGCGCTCAAGCCGCGCGCCCGAAGCGACGCCCATCACGCGCAGCGAGAAGGCGATGCCGCCGCCGACCAGAAAGGCCATGCCCCAGGCGTGGACGATCAGGAGGACGAAATAAGCGTGAAAATCCTCCCGCACGAATGCGGAAATCGGCGTCTGCTCCACCCAGCGCAAGACGTCCAGCATGCTGGCATCCCCTTCCCGCGCGCAAAGTGACATGGCGGGCCGGTGGGCGCAAGAAAAGCGATCATGGGACTTGGAGTTCCGCCGCCTCACCCGTGCCGGGCGGGCCTTCCGCCATCCCTCATATGAGAAGGATGGCGCGAGTGACGGGGCTCGAACCCGCGACCTCCGGCGTGACAGGCCGGCGCTCTAACCAACTGAGCTACACCCGCATCTCCTGCGGAGGCCGCGCAGGTATAAGAGGCTGCTGGCCCTGTCAACTCTCCTGTGGGGGACTTTCGCCATAATCTTCCGGGCTGTCGTGCGCGCTGCGCGTCAATGTCCCGGACTCGAACAGGAAGCCCGCAATATCCGGCTTGCCGGCGGCCGCCACGATGGTGCGGATGATGATGAGCAGCGGTACCGCCAGCAGCGCGCCGGCCGTACCCCAGATCCAGGTCCAGAAGCTGAGCGACACGAGAATCATCAGCGGATTCATCTTGAGGCGCCCGCCCAGCACCAGAGGCGTCACCAGATTCGTCTCGATGAGGTGGAAGGAGATCATGATCGCGGCCGGCGTCAAGGCGAGGCTGAGGGAGGTGAAGGTCATGAGCCCGCCCAGCGCCAGCAGCAGCGCCGCCACGATCGGCCCGAAATAGGGCACGAAATTGAGCAGCGCGACGAAACCGCCCCACATGATCGGCGACGGCATGCCGATCATCGTGAGCGCGCTCGCTACCACGATGCCGAGCAGCACGTTGATGAAGGTGATGGTCAGCACATAGCGCGAGGTCGCGTCGACGACATTCTGGATGACCCGCGCGATCGCCATGGCGCCCGAGAAGCTCCCCCGTCCCCGAATCGTCCGCTTGCGCAGCCGCGTCCAGCCCGAGAGCGCGAAGAAGGCGAGTCCCATGGCCGAATTGACGAAGCCGAACAGCGCGAGCTGGACAAGCTGGATGTCTGTCACGACCATTGGCGTGCCCAGCGGCCAGCAGATCAGACCCGAGATCAGCCCGCTGATGCAGGCCGAGGACATGGCCGACA
>CBIMKI010000300.1:0-2224 GCA_966244395.1 uncultured Sphingobium sp. | reverse complement strand
TCGGACGCGACGTGGCCGTGATCTGGACCTCGACGGGCACCTCGGCCAACGCCCTCGCCCTGTCGCTGCTCTGCCCGCCCTTCGGCACGGTGCTGGCGCATGAGGAAGCGCATGTCATCGCCGACGAATGCGGCGCGGTCGAGTTCTACAGCGGCGGCGCGCGTCTCGTCGGCTGCGCGGGCGAGGGAGCCAAGCTCACGCCGGACGTGCTGGCCGGGCGCATTGCGCGCATTCGCCCCGATGTCCATCAGATGCAGCCGCGCGCCGTCACCATCACCAATGCCAGCGAATATGGCCGCGTCTACACCCCCGGCGAAGTGGCTGCGCTCGGCGACTTCTGCCGGATGATGGGGCTGCGCCTTCACATGGACGGCGCCCGCTTCGCCAATGCGCTCGCGCATCTGCGCTGCCATCCGGCGGACGTTACCTGGCGCGCCGGGGTCGACGCGCTGAGCTTCGGCTTTACCAAGAACGGCGCGATGAATGCCGAAGTGCTGGTGCTGTTCGACCCCGCCCTCGCGGTCGAGGCGCGCATTCGCCGCAAGCGCGCCGGCCATCTCCTCTCCAAGGGGCGTTTCATCGCCGCGCAGATCCACGCGATGCTGGCGGGCGATCTCTGGCTCGCCAATGCCCGCGCCGCCAATGCCGCAGCGCGGATCATCGCAGCCGCTGCCGGCCAGCGCCTGCTCCACCCCGTCGAGGCGAACGAAATCTTCCTGCGCCTCACCCCGGACGAGGCCGCAGGCCTGCGCGCGCAAGGTCTTCAGTTCCATGACTGGGGCGAGGGTGCCGCACGGCTCGTTACGAGCTGGCACCACGCTGCCGCCGATGTCGCGCCGCTCGCTGCTGCCCTGGCGGCGCTATGACGTCATTGTCTCTGCGCGGCGTCGTGGCACCCTTTGCCGTCGTCACGCTCATCTGGTCGTCGACCTGGATCGTCATCCGCGATCAACTCGGCGTCGTGCCGCCCGCCTGGTCGGTCTGCTATCGCTTCGCCATCGCCGCGCTCGGCATGGCCGTCCTCGCCCGCCTGAGCGGCCAGTCGCTCGCCATCGGCCGCCGGGGCATTGCCTTCGCCGCCGCCATCGGCCTCGCCCAGTTCGCGCTCAACTTCAATTTCCTCTACATTGCCGAGGCGCATGTCACCTCCGGCCTGTGCGCGCTGGTCTATGCGCTGCTCATGGTGCCCAACAGCCTCTTCTCGCGCCTCTTCTTCGGCACGCGGATGAGCGCGGACTTCCTTGCCGGCTCGGCCATTGCGATCGCCGGCATCGCTCTCCTGTTCGTCAACGAATATCGGGCCGGCACCAATGGCAGCGCGCCGCACGAGGTGCTGTTCGGCCTCGGCCTTACGGCGCTTGGCGTCCTCTGTGCCTCGGCCGCCAACATCATGCAGGCGTCGCCCTTCGCCCGCACGCTCCCCATGGCGCCCCTGCTCGCCTGGGCGATGGCGGCGGGCGCGGCGGCGGACGCGCTCTATGCCTGGATCGCTGCCGGCCCGCCCGTCCTCGAGGCGCGGCCTGGCTACTGGCTCGGCACGCTCTATCTCGCCATTGCCGGATCTGTCGTCACCTTCCCGCTCTATTTCCGACTCATCCAGCGGATCGGCGCCGGGCCGGCCGCCTATACCAGCCTGCTCATCCCCATTCTCGCCATGGCCATCTCCACCGCGGCGGAGAGTTACCGCTGGAGCCCGCTCGCCATGGCCGGGGCCCTGCTCGCGCTCGGCGGCATGGCCGTCGCGTTACGCTTCCGCGTCCGCCAGGCAGGCGGCTAGGCCAATGCGATAGTCCGGATAGAGCGGCGCCCAGCCGAGCAGCCGCTTCGCCTTGCCGTTGGCCACGCGCCGGTTCTCGGCATAGAAGGCCCGCGCCGCCGGCGAGAGCCCGGCCTCGTCCAGCGTCACGCGCAGCGGCACGGGCATGCCGAGCAGCGCGCAGCCATAAGCGATCACGTCATTTTGCGAACAGGGCGCATCGTCGGCGAGATTATAGACGCCCGCCGGGCCGTTCATCCCCGCCATCACGCCGCCCACGATGTCGTCGACATGGACGCGGCTGAACACTTGATCCGGCAGGGCGATCATCCGCGCGCGCCCCTCGCGAATCCGCTCGATCGCGCTGCGGCCCGGCCCGTAGATGCCCGGCAGGCGAAAGACATGGACCGGCCGACCCAGGGCTTGCCAGGCCAGGTCCGCTTCGCTGCGCGCGCCGCGCACGAGCTC
>CBIMKI010000299.1:0-2286 GCA_966244395.1 uncultured Sphingobium sp. | reverse complement strand
ACCAAGCTCGACGGCACGGCGCGCGGCGGCGTGCTGGTCGCGGCGGCGGAACAGTTCAAGCTGCCCATCCATGCGATCGGCGTGGGCGAGAAGATCGACGACCTGCGCCCCTTCGACCCCAGGGAACTGGCGCGGGCCATTGCGGGAGCCGCTTATGCACGCTGAAGATCGAGAGACACCCCGGCCTGTCGACGTGACGGTGGACAGCGCGCCCATCGCGCCTGGCCCCAAGGGCGAGGGCTGGCTGCCCATGGCGCTCGACTTCGGACCGCTGCTGGTCTGGTTCGCTTCCTACCGCATCGCCAAGTCGGCGCTCGGAGCGGAGACCGGCGACCTCATGCCGTCCCTGGTCTCGACCGGCGCGTTCATGGTGGCGATCCTCATCGCGCTGGTGGTGAGCCGTCTGCGGCTCGGGCGCGTCTCGCCGATGCTGTGGCTCTCGGCGGTGCTGGTCATCTTCTTCGGCGGCCTCACCCTCTATTTCCGCGATCCCAGCTTCATCATGGCCAAGCCGACCTACATCTACGGCTTCTTCGCCGTGATGCTGCTGGGCGGATGGCTGATGGGCAAGCCGCTGATGCGCTATCTGCTGCAATCCGCCTATAGCGGGCTGGACGAGCCGGGCTGGCTCAAATTCTCGCGCAACTGGGGCTTGTTCTTCATCTGCCTGGCGCTCGCCAACGAAGTGATGCGCTATACGCTGAGCTACAGCACTTGGCTGACCGTGAAGGTCTGGGGCGTGACGGCGGTGACTTTCCTCTTCGGCGCCGCCAACCTGCCCATGCTGATGCGACATGGTCTCAACCTTGGCCTGGAAGAGCCTGAAAAAGCGCAATAGCCCCGGCAGCAATGGTGGCGTAGTCAGGCCTCCCGCATCCATTCATAGGCCCGCTCGATGCTGGCGACCATCAGCCGGTAATGCGCATACCAGCGCTCTCGGCCCAGTTCGCGGATCGCGGCATGTTCCGCATCCGCCCGCCAGGCCAATGCACTCGCCTCGTCCGCCCAATAGCTGACGGTGATGCCCAGCCCATCGGCCCCGCGCGCGCTGTCCATGCCCAGATAGCCCGGAAAGGCCGCGGCGCGCTCGGCCATGCGCGCGCCAGCCGCCTCATAGCCGTCATCTTCCGCCGCGCGCAGCAGCGACACGAAGATAACGGCGATCGCGCCCTTGGGCGGCAGCAGGCCGGGGACATCGGACATGGCATAACTCCCTTGCCGGACATGTCCCTCTTGCAAGCGGCCCGGCTTTATTGCAACGCCAGCGGCCTCATGCAGAGGCGCATAACATGACCGCACAGCCGCCCGCACCCTCGCGCGCCCTCTTCTTCTTCCGCCAGTTCCTGAAGTCGCCGCGCAGCGTCGGCTCGGTCATTCCCACGTCCGGCGCGGCGATCCGCGCCCTGCTGCGCCCCGTCGACTGGAAGGCGGCGCGCTGCGTGGTCGAATATGGGCCGGGCACCGGCGTCTTCACGCGGGCGGTGCTGGCGCGCCTGGGGCCGGAGGCGCGGCTGATCGCCATCGATACCAATCCGCTATTCATTGCCGTCCTGCGCGCGACGCTCCACGATCCGCGCCTCATTCCGGTGGTCGGCTCGGCCGCGGACGTGGAAACGATCCTGCAGGAACATGGCTTTGCCCATGCCGACTATATCCTCTCCGGCCTCCCCTTCTCCACCGTTCCGCGCAGCGTCGCCCATGCGATCATGGACACGACGATGCGGGCGATCCGGCCGGGCGGCGCCTTCCTCGTCTATCAATATTCGCTGTTCGTGCTGCCTTTCCTGCGCGCGCGCTTCGGCCGCGTGACCGTGGGGCGTGTGTGGCGCTGCATTCCGCCGGCGCGGCTCTTCCACGCCTGGCGGGTGGATTAGGGCCGGCGACGCCGCAGGTTGAGCCGGCGCGTCACCGTATAGTCGAGCACGCCGACGAGCAGATAGTCGATCCACCAGCGCAGCCGGCTGAACGGCCCGGCCATGCTGCGGAAGGTGGCCTTGTCGATGTGGCGGCTGCTCTCGGCCAGGCGGTCGACCTGCGCACGCAGGGCCTGCGCAAAGGCCTTGTCCTCGATCCTAAGCATGAGTTCCACATTCACGAACAGGCTGCGCATGTCGAAATTGGCCGAACCCACATAGCAGATATCGTCGATCACGATGAGCTTGGCATGCAGCTTTTGCGGCAGATATTCGCGGATTTCGACGCGGTGGCGCAGCAGCTTGCGGTACAGGTGCCGGGCCGCGCCGACGGTCGCAGGGTTGTCCGAGCGGCTCGGCAATCCCGCGACAC
>CBIMKI010000298.1:0-2290 GCA_966244395.1 uncultured Sphingobium sp. | reverse complement strand
AGCGGGCAGAATCATACGGTCATGGAGGAGAGAGCGGAACATATCTCAAAACTATCGGAACAGGAACTGCAGGAGCGTCTGGAGAGAGAGCAGGTCGCAGGGGCGATACAACGCGCCAATCTGGAGCAGGCCCGCGCGGCTCTGCGCGAGACCCGTTCCGCACGCCTGCCCTCGACCAATGTGAGCGGCAGCGCCGGCTATGGCCGCACATCCGGCATCGCGGCCGGCGTGGCGGGACCCGGCCCTGAGGGCGAGAGCTACGATCTGGGCTTCGACGTCGCCTATCAGGTCGATCTGTTCGGCCGCATCCGCCGCGGCATCGAGGCGGGCCGGGCGGATCTGGGCGCGGCGCAGGCCGGCTATGACCTCGCGCGGATCAGCGTCGTCGCCGAGACGGCGCGGGCCTATGCCGATGTCTGCGACACCGGCCGGCAGCTCATCGTCGCGCGGGACAGCGTGCGCGTGCAGGAAGAGACGTTCGGCCTCACCCGGCGCCTTGAGGAAGGCGGGCGCGGCACGGCGCTGGACAGCAGCCGCGCGGCCGCCCTGCTGGAGCAGACGCGCGCCGACATTCCCCGGCTGGAGGCCGAGCGCAAGGCGGCCCTGTTTCGCCTCGCCGTGCTCACCGGCAAGCCGCCGGCGCAGTTCCCGGCCGACGTGACGCAATGCGAGGCGCCGCCTGTGCTCAGGACGGCGATCCCGGTCGGTGACGGCGCCAGCCTGCTGGCCCGGCGGCCCGACGTGCGTGCCGCCGAGCGCCGCCTCGCCGCGGCCACCGCGCGGATCGGCGTTGCGACGGCCGATCTCTATCCCAGCATCAGCCTGGGCGGGTCGGTCGGGTCCACCGCCAATTCGGCGGACGGCCTCTTCTCCGATCGCGGCTTCCGCTTCAGCCTGGGGCCGCTCATCTCGTGGAGCTTCCCCAACATCAGCGCGGCCCGTGCGCGCATCGCGCAGGCGCAGGCCGCCTCGCGCGGCGCGCTCGCCACCTTCGACGGGACCTGGCTCAATGCGTTGCGCGAGAGCGAAAGCGCGCTTGCCCGCTATGCCGCGGAGGGCGAGCGGCTGGCCACGCTTGCGCGCGGCCGCGATCAGAGCGCGGAGGCCGCCCGTATCGCGCGCCTGCGCTATCGGGAGGGGGCGGAAAGCTTCCAGATCGTGCTCGATGCGGAGCGCTCGCTGGCCTCGGCCGAGGCGCTTCTGGCTGCCTCCCAGGCGCAGTTCGCGGACAATGCCATCACCGTGTTCCTGGCGCTGGGCGGCGGATGGCAGCAGGGCGAGAGCGCCGGCGGCGCGGCAGACCAGGGCGTGGAATAGCGGACCGGCGGTCAGATATTGCCCCGTGACCTCGCCGTTGATCGGCGAGGAAACGAGCGGCATTTCGCCGCCGGCCAATAGATCTCACGATAGGCGATGCAGAAATCGCAATAAAATCCGCCGCCAAGCCTTGCTCCTGACGCCGCGTTTCAACCATAAAGGCGCGATCCCCAAGGCGATCCCGTCAGGCTAGCAGGAGCATCTCACCGCCCATGTTCGAGGCGCGATATCTTTTCGTCATTCTCGCGCTTCCCTTTGTGGGCAGTCTGGTTTCCGCGTTTCTGCCCGCCCGTGCCCGCACGGCGGCGGCGGCGCTGGCCGGCGGCGTCACGCTCACGGCGGCGATATTGCTCATCGGCCTCTATCCCGCGCTGGCCGAGGGCGAGACGGTGCGCCGCGCGATCCCGTGGCTGCCGTCGCTGGGGCTCGATCTCGCGCTGCGGCTGAGCGGCTTCTCCTGGCTCTTCTCGGTCCTCATTTTGGGCATCGGCGCGCTGGTCGTGCTCTACGCGCGCTATTACATGTCCGCGCAGGACCCGGTGCCGCGCTTCTTCAGCTTCCTGCTGGCCTTCATGGGCTCGATGCTGGGCCTCGTCCTCTCCGGCAACCTCATCCAGATCGCCTTTTTCTGGGAGCTGACCAGCCTCTTCTCCTTCCTGCTCATCGGCTATTGGCACCACAACCAGAGCGCCCGAGACGGCGCGCGCATGGCGCTCATCATGACTGCTTCGGGCGGCGTGTGCCTGCTCGTCGGCTTCCTGCTGCTGGGGCACATGGCGAGCAGCTACGATGTCGGCCGGGTGCTCGCGGCGGGCGAAGTGATCCGGGCGCATCCGCTCTATCTGCCGGCCCTCATCCTCATCCTCATCGGCGCCTTCACCAAGAGCGCGCAGTTCCCCTTCCACTTCTGGCTGCCCCACGCCATGGCGGCGCCCACGCCCGTCTCGGCCTATCTCCACTCGGCCACCATGGT
>CBIMKI010000297.1:0-2394 GCA_966244395.1 uncultured Sphingobium sp. | reverse complement strand
ATGATGCGTCGCGAGCCGGTGGCCGACGGGGACCAGATAGGCGCCGGGATAGAGCCCCTCGGGGATCTCGCCCACATCCTCGCCCAGTGCCTCGCGATAGCGCAGGTGCACCGAGCGGGCGAGCACGTCCACCTGCCCGCCGGCATCGTTGATATAATATTCGCGCGTGACGGCGTGGCCGACATATTCGAGCAGGCTGGCGAGCGCATCGCCCACCACCGCGCCCCGGCAATGACCCATGTGCATGGGGCCGGTGGGATTGGCCGAGACATATTCGACATTGACACGCACGCCCGCGCCCATGGCCGAGCGGCCATAGTCGCCGCTCTGCGCCAGCACCGTCTCCAGCTCGGACTCCCAGGCGGCGCGGTCCAGCCGCATATTGATGAAGCCGGGGCCGGCGATGTCGACGCGCGCCACCTGGGGCAGCGCGCGCAGCCGCGCCGCTATGAGATCGGCCAAAGCGCGCGGATTGGTGCCGGCAGGCTTGGCCAGCACCATCGCGGCATTGGTGGCCATGTCGCCATGGGCCGGATCGCGCGGCGGCTCGACGGTGACGGCCTTGCGATCAAGGCCGGCGCGCAGCTCGCCAGCCTGCGTCATCTCATCGAGCAGGCCGTCCAGCGCGGCGGAAAATCGGGCGAATATACTCATCGGTCTGGCACTTGTCCTGTCGGCGGCGGCGGGCCGTGGACGGGATCGTGCGCTCGGCCGGCCGCCAGGGAATGTCCTAGCGGGTGATGTTGTAGCGGAGCTGATCCTGGGTCAGGTTGAAGCCCACGAGCAGCTCGAAGCTGGCTCGCTGGATCGCCTCGCGCACGCGGGGCTGCGCCAGCGGATCCACGGCGGCGTCCACGTCGCCGGCCTTGCGCGGCTTGTTGACGAGCTGCTCGATGTCCGGCGGGAGCGATGCGGCACTGCGATCGACGGCGGCGGTCGCCGTGGCATAAGCCTGCGAGCGCAGCGACCCAGCCGGGAAATGCAGGCGGACCGTGCCGACCCGCTTGGCGACCACTTCCGTCGCGCCGCGCACCACGGTGGAGAAATAAGGCAGCTCCACCACCCGCTCCTCGCCCGGATCGCGGCGCAGCGCCGTCACCATGAAATTGGCGGTACTGATGAGCTTGTCGCCGCTCTCCTGGCAGCTCGACTGGAGATTGGAGATGCTCGCCGATACGTCGATCGCCTCGACCGTGCGGGCGGCCGGCGGATCGAACAGGGTGACGTCCCCCGTATAGCCCGCGATCGCGACGATCGGGCAGGCGGAGCGGATCTGGATGATGCCCGCGCCCGAGGCGGAAATGTCGCCGCGCTTGGCGCACCCGGCGAGGGACACGCAGACGAGGCCGACGGCAAGAAGCTTGTGCGAGGCGGAAATCCGCAAGGGGAAACAGTCCTTATGTCAGCGGGCACGACGAAGGGCGCCCGATCGGTCTCGTGTTCGCGCTTCTTAGTCATGGCGCCGCGCCCGCGCAACCGAAAGGGCGCGGGGGCGGTGGCGGCCGTTGGCTCGCAACTGGATTCCCGCACACAAGGGAATGACGGAGGGGAAAACCGGAAGGTCCGCGCCCGAACGCAAGCCCGCTTTCACCGCCGCCTTTCCCTCCCCGCGCCATTGCCGTCCCCCGGCGCAGGCCCTAAGGACCGCTCATGGCCGATGCTGACTTCATCCGTTCCGACGACGCCGCGCAAGCGGCGCGTCCGGCGCTCAGGCTGCTGATCGCGGCGCCGCGCGGCTTCTGCGCGGGCGTGGACCGGGCGATCACCATCGTCGAGCGCGCTTTGGAGAAATATGGCGCGCCCGTCTTCGTGCGCCACGAGATCGTGCACAACCGCTTCGTCGTCGACGCGCTGCGGGCCAAGGGCGCGGTGTTCGTGGACGAGCTGGACGAAGTGCCGGATGGGCGGCCGGTGGTCTTCTCCGCCCATGGCGTGCCCAAGCTGGTGCCGCACAATGCAGAAGTGCGCGGGCTCGATTATCTCGACGCGACCTGCCCCCTCGTCTCCAAGGTGCACCGACAGGCGGAGCGCCAGGTGGAAAACGGGCGGCATATCCTCTTCATCGGCCATGCCGGCCATCCCGAGGTAATCGGCACGTTCGGCCAGGTGCCCGAAGGCAGCATGACGCTCATCCAGACCGAGGCGGATGCAGAGGGCTTTACGCCCGCGCCGGGCCAACAGCTCGCCTTTCTCACCCAGACCACGCTCTCGGTGGACGACACCGCCGCCATCGTGACCGCGCTCCAGCGCCGCTTCCCGGACATTGTGGCGCCCAAGGGCGAGGATATCTGCTATGCGACATCCAACCGGCAGGCGGCGGCCAAGGCCATCGCGGCGCGCGCGGACGCCATGCTGGTGATCGGCGCGCCCAACAGCTCCAACTCGCTGCGCCTC
>CBIMKI010000296.1:0-2428 GCA_966244395.1 uncultured Sphingobium sp. | reverse complement strand
GCGGACGGCGCAGCAGCAGCGACATCTGGCGATAGGCGACGGCCTGCTTGGAAAGATCGTCATAGACGATCACGGCGTGCATGCCGTTGTCGCGGAAATATTCGCCCATGGCAGCGCCGGTATAGGGCGCCAGGAACTGCAGCGGCGCGGGCTCCGAAGCGGTAGCCGCGACGACGATGCTGTATTCCATCGCGCCATTCTCTTCGAGCTGACGGACGATCTGCGCCACGGTGGAGCGCTTCTGGCCCACGGCGACATAGATGCAGTAGAGCTTCTTGCTCTCGTCATCGCCCGCATTGACGCCCTTCTGGTTGATGAAGGTATCGATGGCGACGGCGGTCTTGCCGGTCTGGCGGTCGCCGATGATGAGTTCGCGCTGGCCGCGGCCGATCGGGACCAGGGCGTCGATGGCCTTGAGGCCGGTCTGCACGGGCTCGTGCACCGACTTGCGCGGGATGATGCCCGGCGCCTTCACTTCCACGCGCGAGCGCTGGTCGGAGACGATCGGACCCTTGCCGTCGATGGGATTGCCGAGGCCGTCGACCACGCGGCCGAGCAGGCCCTTGCCGACCGGCACGTCCACGATGGTGCCGGTGCGCTTGACGGTATCGCCTTCCTTGATCTCGGCGTCCGAGCCGAAGATCACGACGCCGACATTGTCCGCCTCGAGATTTAGGGCCATGCCCTGCACGCCATTGGCGAACTCGACCATCTCACCGGCCTGGACGTTGTCGAGGCCGTGGATGCGGGCGATGCCGTCGCCCACGCTCAGCACGGTGCCGACTTCGCTGATCTGCGCCTCGGTGCCGAAATTGGCGATCTGGTCCTTGATGACCTTGGAAATTTCTGCGGCGTTGATGTCCATTGTCTAGCCTTTCAGTGGTCCCTTGCGGGGCCTTAGCCCTTCATTGCGTGCGCGAGCGCGTTCAAACGGGTGCGGAGCGAGCCGTCGATCATCTGGCTGCCCATCTTGACGATGAGGCCGCCCATGATGGCCGGGTCGACGGAGAGATCGAGCGCCATGTCGCGGCCGGTGCGGGCCTTGAGCTGCTTGGCGAGCGCGGTCTGCTGAGTGTTGCTCAGCGGGAAGGCGGAGGTCACCTCGGCGCGCGTCTCGCCCTTGTGGGCGGAGAGCAGCGTTTCATAGGCGCGGATAACGGCGGGGATCTGGGCAAGGCGCCGATTGTGCGCGAGCACGCCCAGTGTCCTGGCGGTGAGCGCGTCGAGCTTCAGCGACGCGGCGACGGCGGCGATGGCCTTCGCGGCCTCGTCGCGGCCCACCAGCGGGCTCTGCGTCAGGGCCTTGAGGTCAGCCGATTCGCGCAGGGCCGCCTTGAGCGTCGCAAGGCTGGCCGCGACCGAATCGAGCGCCTTGCCCTCGCGCGCCAGTTCAAAGAGCGCCAAGGCGTAACGCCCTGCCAAGCTAGCCTGAATACCGCCGGAATTCTCCACGCGTGTCTCTGCCTCTCATCGCCGATCTGAATGTGCGTCAAAAAGGAGGGCAGCGACAATGCGCACCCCCCTGACACGCGGCGGCGGTTAGCAGGGGCCGCGCACGGATGCAAGCCGGGAGAGGGCAGGGATGGCGCGACATGTCGGCCCGGTATGGGAAAGAGCGCCACAGACGGCGCGGTGGACGCGGCTGGCCGGCCGGGATGTCGAATAACTATTTCGATTGGTAATGGAGATTGTCGATTATTACAGTAATAAGACAATTTTATTACAGTAACTTCGAGTATTATTATTTAGGAGTATCACAATTTATCAACAAATGGCGCAATAGAGGGGCTCAATTGGTGCGCGCCGGCCATTCCGGCGCCTTGATGACGGGACGTTCGCTGACAATGCCGCTTCTTCGCCTCTGGTCGCGCTCCGCCCGGTCGCGAATCTTCGCCCGCCTGCGTTCGTCGCTCGCCGGCCAGCTTAGGCTGGCGCTGGTGGCGGGCGGTGCGATGTTTGCCCTGCTCGCCATGGCGCAGATGGCGACTCTGATGTTCGATCGCGCCATGACCTCGCGCCTTGTCGATCAGCGCATCGCGCCGATGAGCCAGCTCCAGGTCGTCGCTTCGGGCTATCAGGCAAGCTGGGCGATCGCCGACAAGGTGCGCACCGGTAATATGGGCGCAAGCGGCGGGGCGACTGCGCTGGCCGGCATCCGCGCCCAGCTCTCCGCTGACTGGAGCCAGCTCGGCGCCATGGCGCCCGATCTCGCCGCCCAGTTCCGCGCCGAGCGCGATGCGGCGGACAGCGCGCTCGCCCGCCTCTCCTCGATCCTCGCCAAGAACGATCGCGACCGGCTGGACTTCTTCCTCTCCGGCCAGCTCTACAGCGGCGTCGATCCCGTCATCGCCCATATCGGCCGGGCGGTGAGCGCATTGCGCGCCACCGCCTCGCAGGATCGGGCTGCGCTGCGCCGGGTCGCTGACAT
>CBIMKI010000295.1:0-2431 GCA_966244395.1 uncultured Sphingobium sp. | reverse complement strand
AGGGCGGCATGGGCAGCGTATATCGCGGCGAGCGCGACGTGGGCGACTTCCACCATGTCGTCGCCATCAAGGTCATCAAGCCCGGCCTGTTCAGCGAGGTTCTGGGCGAGCGTTTCCGGCGCGAGCGGCAGACGTTGGCCCAGCTCGCCCATCCCAATATCGCGCAGCTCTTCGATGGCGGCGAGATGCCGGACGGCTCGCCCTATATCGTCATGGAGCATGTTGACGGGCAGTCGCTCCATCATTGGGTGGAGCAGGAAAAGCCCGGCCGGGCCGAGCGCCTGCGCCTCTTCCGCGACATCTGTTGCGCGATCGGCTTCGCGCACCGCAGCCTGATCGTCCATCGCGACATCACGCCGTCGAACGTGCTGGTGACGCGGGGCGGCACCGTGAAGATCATCGATTTCGGCATTGCCAAGGCGCCGGATACGCCCGATGCCGTGCCGCCTTCTGGCGCAGGTTCCGTCGCGAGTCTCAGCCTGACGCCCGGCTATGCGGCGCCCGAGCGGATGACGAGCGCCACGGTCTCGACGGCGGCGGACATTTATTCGCTCGGCAAGCTGCTCGCCTGGCTGCTGCCGGAGCGCGACGAAGAATTGAACGCCATCGTCGCGCGGGCGACCGCGCTCGATCCCGATGATCGCTACCCCACGGCCGAAGCGCTGGCGGATGACGTGGCCGCCTGGGCGGTTGGCCGGCCGGTGTCCGCCATGGCGGGCGGCCGGGCCTATGTCGCGCGCAAGTTCATGGTCCGCCACCGCCTGCCGCTCGGTATGGCGGCGCTGGCATTGGCGTTCCTTATCGCCGCCTTGCTCTATGCGCTTGTCGCCAATCGCGCCGCGCAGGTCGCCCGCGCCAGCGCGGAAGCGCGCTTCGAGGAGACCCGCGGCATTGCCCGCGCGCTGTTGTTCGAGACGTTCGATGCCGTGAGTGCCGTCCCCGGCTCGACGCGCGCGCGCCAGCAGCTTGCCGAGACCGGCGTCGCCTATCTGGACGCGCTCTCCGCGCTCGATCACGCCGCGCGTGATGTGCGCGTCGAGGCGGGACGGGGCTATCTGCGCCTCGCAGAGGTGGTCGGCGGCGGGCAGGCGGGCAGTCTTGGCCGCTACAAGGACGGCGACGCGCTGCTCGCCCGGTCGGAGGCGATCCTGGCGCCGCTCCACGCGCAGGCGCCGGAGGATCCGGCCGTCGCCCGCGCTTATGCGGCGCTCCTCAACGAGCAGTCCGGCGTCAATCTCTACAATAATGGCCAGACGGCCCTCGCCCGCGACCAGGCACGCAAGGCCGTGGCGATATTGGAGCCGCTGGCGGCCGCGCCCGATGCCGCCATCGCCCGCATGTATGTGACGGCGCTGCAATCGGTCGGCGACAGCCATCAATGGGACGATGACTATGAGACCGCGCGCGGCTTCCATGAGAAGGCCGAGCGCTATGTCGAGGGTCTTCCGCCCGCCCTGCGGGAGAGCAAGGATGTGCGCATGGCCCGCTCGTCCAACCTGCGGCTGCTCGGCGAGACCTACCACCGGCTGAAGCTCGCGCCGCTCGCCCGCGATACGCTCGACCGCACCGTCGCGATCAATCGCGCACTGGTCGCGGCCGAGCCGGACAATCCCGCGCTCCTGCGCAAGCTCGTCAATGTGTTGCGCTATGCCGCCGTGGTCCACCGCACGAACATGCGCGACGAGGAGGCGCGTGCCGCCATCGCGGAGGCCGCGCAAAATTCGCAGCGGCTGGTCGCGCGAGATCCCGCCGATGGCGGCGCGCTGCATCAACTCGCTCTGGTCAAGGAAGTGCAGGCACAGATCCTCGCCGATCTCGGCCGCTTCAAGGAGAGCTATGCGGTAGGCGACGAGGTGCTGGCCGCCTATCGCCGGCTGCTGGCGCTTTCCGACAATGCCGCCGGCACGCGCCGCAGCATGGCGGCAGCCATGCGCACAAACGGCGGCAATCACTATAACGGCCGCGATTATGCCGGCGCCTGCATGATATGGCGCGATACGCTCGCCATTTATCGCCAACTCGAGAAGGAGGGCGCGCTCTCGGATTCGGATCGCAAGACCAGCATGGCCGAGATGATCGACTATGTCGCGCGCGCCTGCGACAATGGCGGTCTGCGCGCGGGTCTGGGTGAGGGCGTCTAGGCGCGAATGGCGGCGCTTTTTTCGCTTTTTCGCCGGCCCGCCGGAGCCTATTATCGTCTTGATCGATTAACCTCTGTCTGGTAGTGCCGCGCCGGTTACGCCGCGATGGATTCGTCGCGGCGCATATTGTTTTTGGTATGATGGGTGCTGGCATGCGGCGCCCGACCAGCGAGATTGGAGACTGACGGGCTTATGCAAATCATCGTTCGCGATAACAATGTCGACCAGGCGCTGCGGGCGCTCAAGAAGAAGCTGCAGCGTGAGGGCGTCTATCGCGAGATGAAGCTCCG
>CBIMKI010000294.1:0-2504 GCA_966244395.1 uncultured Sphingobium sp. | reverse complement strand
AGAGCACGCCGGTATCGGCGCTGCTCTATGACGGCGCCGAGATGGTGCTCGAGCGTGACGCGAGCGTCGGCACGTTCCGGCGCCGCTATGTCTATGGGCCGGGCACCGACGAGCCGCTGGTGTGGTATGAAGGCGCCGGCACGAGCGACCGGCGCTGGCTCCATGCCGACGAGCGCGGATCGGTGGTCGCGCTGAGCGACAGCTCGGGGAACATCATCGGCGTGAACAGCTATGACGAGTACGGCATCCCGGCGTCAGGCAATATCGGCCGGTTCCAGTATACCGGCCAGCAGTGGCTGCCCGAGCTCGGCATGTATTACTACAAGGCTCGCATCTACTCGCCCACGCTGGGGCGGTTTATGCAGACCGATCCCATCGGGTATGACGGCGGGATGAATATCTATAATTACGTGGGCAGCGATCCGATTAATTTTATAGATCCATTTGGCATGGATCCATGTGCCGGCACCGAAGATTTGGACACCGACTGCACTCTTGTTGTAATCGGACAATTGAGAACGATTACTTATGACGGAACATCATCTACCGGTATTGGAGGACATTGGGTATGGAGACAATACGATAATTCAGTACCTCTTTCTTCCATTAGCACAATTTCTGGTGGGATCGGCATATTCTCTGATTTTGTAAACGGTAGATTTGGAGAGTATTCTATCGGATCGCCAAAATTTAGGGAAGGTATAAAATATTATAGGAATGGATGAGCGGGAAATCAATATGTCACTACGTATAATATTGGAAATATGGCCAAAGTTGCCTCTAAATATTCTATGATTTCCGCCCTTGCCGCAGATTATATTTCGTACGTCAACGGAGATATAACAGGAAAACATTTGGGAGCAAATATGTTTATGACTGCTCTTGGATTGTTAGGAGGGCCTCCAGGCGCTGCGGCGGCAATCGCCTATTGGGGCTTAGAGGCATTTTATGACGGAGGCGCACCACAAGCATTTTATGATCTGGCAGGGATTGTAGACCGGGCGATTTTGGAATAATTCATTGTGACGTGCTCCCCTGAAATGTGACCGAATTTGGTTAGAGTCCGACGCGAAGGAGTCGGCCGGAATGAAGCGGAGCAGGTTCAGCGAAGAGCAGATCATAGCGATCTTGAAGGAACAGGAAGCCGGGATGGCGACGGCGGATGTGTGCCGGCGCCACGGAATCAGCACGGCGACCTTTTACAACTGGAAATCGAAATTCGGCGGCATGGAGGTCTCGGAGGCGAAGCGACTGCGCTCGCTCGAGGAAGAAAACGCGCGGCTGAAGAAGCTGCTGGCCGAGGCGATGCTCGACAATGCGGTGCTGAAGGATCTGGCCTCAAAAAAATGGTGACGCCCGGCGCGAAGCGGGAAGCGGTCGCCCATGCCCGTGAGCATCACGGTCTGAGCGAGCGTCGGGCGTGCAGTCTGGTTGGGATAAGCCGCAGGGTCGCGCGGTATCAGTCGGCGCGATCGGATGATGGCGCGCTGCGCGCGCGTCTTCGTGAGTTGGCGGCGGAACGCCGCCGGTTCGGCTATCGTCGGCTGGGCTATCTGCTTGCCCGCGAAGGGCTGAAGCCCAACCACAAGAAGCTGCTGCGGATATATCGCGAGGAAGGGCTGAAGGTGCGTCGTCGTGGCGGCCGCAAGCGGGCACTGGGGACCCGGGCACCGATGGTGCTGCCGGACGGTCCGAACCAGCGGTGGAGCCTCGACTTCGTGTCGGACAGCCTGGCCAGCGGCCGGCGGTTCCGGATGCTGTGCGTAGTCGACGACTTCACGCGCGAGTGCCTGGCGCTGGTGGCGGACACGTCGCTGTCGGGCGCCAGGGTGGCGCGGGAGTTGACCGCGCTGATCGGGTTGCGCGGCAGGCCGCACACCGTCGTCAGCGACAACGGTACCGAGCTGACATCGTCGGCGATCCTGCGCTGGTCGCAGGAGCGGCGCGTGGAATGGCATTACATAGCGCCGGGCAAGCCGATGCAGAACGGCTTCGTCGAGAGCTTCAACGGCCGCCTGCGCGACGAATGCCTCAACGAGACGCTGTTCACCTCGATGGCGCATGCCCGGTTCGTGCTGGCCGCCTGGCGGCACGACTACAACAATGTCAGGCCACACTCGAAGCTGGGCGGGTGCACCCCCGCCGAGTTCGCCGGCCAACGGGCTTGGGGGCATGCCCCCAAGCCCGTTGCCATCCCATCAACCAACAATCATGAAGGAGCCGGACTCTACCTCTGACTGGTAACAATCAGGGGAGCACGTCAATTGTTCTAACAGGAGAGTGGCGTGACAAAAATGCTTTTGTCAATAACAGACTACCTATTTTACATCGGAAATAGATTGAATATATCCTCGGATAGTGACGAGGACAATTTCGTATTAGGAGTTATTCTGGCATCTTTGCCATTAATTTGTCAATTAATTTCATTGTGGCTGATATTATTCAAGTTGATATTACACAAAGAAGTAATTGAATCCGTTCCAATTGCCATCGGGACGATAATC
>CBIMKI010000293.1:0-2532 GCA_966244395.1 uncultured Sphingobium sp. | reverse complement strand
CTGGTCGATCCCGTGCTGGATCTGGCCGGCATTCGTCCCGACATCGATCTTGACCTCATGGCGCCCGGCCAGTCGCTCGACGCACTGACAGCGCGGTTGCTCGTCGCGCTCGGCGAGGTGCTGGATGCCGAGCAGCCCGATCGCGTGATCGTGCAAGGCGATACGGCGAGCGCGATGGCGGCGAGCCTCGCGGCCTATCATCGCCGCATTCCGCTCGCCCATGTCGAGGCCGGGCTGCGCAGCGGCGATCTTCATCATCCCTGGCCGGAGGAAGGCAATCGCCGCATCATCACGAGCCTGGCCGATCTGCATTTCGCGCCAACCCGGGATGCCGCCGATGCGCTGCTCGGCGCCGGCGTCGACGGCGCATCTGTCCACGTCACCGGCAACAGCGGCATCGACGCTTTGCTCCATGTTCGCTCGCTGCTTCGGGAGGGCAGGGCGTCCGCCCCGGCGATCGATGTGCTGGGCTGCCGCTTCGCGGGGCGCCGGATCGTCGCGGTCACATGCCACCGGCGCGAGAATCTCGGCGGCAATCTCGCGTCCATCGCCCAGGCGCTGCGGATGCTTGCGGCGCGCGAGGATGTTGCCATCGTCCTGCCGCTCCATCCCAATCCCCAGCTCGGTGCCGCCTTCCGCGCCGCGCTGGGCGGCCTGCCCAACGTCGCGCTCACCGGGGCGCTCGATTATCCCGCTTTCGTCGCCCTGCTCGATGCCTGCCATCTGGTTCTCACCGACAGTGGCGGCGTGCAGGAGGAAGCGCCCGCGCTCGGCAAGCCGGTGCTCGTCATGCGCGAGACGACCGAGCGGCCCGAAGGGGTGGCGGCCGGCACGGCGTGTCTCGTTGGCGCCGACTCTGGGCGGATCGTGGCGCAAGCCGTGCGCCTGCTCGACGATCCTGCCGTTCATGCCGCCATGGCCCGCGCTCACAGCCCTTATGGCGATGGGCAGGCGGCGGCGCGCATCGCCGCGATCCTGTCCCGGCAAGCCGCCCGGAGCGCGGCGCAAAATCCCGTTGACGCCCAGCATACCCCCGCCTAGTCGCGCGGCCATGACCGCGAGACCTGCGCCGTCCAAGGAAGTGGCGCGCCTGCGCCTCTACATTCTCAGTATCCTCATCGATCTCGCGATGCTGGGGCTGGCCTTTGCTTTGGCCAACATCATCGTGCTGGGCGCCCTGGCGGGCGAGCCCGGCAAGCCCCATGGCCTCGTCATGTTCGCCATGATCGCGCCGGTCTATGCACTCATCGCCATCAATGGCGGCGCTTATGGCATCCGCATGATCGGCAATCGGCAGGCGAGCGCCGTCAAAGCGGTGTGGAGTCTCGCCCAGGCGGCCCTGCTCACGCTCATCATCATCTATTTCGGGAAGATCGCCGAGCAGCTTTCGCGCCTCACCTTCGTCACCGGCCTCTTCATCTCGGCGGCCGGCCTCTATGTGGCGCGGATCATCATGGAGCGGATCGCGATCCGCCTCGTCGGCGAAGTGCCGCACATCACGGTGCTGCTGGTCGACGGTGTCCAGATCGTCCCTCCGCGCGAGGCGCATCTGGTCTTCGCCAAGGACATCGGCGTCGATCCCTCGCAGCGCGATGCCGTCATGGCCGAGCGGCTGGCGCGCGGCGTGGGCGGCGCGGAGCGGGTGATCGTCGCCTGTTCGGCCGAGCGGATGGACGACTGGCGCATGGCCCTGACCGCGCTCTCGGCCAAGGGCGAGATACTGGTGCCGGAGATGAGCCGCTTCGCCCCCGCCAAGGTGAGCGCCTTCGCCGATCATCCCACGCTTGTCGTGGCGGGCGGCCCGCTGCTCTTCCGCGATCGGCTGGTGAAGCGCCTGCTCGACGTGCTGGTGAGCCTGGCTGCGATCATCCTGCTCTCGCCGGTGCTGATCGGCGCCGCCGTCGCCGTGCGCCTCTCCGGTCCGGGACCCATATTGTTCCGCCAGGCGCGCATCGGCAAGGATGCGCACCCCTTCATGATCCTCAAGTTTCGCACCATGCACGTTGCGCAAACCGATCAGGCGGCCGAGAGGCTCACCGAGAAGGACGACCCCCGCGTCACGCGCGTCGGCGCCTTTCTTCGCCGCACCAGCATCGACGAGTTGCCGCAGCTCTTCAACGTGCTGGGCGGCGACATGAGCATCGTCGGGCCGCGTCCCCATGCGCCTGCCGCCAAGGCCGCCGACAGCCTCTATTGGGAAGTGGACGAGCGCTATTGGGCGCGCCACTGCATCAAGCCCGGCATGACCGGCCTTGCCCAGGTGCGCGGCCATCGCGGCCCGACGGACAGCCATGAGGATCTCGTGAACCGCCTCCAGTCGGATCTTGAATATGTGACCAACTGGTCCATCTGGCGCGATCTGCGCATCATCGTCGCGACCCTGCGCGTGCTGAGGCACGACAATGCGTTCTGAGCGCGATCACATGTCCGGCAGAGACCGAAATGTGCTCCTGCGCAGGCAGGAGCCCAGGGCGTTCGCGTGCCAACGCTGCGGTCTCCCAAATTCCCGGCCTCCCGCTCAATCGAAGATCG
>CBIMKI010000292.1:0-2536 GCA_966244395.1 uncultured Sphingobium sp. | reverse complement strand
CTCGCCACCTCCGTCATCGCCATCGACAAGCAGCTCACCAAGCAGCATCTCGTGCCGCACGGCATTCCCATGCCCGGCGGCCATGTCGTGTCGAGCGAGAGCCTGTTCGAGCGTGACCCGCTGCCGCGCCCTTATGTGGTGAAGCCCATCAACGAGGGCTCCTCTGTCGGCGTCGCCATCGTCACCGCGCAGGGCAATTACGGCGATCCCATCGGCCGCGACGTGCGCGGGCCGTGGCAGGATTTTGCGCAGCTTCTGGCCGAGCCCTTCATCCGGGGCCGCGAACTCACCGTGGCAGTGCTGGGCGACCGCGCGCTCTGCGTTACCGAGCTGCGGCCAAAGAGCGGCTTTTATGATTATGACGCCAAATATACCGACGGCATGACCGAGCATGTCTGCCCGGCGGACGTGCCCGGCGAGATCGCGCAGGCGATGATGGACATTGCGCTGCGGGCGCACCGGCTCCTTGGCTGTCGCGGCACCTCGCGCTCCGATTTCCGCTGGGATGACGAGCGCGGCATCGAGGGGCTGTTCCTGTTGGAGGTCAACACCCAGCCGGGCATGACGCCCTTGAGTCTCGTGCCCGAGCAGGCAAAATATCTCGGCATGAGCTATGGCGAGCTGGTCGAGGCGATCATAGCCGAGGCGCTGGCCGATCATGCGGCGCGGCGCGCTGCCGGCAAGGGAGGAGCGGCATGAACACGGCGACCATCCGGCGCAATTCGGGGCGCTCGCGCGGGGGACTCTCCGGCGGCGCGGCCCGCCGCAAGGCGCCGCGCGAGGGCGTGACGACCCGCTTCGCGCAGGCGCTCCGGCTGGACGAGCATCAGATCCACAAGCTGATGACGTGGGTGCTCGGCCTCATCCTCGCCGCCATGCTCTGGCTGGTCGCGGTCTTCTTCGGCGTGCCCGCCATGCTCTGGTCCGAGACGAGCGATCTCGCCAGGCGCGTCGGGCTCCAGGTCGCCAAGGTCGAGGTGCACGGCACGCAGCATATGGACGAGCTGCCGGTCTATAATCAGGCGCTGAGCCAGATCGACCGCTCCATGCTCGATCTCGACCTGCATGGCCTGCGTGCCGAGATCATGAAGCTGGGCTGGGTCGGGGATGCGCGCATCTCGCGCCGCCTGCCCGATACGCTGGTCGTCAACATCGTCGAGCGCCAGCCGGTCGCCATCTGGCAGAATGAAGGCAAGCTGAGCCTCGTGGACGGCAAGGGCGTGGTGCTGAACGGCGTCGATCCGCGCAATATGGCGGGCCTGCCTTTGGTCGTCGGGCCCAACGCCAACCACCAGACCGCCGCGCTCGGCCGGCTCATGGAGGCCGCGCCGGCGCTCAAGCCCATGCTGGCCGGCGCGAGCTGGGTGGGTGATCGCCGCTGGGATCTCCGGTTCAATTCGGGCGAGACGCTGGCCCTGCCGGAGGGCGAGGCCGCTGCTGCCGCCGCCCTCGTCAACTTCGCGCGGATGGACGGCGTCGACCGTTTGCTCGGCCGCGGCATCATCCGCTTCGACATGCGCGATCCCGAGCGGTTCGTGCTGCGCCTTCCGCCGGGCCGCAGCGGCGGCGATGCCGGCGCGATTCCCGCTCTGCCCTCCGATCTCGGCGCGCCCGTGGTCGAGCAGGCCGATGAGCAGAAGACCGCGGCTTCGGGAGGCCAGGGCTGAGCCATGGGCGGACCGCGCAACGAGTCCCTCATCACCGCGATCGACATCGGCAGCTGGAAGGTCTCGGCCCTGATCGCGCGCAAGGGCGAGAATGGCGCGCTTGCGGTGCTGGGCACCGGCCAGCGTGAGAGCCGCGGCGTGCGGCGAGGCTTCGTGGCGGACATGGAGCGGACCGAGCTTGCCGTGCGCGAGACGATCGAGCAGGCCGAGAAGGTTGCCGGCATCAATATCGAGAAGGTGGTCCTCTCTTTCTCTGCCGGCGCCGTCGAGAGCAAGGTCGAGCCGGTCGAGATGACCATCGGCGGCCGCGCCGTCGAGCAGCCGGACGTGGACGCCCTGTTCGAGCGCGCGCGCGAGCGCATCGATCCGGAGGGCCGGACCATTCTCCAGGCCCATCCCGCGCTCTATACCATTGACGGGATGCGCGGCGTGACGCGCCCGCTCGGCCTCCATGCCCAGCATCTGGGCGTGGACGTTCACGTCATTCTGGCCGATGGCGCGCCGCTGCGCAATCTGGAGACGGCCGTGCGCGGCGCCTATCTCGACGTGGGCAGTATCGTCGCCGCGCCGGTCGCCACGGCGCTTGCCTGCCTCACGGATGAGGAGCGGGATCTGGGCGTCGCGCTCGTCGAGCTTGGCGCGGGCGTCACCAATGTCTCGCTGCATATCGGCGGCATGCTGGTGGGCCTGCGCTCCATTCCCATCGGCGCGGCGGACATCACTGACGACATCGCCTCCGCCTTCGGCATCCGCCGCAGCCAGGCCGAGCGCATGAAGTGCTTTTATGGCTCGGCCCTCCAGAATCCGCGCGACTTTCGCGAGACCATCGAGATCGCCCCGGTCGCCGCCGGCCTTGAGAAGGCCGAGCC
>CBIMKI010000291.1:0-2546 GCA_966244395.1 uncultured Sphingobium sp. | reverse complement strand
CAGCGGCCGCGCGATCAGCGCCGCGACATTGTCGCCGCGCGCCTGTGATTGCCGCAGCAGCGCGTCGCGTTCGTTCAGGGGTTCGCTGGGGAAATACATCTGCGTCACCAGCCGCGTCTGCGCGCCGACGATCTCATAATGGATATGTGGCGTGCGCATCCCCACCATGGAATCGGGATAGGCGCCGGGCCGGATCGTGCGGATGCGAAAGGCGCCCGTCTGGTCGGTGCGCAGCATGCCATGGCCGAGAAAGGCGGGGTCGAGCGGCGCTTCCGTCCGCCCGTCGCGCGGATGGGCATAGCGCCCCGCCGCATTGGCCTGCCAGAGCAGCAGGAAGGCCGCCGCGACCGGATCGCCCCGCGCCGTGCGGACCATGCCCTGGATTTCGATGGGCGTGCCCAAGGCGCGGTCGTTGCGGCCGGGCACCCGCGTCAGGTCGATGTCGCTCTCGTCGGGGCGCACGGGCGGATAGAAGGGGCCGGTCATCTGGCGCGGCGTCGCGCCGCCCGTCTCGCCGGTCTGCGCGCCCAGGCGGACCGATCCGCCGATCAGCCCGGCGGCGGCCAATGTCATGAGGCTCCTGCGATCCACGGCCATGGCGGCACTCTCCCGTCGACAGCTTGCTGGCAAACATGGCGCAGTTCGCGCTATCGGGCAATCGGCTGTCCGAAAAGGCGCTCAGGCGGAGCACAGCAAGGGAGAGAGACCATGATCGTGATCGAACGTATCGCGCCGGACGGGACCGCGCACAGCATTGCCATCCGCGCCCATGAGCTGGTGACGGACATGCGCATCAGCGAGGGCGGCGGGGACGAGGGACCCGATCCGCACGATCTCTATGACGCCGCGCTCGGCGCCTGCAAGGCGCTCACCATGGTCTGGTATGCGCAGCGCAAGGGCATTGCCCTTGAGGACGTGCGCATCGGCGTGGAGCGGGATGCCAGCGGCGAGCGCGACGGCGTCTACCGCCTCGTTACGCGCATCGCGATCGAGGGCGACATGAGCGATGCGGAGCGCGCAAAGCTGATCGAGGTCGCCGGCAAATGCCCGGTCCACAAGCTCATGACGCAGGTGCGCACCGACATCGAGACGCTCGCGGTCGAGCGCCGCCGCGACATATAGGGCCGCTTGCCTGGCTGGGGGCAAGCGGACATTGCGCTCTCCTCCGCCGTCATTCCCGCGTTCGCGGGAAGCCAGTTACAACGGCAGCGCGCCATATTTGCAGGCGAATCGTCGCGTGACTGACCGCCATATGAAGAGGGCGGGCCGCCACGCGGTCCGCCCCATCAGTCCGGTGATGGCGTCTGGGCTCAGCCGAAGCTGAGCGACGCCCGGCGGCGGCGCATTGCCATGCCGACGAGGCCGAAACCCAGGATCATCATTGCCCAGGTGGCCGGCTCCGGGATTGGCGGCGCGGCAAGGAAGAGCGAGGCGCTCGGCCCGGTGCTGGCCGGCGTGCTTGGCGCCGTATTGCCGAAATAGCTGCCCGCGCCCGAGAAGGTGAAGCGGTAATTGTCGAAGAAACCGCCCGTGCCGGCATAGCTGCCCGTGCCGGCCCAGCTATTGAACGCGGTGAGATCGTTGTTGAGGGCGCGCACCCCGGCGACGCCGGTGAACAGCGTCTGGCAGCTGCCGTTATCGCAGATCGTGAACGCCATGTTCGACGAGAGGGACGAATTATTGTAGAGCTGGTTGATGATGCCGCTCGTCGCTGCGAGCCGGATCGAGGCCTGGGCCGGGCCTGCGCCCGTCATGGCAGCCGCCGCCAGCGCGGACAGGAAGAGTCCCTTGCGAATCATCGCCACACGTCCTTCAAAAAAAAATGGGGCGATGGGAATCGCACCGCCTACGTTATCCCCTCCTCGCAGATAGGGATCACTGCTTGATAACGAAACTCGCTTAACCACTTCTTACGGGCTCACAGGCGGCCTGTCCCTCATGGGGACGGGTGCGGACGGAAACCTTAACGCCGGCGGTGCCGCGCGGTTCCGCGCGCAGCGGCTTGACAGGCCGGGTTCGCTGGCCCAGCCCGTTTTCACCATGACCGAGCGCTCTCCTCTCGACCGATTCAAGGATGTGCTGAGCGGCGCCTCGCGCGCCATCGCGCATGATGCGGAGGTGGAGCTGGGCTTCACGGCGGATGCGCCCCATGTCGCGGGCAAGCAGATCAAGGTGCCCACGCCCCAGCGCAGCCTGCCTGCCGACCAGGTGGCGCTGGCGCGCGGTTTCGCGGACAGTTTCGCGCTCAAGCTGCGCCACCACAATGCCAGGGTTCACGCCGCGCGCGCGCCTTCGGAGCCTGCGGCGCGCGCCGTCTATGACGCGGTGGAGATGGTCCGCTACGAGGCGCTGGGGTCTAAAAACTATCCTGGTATGCGGTCAAACCTCGCCGCCGCGCTCGACATGCGCACCGGCACGGACCCGATCACGCGTGCCCAGTCGGCGAGCGAAGTGCCCATTCAGGGCGCCGTAGCCCTGCTGCTGCGCGAGAAGCTGACCGGCGAGAAGCCGCCGCCGGCCGCCGCGCGCGCCATCGGTTTCCTGCG
>CBIMKI010000290.1:0-2592 GCA_966244395.1 uncultured Sphingobium sp. | reverse complement strand
GGGCGCGGCAGCAGGTGCGGCATGCGCCTGTGCCCTGGGCGGCGGCGCGGATGCCGTTGCCGCGCGCGGCACATAGGTCTGGCCGTTATAGACCATCGCCTGCATCTTGCCCGCGCTGGTCGCATTGAGCACGAACCAGCCATTGCTGATCGTGCCGGCCGCCTGCACCGTGCCCACGCCCGAGATGACGCCGCGCCAGTTGCCTGCGGCGTCCTGTGTCGCCACCGCATACCAGCGCCCGTCCGGCGTGTAGCAGCTGCCCGTATCGACGAAGAGCGCCTCGCGCCGCCCGTCCGCGTTCATGTCCACAAAGGTGATCTTGGGATTGGCCGGCCGCCCACAGCGATTGGTCGGGCTCTTGCCGTCCGCGCTGATCGGAAAGCCGCCGGCCCCATAGAGCTGCCGCGCCTGCGCCTGTGTCATGCGCGGCATCTGAGCCGCTGCCGCCGCCGCCAGCCCCAGCAGGCCCGCGCCCGCCGCCGCCATGCCAATCCATGTCCTCATGAACGCCCCCAATATTGCCGTCACGTCCCATATCCCAATCTTGATATGAACTTGGCATGAGCCGGCGCGCCGCACAAAGAAAAAGGGCGCGCCGCACGGCACGCCCATTCTCAAATTTTCTTCAACGAGGCGGTCGGATCAGGCCAGGGCGGCCTTCAGCTCCTCGACCAGGTCGGTGCGCTCCCAGGGGAAATAGTCGCCCTCGGCCTTGCGGCCGAAATGACCATAGGCCGCCGTCTTCTTGTAGATCGGCTTGTTGAGGCCGAGATGCGTGCGGATGCCGCGCGGGGTCAGGCCGCCCAGCTTCTCGATCTTCTGGATCGCCGCCTCGATCTTGTCGTCGCCCACCGTGCCGGTGCCGTGCGTGTCGACATAGAGCGAGAGCGGCTTGGAGACGCCGATCGCATAGGCAAGCTGGATGGTGCAGCGCCGGGCAAGGCCCGCCGCCACGATGTTCTTGGCGAGATAGCGGGTGATATAGGCGGCCGAGCGGTCGACCTTGGTCGGGTCCTTGCCGCTGAACGCGCCGCCGCCATGGGGCGCAGCGCCGCCATAGGTATCGACGATGATCTTGCGGCCGGTGAGGCCCGCGTCGCCGTCCGGCCCGCCGATCTCGAAGCTGCCGGTCGGGTTGATGTGATATTCGGTGGCGTCGGAGAGCAGAGCGGCGGGCAGCACGTCGGCCACCACTTTCTTCACATAAGCCTTCAGCTGCGCTTCCTTCTCGCCCGCGTCATAGCCCTTGGCATGCTGGGTCGAGACGACGATGGCGGTCGCGGCGACCGGCTTGCCGTTCTCGAAGCGCAGCGTCACTTGGCTCTTGGTGTCGGGCTCCAGGAAGGGCGCCGCGCCCGAGTGGCGGTCGGCGGCCATGCGCTCCAGGATCTTGTGGCTGTAATCGAGCGTCGCGGGCATGAGGTCCGGCGTCTCGTCGCAGGCGAAGCCGAACATGATGCCCTGGTCGCCCGCGCCCTCGTCCTTGTTGCCGCTGGCGTCCACGCCCTGCGCGATGTGCGCCGACTGGCCGTGGAGATTGTTCTCGAAGCGCAGCGTCTCCCAGTGGAAGCCGTCCTGCTCGTAGCCGATCTCCTTGACGGTCTGGCGCACCGTCTTCTCGATCTCGTCGAGCGCGCCGGGTGCCCACTGGCCGTTCTCATAGACGCCCTTGCAGCGAATTTCGCCGGCCAGCACGACGAGCTGGGTGGTGGTCAGCGTCTCGCACGCGACACGCGCCTCGGGGTCCTTGGAGAGGAACAGATCGACGATCGAATCGCTGATCTGGTCCGAGACCTTGTCCGGATGACCTTCGGACACGCTTTCGGACGTGAAGAGATAATTGGAGCGCATTGCGGGGAGGGCCTTTCTTCTAGCGGCTCTGTCTTGGCCGCAATTGATATAAAGAAATGTTTATGTCCGCCCCTTAGCGGCTGCGCCGGCCAATGGCAACGGCGCTGACCAGCATAAGCACGGCAAGGCCGAGCGGTATGGCATTGCCCCCGCGCGCGAACCATGTGGCCGCGAGCGGCGGCGGCAGCGTGCCATTGATGGCGCCCTGCTCGCCATGGCCGATGGATGCGCGCACCCGCCCGGCGGCATCCACCAGCGCGGAGATGCCCGTGGGCGTCGAGCGGATGATCGGCAGCCCTTCCTCGATGGCGCGCAGCCGCGCCTGCGCCAGATGTTGCGGCGGCCCCCAGCTCCCGAACCAGGCATCGTTCGAGGGATTGAACAGGAAGTCCGGCCGATTGGCCGCATCCACCACCTGGCCGGAGAAAGTGATCTCGTAGCAGATCTGCACGCCCACCTTAAGCGCCCCGCGCCCGTCCGCGCCCGGCAGCGCCAGCGTGCCCGGACCCGGACCCGGCCAGAAGTCCACGTCGCCCGGCACCAGCCGCGAGAGGCCGATGGCGGTGAGCAGCGTGCGCATCGGCAGATATTCGCCATAGGGCACCAGATGCGCCTTGTCGTAGCGCCCAAGGATCCGCCCCTCATGGTCCATCACCCACAGGCTGTTGTTCGCGCCGATCAGCTCGCCGGTGTCGATGACATCGTCCGTCTCGCGGAAATGGAACTTGTCGCCGCCGAGCA
>CBIMKI010000289.1:0-2595 GCA_966244395.1 uncultured Sphingobium sp. | reverse complement strand
ACTTCGCTCAGGGCGAACGGTGGTTATCACTCAATGGCCGCTCCCACCCCCAAAACGGACATCCCGGCAAAAGCCCTTGCCCGTCTCCCGCCCTCACTTCGCCGCCTTGCGCAGCGCCATGCGCACCAGGGCGTCGAGCGTGGCGCCTTCGCCCAGTTCTTCCAGCGCCGCGTTCACCGCCGCGCTCGCCTCGCCGGGGCGGAAACCGAGGGAGGCGAGTGCTGCCATCGCGTCGCCCTGCACGCCGCCGGTCGCCGGCGCTGCTGCGCCGGCCGCGCCGATCGGCAGCGGGCCGGTGGCGAGCGCGCCGACCTTGTCCTTCAACTCGCGCACGATGCGTTCGGCGAGCTTGGGGCCGACGCCATTGGCTCGTGCGACCATCGCCTTGTCCTGTGCGGCGACGGCGCGGCCGATCTCCGCCGGGTCGAGCGCGGAGAGGATGGCGAGCGCCACGCGCGCGCCGACGCCCTGCACGCCGGTCAGCATGCGGAACCAGTCGCGCTCGGTCTCGCTCGCGAAGCCGACCAGGCGGATGAAGTCATCTCCGACCAGCATCTCGGTATGCACGGTGACCGCCTCGCCGGTGCTGCCGAGTGCGGCGAGGCTGCGCGCCGATATGCCCACCGCATAGCCCACGCCGCCCACGTCGATGACCGCCTGGTCGATACCGGTCGAGACGAGGAGCCCTTTGAGATGCGCGATCATGCGCCATCCCTAGCCACAAAGCCGCCCGCAAGAAAGCCTGTCCTGAGCTTGTCGAAGGGCCTGTCCTGAGCCTGTCGAAGGGCCTGTCCTGAGCCTGTCGAAGGGGCCTCCTTTCCGCGCCTGCGGGGGCTCTGCCCTGGCATGTGGAGCAGGCGGGCTGCCATCACCTTCGCCGCATATTCCGGACATGCTCCGCCCGGGCAGCATGCCGTGCCACGCGCCGTGAAAAGCGCGGCCCATTTGGTCAGCTGCTGCGCCCAGCCGTTTCGCCACTGCGGCGCGTCGCTGGGCCATTGTATCAGAATCGGCCAGTTTCGCGCCGCTGTCCCGAGGTTGCGTAATTGACAGAGTCAATCAGTGTCCCCCATTGATGACATGCGCGTACAGCTTGACGCTACGGCGCCAAAGAAATTCAATAACGGGACGCAAAAGTGACAGAGAAGAATGAGGCCGGCGCGCTGTGCAGGCCGTCGGGCCATGCTCGTGATCTGGATAGTTGGGCCAGCTTTTATCACGATCATTATCCGCCCAATTCGCGGCGCGATCTGGAATATCGCCTGTCGCGGCTGCTGGTGATGTCGGGTCGTACCTGGGGCACGCATATCGACAATGTCCTGCGCAATTCGACCGGCCAGAGCCGCGCGCGCTGGCAGACGCTGTTCGTCATCGCCTTTGGCGAGCAGCCCGCGACGATGACGGACATCGGCGTGCGCCTCAACGTCCAGTGGCCGACGCTGGTGCGCGTTCTGGACGGGCTGGAGAAGGACGGGCTCATCAGCCGCATCGACAATCCGCGCGACGGGCGCTCGCGGCTGGTGTCCATCACCGATGCGGGCCGCCGGATGGTCGAGCAGATCAAGCCGGTGATCGATGTGGAGCGCACCACCTTGCTGGAGGGCATTGACGATGCCCAGCTCGCGAAATGCTGCGATCTGCTCCAGTGCCTGCTGGAGCGCTCATCCGGCGACTGACGCTTTTTCCGGTGGCGGCAGCGACTGCCGTCGCCGGACCCTGTTATCCCGCTGCGGTCCTTTCCATCCCTGTTTTGCCGATGGCGCGGCGGCCGCGGCGCTGGCATGGTCGCATCATGCCCACGATCGCCCTGCTGCTTCTCTCCAATGTCCTCATGACGACGGCCTGGTACTGGCACCTGAAGGGCGGCATGTCCAAGCCGCTGCTGCTGGTCATCCTCATCAGCTGGGGCATTGCCTTCTTCGAATATTGCTTCGCCGTCCCCGCCAACCGCATCGGCTATGCGAGCGGCTGGAGCGCGGGCCAGCTCAAGATCGCGCAGGAGGCAATCGCGCTCGGCGTGTTCGGCGTGTTCATGGTCACGGTGCTGGGCGAGCCGCTGGAATGGCGGCATCTGGGCGCCGTCCTTTGCCTGATGGGCGCCGTGGCGTTTCTGTTCTGGGGGCGGAGCTAGGCTGAGACCCCGTGCTTCCCGGAAGCAGGAGCCCAGCGCACAGCAGGAATGGTCGCGCGAATGGCTCTGCCGCTCAGACCAGTCCGGCTGCCCGGCTCGCATGCAGATGCGCGTGGGTGATCGCGACGGCCAGCGCGTCGGAGGCGTCCGGCCCGGCGATGATGGCGCCGGGCAGCAGCCGCGCGACCATGGCATGCACCTGGTCCTTGCCGGCATTGCCCACGCCCGTCACCGCCTTCTTGACCAGCCGCGCGGCATATTCCCCCACCGGCATGCCGCCGCGCGCCGCGCCCAGCAGCACGACACCGCGCGCCTGCCCGAGCTTGAGCGTCGATTGCGGATTGGCATTGACGAACACTTCCTCGACCGCCGCTGCATCCGGCCCATGCGCCGCAATCAGGGCGGCGAGCGCGGCGTCCAGCGCCACCAGCCGCGCGGGCCGCGGCGCCTTCGCATCCGTGGAG
>CBIMKI010000288.1:0-2718 GCA_966244395.1 uncultured Sphingobium sp. | reverse complement strand
TGCCGGACCTGCACGTGACGGCGGCCCGCTGGTGCGCGGAGCACGGGTCGACGGCCGAGGCGCTCGACCACGCGCGCGCGGCAGGGCGCTGGCGGGAGGTGACCGAGGCAGTCGTGGGACGGGCGGCGTTCGGGGCGCTCTGCGACTATGTGCGCGAGAGCCAGAAGGGCGTGCCGGTGGCGCTGCGGCCACCGTCGGAGGAGCGGGTCGCGGGGCACATGGCGATCGACGCGGCGACGCGCGCCTCGCTGGAACTGCTGGTGACGCAGCGGGGGCAGGAGAAGGGCGCGCTGCGCTCCGAGATCGACCTCTGCGTGACGCCGCCGGGCTCGCGCCTCCTGGCGCGGCGGCTCGCGGCACCATTGGCCGACGCGGGCGAGATCAACGCGCGGCTCGATGCGGTCGAGGCGCTGGTCGAAGACGGGCTCTTGACGCAGCGGCTGCGCACGGACCTCAAGGCGGTGCCGGACCTGACCCGGGCGCTGACGCGGCTGGCGCTCGAACGCGGCGGTCCGCGCGACCTGCGGGCGGTGGCGGTGGCCATCGGCGGCGCGACGGCGCTGGCGCAGCGGCTGGCGGCGCTCGCGGAGGCTCCCGTGGAGCTCGCGGCGATCACCGCGACGCTCGAGGATGCGCCGGCGACGCTCGCCTCGGAGCTGCTCGCGGCGATCGACGAGGAGCCGCCGCTCCTGGCGCGCGATGGTGGCTTTGTCGCTAAGGGCTATGACGCGACGCTCGATGCCGAGCGGCTGCTGGCGTCGGAGACGCGGGCGGTCGTGGCGGCGCTGCAGTCGCGGCTGATCGACGAGACGGACGTCAAGTCGCTGAAGATAAGGCACAATGGCGTGCTCGGCTATTTCGTCGAGGTGCCGCAGGCGCATGGCACGAGGCTGCTGGAGCCGCCGCATCGCGACACCTTCATCCACCGCCAGACGCTGGCCAATGCCATGCGCTTCACCACCAAGGAACTGGCGGAGCTCGAAGGCCGGATCGCCAAGGCGCATGATGCGAGCCTTGCTATCGAGCAGGCGATCTTCACCCGGCTCGCCGGGGCGGTGCTGGCCGAGACCGATCGGCTGCGCGCCATCGCCGATGCGCTGGCGGCGCTCGATGTGGCGGCGGGTCTGGCGCAGCTCGCGACGACGCGGAATTTCTGCCGGCCGGTTGTCGATGGGTCGCTGAAGTTCGCCATCGAGGGTGGGCGGCACCCGGTGGTCGAGAGCAATGTGCGGGCGGCGGGCGAAGTGTTCGTCGAGAACGACTGCGACCTGTCGGGCGGGGCGCTGTGGCTGGTGACGGGCCCGAACATGGGCGGCAAGTCGACGTTCCTGAGGCAGAACGCTGTCATTGCGGTGCTGGCGCAGATGGGCAGCTTCGTTCCGGCGACGAGCGCACACATCGGGGTGGTGGACCGGGTGTTCTCGCGCGTCGGCGCCTCGGACGATATCGGCGGCGGCCGCTCAACCTTCATGGTCGAGATGGTCGAGACGGCCGCGATCCTCAACCGCGCTACGTCGAGATCACTCGTTATATTGGACGAGATCGGGCGCGGGACCGCCACCTTTGATGGCCTGAGCATCGCCTGGGCCTCGGTCGAGGCGCTGCACGACCAGACCGGCTGCCGGGCGCTGTTCGCGACGCACTTCCACGAGATGACGGCGCTCTCGAAGACGCTCGATCGGGTCAGCAACCACACCATGAAGGTGCGGGAGTGGGAGGGCGAGGTGGTGTTCCTGCACGAAGTGGCGGATGGCGCCGCCGACCGCTCCTACGGCATTCAGGTGGCGAAGCTCGCCGGATTGCCCGAGGGCGTGCTCGCGCGGGCCCGGCAGGTGCTCGACGTGCTCGAACAGCGCTCTTCCGGCGGCAAGGGGGCCGTGCTAGACGATCTACCGCTCTTTGCGCACCAGCCACCCCCTCCGAAGGCTGCCGTTAATCCCCTATATGACAGGATCGACCAGGTCCGCCCCGATGATCTGACTCCCCGGCAGGCGATCGACCTCATCTACGAGCTTAAGAAAATCCGTGATGCAGCTCGCCGAACTTGAACGCCCGCGTTTTCACCTCGTGACGGCCGACACGATCCTTGCCCACATCAGGACGGAGGTGGGGGACGAGTCCCCGAAATCGGCCGAGGCGCGGGCCAAGGTGCTGGCTTATCTCAAGAACGTGCTGGCCGATGCGCGTGCCAGCGCCGAGGCCGAGCTCAAGGCCAATGGCCGCGGCACGCGCTGTGCCATGAACCTCGCCGCGGCCGAGGACGAGATCATCCGCGCCATCCACCTCTATGCGGTGCGCGAGGTCTATCCAGTCGACAACCCGTCGGGCGCCGAGCTGATCGCGCTTGCCGCGGTGGGCGGCTATGGCCGCGGCACGCTGGCGCCGGGCTCGGACATCGACCTGCTCTTCATCCTCCCCTACAAGCAGACGCCGTGGGGCGAGCAGATCACCGAATACATCCTCTACATGCTGTGGGACCTCGGCCAGAAGGTCGGCCACGCCGTCCGCTCGGTGGACGACTGCATCCGCATGGCGCGCTCCGACATGACCGTTCGCACCGCCACGCTCGAGGCGCGCTATCTCACCGGCGACAGGGCGCTGTTCGACCAGCTGGTCAAGCGCTTCGAAACCGAGATCATGCCCCGCACCGGGCCCGAATTCATCGCCGCCAAGATGGCCGAGCGCGAGGAACGGCACCGCCAGATGGGTAACACCCGC
>CBIMKI010000287.1:0-2727 GCA_966244395.1 uncultured Sphingobium sp. | reverse complement strand
CCGCCGGAGCCCGCCGATGCTATCCTGCTCGACGCCCCGTGCAGCGCGACGGGCATCTTCCGCCGCCATCCGGACGTACTGCATCGCATCGGCCCGCGCCAGATCGGAGAGATGGCGGAAATCCAGGCAACCTTGCTCGATCGCGCGCTCGACTGGCTGAAGCCCGGCGGCCATCTGGTCTACGCGACCTGCAGCCTGGAACCCGAAGAAGGCGAAGCGCAGATCGCCGCCCTGCTCGCGCGCCGGGACAATATCAAACGCCTTCCCATCGACCCGACCGCATTGCCCGAGGGCGTCACCGCGCCGAACGCCGGCGAAATCCGCACGCTGCCCGGCATGCTGGCGGAAGATGGTGGTCTCGACGGCTTCTACGTAGCGCTGTTGACATTCAAAGCGTGATCCGTGCACTGGGTGGATGCCATCCGATGACCATGCGTATGGCCATTATCAGACCGCCGCCCCATTGCGGGCCGCCATCGTCGCGCGGCGCTGCTCGGCGACGCGGCGCACAGCCTGCGCAATCTCGGCATCGATGCCGGCACGCTTGTCCGGCGGCAAGCGGCGATAATCCTCTTCGCTGAGGTCATGCTTCTTGAGCACGCCTTCGCGCGCCCGCTGCTCGGGCGTCTTGCATGCCTCTTCCTTGAGTTTCGCCATCAAGGCGACGAAATCCAGCGCCTCACTCTTCGCAATGCCCCGCGACGTCATGGGCGCGCCAGCGCCCGATACCGTTCGCGTGGCACCCGTCATTTCATTGAAATCCATCTGCCGCCCCATCTGCTGCATCTGAAGGCGCCACATTAGACCGCAAATCATAAAAGCGGGTGAACGGCCCGCCGATGCCGCCGCACCGCCCGCCGAGCTGGACTGTTCCACGGCTGGACACATTGCGTCGCACTGCCATGCTGAACCGGGTCAGGCAGCCTTGACGGCAATATCCGCGCCTTTATGGAGCGCCGTTGACTTGAGTTCGGGACGGTTGGGCAATCCATCCACAACTTTATCCGCAGGGGCGCCCCCCAGGGCACCTCACGCAGTTGCACAGGCAGAATCGCAGGTTTAATCCATACTAGCCATGGTATCTCCGGTTCGCATCGCACCCTCCATCTTGTCAGCCGATTTCGCGCGGCTCGGGGAAGAGGTGCGGGCCGTCGACGCGGCAGGCGCGGACTGGATCCATGTCGACGTGATGGACGGCCATTATGTGCCCAACATCACCATCGGCCCAATGGTGGTAAAAGCGCTGCGGCCACACACGACGAAGCCGCTCGACGTGCATCTCATGATCTCACCGGTCGATGGCTTCCTTGATGCCTTTGCAGAGGCCGGCGCGGACATCCTCACGGTCCATCCCGAGGCGGGGCCACACATCCACCGCACGGTGCAGCGGATCAAGGCGCTCGGCAAGAAGGCCGGTGTCTCGCTCAACCCCGGCACACCGGCCAAGATGCTCGATTACCTCATCGACGACATCGACCTCGTCCTCGTCATGAGCGTCAATCCCGGTTTCGGCGGCCAGAGCTTTATCGAGAGCCAATTGCGCAAGATCGAAGCGGTGCGCAAGGCGATCGACAAGACGGGTCGCGAAATCGCGCTGGAAGTCGATGGCGGCATCGACGCTACGACCGCACCCCGCGTTATCGCCGCCGGCGCTGATGTTCTCGTCGCCGGCACGGCCACTTTCCGGGGTGGGCCGACCGCTTATGCCGAGAATATCAGGAGATTGAGGGAGTCATGACCGCCCGGCCGCGCACTCTGCCAAAGCTGGAGGCCCGCGATCCGGAGCTGCCCGACGAGGACGGCATCGAGCGCGGCAAGCGCCTCATCCGCGTCGGCGACGATCGTGGCTTGTCGCTCACCGAACGCCTCGCCAATCACTTCTATCGCCTCACTTGGGCAACGCCGCTGCACACCATGCGGCTCAAGGGCAAATATCCGCTCAAGCTCCTCGCCGTGCCGCGCGAGGTGTTGGCGGGCGACGCGCGCGCCGGCAAGGCGCTGCGGGCCGGCCATTTCCTCCATCGCGGCATGAAGCAGCCGGTACAGGGCCTGGACTATCGGCGCATCGATCAGCCCGAGGCCTTCCGGGACTATCTGCACCGCTTCCGCTGGCTCGCCGATCTCGCCGCCGCGACGACGCTCGACAATGCAGTACCAGTGGCCGAAGCTCAGATGCGTGCCTGGCTCGCCGTCCATGCAGAGACGCCGAGCGAGCCGGCCTGGCGCGCCGACAATGCCGGCTGGCGCATTCTCAACTGGACGACCTATTCGCCGCTCATCCTTTCGAGCGGGGACCTGGTTTATCGCAGCCTCGTCCTCAACTGCATCGCCCGCACCGCCCGCCATCTCGATCGCAGCGCGGACAAGGCGCCGATCGGCCTGCCCCGCGTCGCGGCCTGGGCCGGCATCATTGCCGCCGGGCTGTTGCTGCCGGGCGGCGAGCCCCGCCAGATCTTCGGCGAGGCAGGGCTCAAGCGCGCGCTGGAAGCCGCCTTCAGCAGCGACGGCGGCATCATCTCGCGCTCGCCGCAGGAGCAGATCGAGGGCATCATGCTGCTCTCCATGCTGGCTGCGGTCTATGACGCGCGGCGCAAGGAGCTGCCTGCATCGGTCGCCGACCTGCTGGAGCGGATGGTCGCGGCCCTTCTCGGCATTCTCCACGGCGATGGCGCGCCTGGCAACTGGCAGGGCGGCGCCTGGATCGATCCCGCCGGCGTGACGGCCGTC
>CBIMKI010000286.1:0-2757 GCA_966244395.1 uncultured Sphingobium sp. | reverse complement strand
ATTCATTACCGGCGAGCGATCCGCCCGGCTGGATCGGATAGGCATCGTGATCGGGATCGGGCCCCCGCGGATCATTAGAGGGCCGGACATCCGCATCAAGCGGGTCTATGAGAAACCCGCGCCGACCGACGGCACGCGCGTGCTGGTCGACCGGCTGTGGCCGCGCGGCGTCAGCCGGGCCTCAGCGGCGCTCGACCTGTGGCTTGGCGACGTTGCGCCCACGGCGGCGCTGCGCGGGTGGTTTGGCCATGATCCCGCCCGTTTCGATAGCTTCCGCGCACGCTACGAGAAGGAGCTGGATGACAATGGCGCGGCAGTCAAAAGCCTGCTGGCACTTGCCGATACCGGGCGGCTGACCCTGCTCTATGGCGCGCATGACCGCGAACATAATCAGGCGATCGTGCTGGCCGACTATCTGCGCGCCCGAATGAAGGCGCACGAAAAGGCGCATTGAGACGGGCGGGGCGAATCCGGCCATGCACAGTGCCATTGACTCGTAACGCGACAAGCATAAGCCTATCGCAATGGAACGCCCCACCTTGCGTCAACTCGAAGCGCTGGACGCCATCGCCCGCGAAGGAAGCTTTCGCGCGGCGGCGCGCGCCCTGGGCGTGTCGCAGGTGGCGATCAGCGATCATATCAAGCAGCTCGAGACGCGGCTTGGCGTCAGCCTGTTCGAGCGCGCGCGGGGTGGCAAGGCGACACTGGCGGCTGCGGGTCATGCCGCGTTGGCAAGGGCGCGCATCATCCTGGCCGATTGCGATGCGCTGGTGCTCACCATGCGCGATCATGTCCGCGCCGCGACGCCGGACGAGGCCGCGCCGGCCAGTGCGGACCCGCTGGCGACTCCGGCCGAGGCGCAGGCCGCCGCGCCCGCCGCCGATGCGCCCGCTACGTCCGCGCCGGCGGACAGGCGGGCGCGCGGGCGGTCGGATCAGCCGATCATCATCGGCATCCATCCCTCCATCCTGGCCCGGTTCCAGAGCAAGCTCGCCGCCTTCGAGGATGCATTTCCGCATCGGCCGGTGTCGATCGACGTGAGCTGCTTCGTGGCCGACCGCGTGGCGCTCGCCCTGTCCGAGGCGCGTGTCACCATGGCCTATTTCTACGCGCTGGGGGCGACGCGGGTCTTCCCGTCCGATTATCTCTGGAGCGAGCGCTGGTCGCTCTATGTCGGGCGGGATCATCCGCTCGCGTCGCTGGAGTTCGTCGGCCGGGACGACATAGCGGGGGAAGCGCTGCTCACTTATTCGGCGACGAACCGGCTGCGGCCGCTGGTCGATGCCTGCCTCTCGGGCGCGGGACTGGGTGCCATGCCCGTCGCGCTGGAGACGGACGATTATGGTCAGCTCGCCGAGCGCGCGCGGGACGGAGCGGGGGTGCTTCCGCTGTTCGGCGCGGCGGCGGCGCGGATCGGATCGGCGCCCGGGCTGCGGCGCCTGCCTTTCGTCGACCCCATCCCCGCCATCGAAGTGCGCCGCGTGGTCCACCCCGATGCGGTGGAGGACGATGAGGTGCAGGCCCTGATCGCGACGCTTCAATAGGGCGCGGCAGAGGCACGGACGGGCGAGGGCGCGCGGCCCGCACTTGACAGGCGGGAGGCGGCGGCAGAGCATTTCGCGAAAAATCGACGGGAATGACAAGGAGGGATTCGGCATGTGCGACGCAGACATTAATCCGGGCATTATCGAGGATTGGAGCCTCTCCCGCAGGTCCTTCATGAAAACGGGCGCGCTCGCCGCCGGTTTCGCGGCCAGCGCGGCCGCGGCGGCCGAAACGGTCGTGGAGAAGGATGTGAACGTCACGACGCCGGACGGCACCTGTGACGCGGCCCTTTTTTATCCGAGCGGCACCGGCAGCTGGCCGGCCGTCATCATGTGGCCGGACATTCTCGGCCTGCGCCCGGTCTTCCGCGACATGGGACGCCGGCTCGCGGCGCAGGGTTATGTCGTCATCGTCCCCAATCCCTTCTACCGCAGCAAGAAGGCGCCGGTGGTCGAAGGCACGGTGGATTTCAGCAATCGCGAGGCCTTCGGGCAGCTCATGGGCTATCGCCAGGCGATCAGCGACCAGGGCATCGACAATGACGCCAAGGCGCTCATCGCCTTCCTCGACGCCCAGCCGCAGACGGCCAAAGGCAAGAAGGCCGGCGCGCAGGGCTATTGCATGAGCGGTTCCTTCTGCTTCCGCGCCGCGGCGGCAATGCCGGACCGGATCGGCGCGATCGGCAGCTTCCATGGCGGCGGCCTCACCACCGAGACGCCCAACAGCCCGCATCTGCTCATCCCGAAGGCCAAGGCCGCGTTCCTCGTGGCCATCGCGCAGAATGACGATGCGCAGCAGCCCGCCTCCAAGACCATCCTCAAGGATGCCTTCAAGGCGGCCGGCAAGACGGCGACAGTCGAGGTCTATCCCGCCGCCCATGGCTGGTGCGTGCCGGGCAGCCAGGCCTATAATGAGGCACAGGCCGAGAAGGCATGGAGCGAGCTTATCACGATGTACAAGGCGAACCTCGTCTGAGGCTGGCGGCTTGAAGAGCGGGGCGGCTCGGCGCTTTCGGCGTGGGGGCTGCCCTGTTTCCGAGGACCGGGGATGAGGTGCGCAAGGTTCGCCGGGCGGCGGGTATCGTCGGCTGGTTTGAAGGGCGGCTTGGGGTGGGAGCGGCCATTGAGCCATAACCGCCGTTGGCCCAGCGGGACGGCGCACGGGGCCGCCCCGCGTGGGGGGGGCCCCTGGGTGGCCGCCGCGCCCCACCGG
>CBIMKI010000285.1:0-2760 GCA_966244395.1 uncultured Sphingobium sp. | reverse complement strand
CGCTCCCCTGCGCGCGGCCCATTGACCGTCACGGCGCGATCATAAGCGCAAAGCCGCCGCAGAGCAAAGATGTCGGTCAAGGTCACTCGGCGCGGAGCGGACGGGAGAGGAGCGCGCCGATGACGTCGGCGACATTCTGGCTGCCGTCGAGCAGAGCGCAGACGGCCTGCGTCACCGGCATGTCGACATTGTACCTGGCCGCCGCCTCGCACAGCACGGGCGCGGTAAACGCCCCCTCCGCCACGGTGCGGCGGTCGGTCAGCAGAGTGCGGGCGGCCTGGCCCTGGCCAAGCCCGAGGCCCAGCGAGAAATTGCGGCTGCTGGTGGAGGAGCAGGTGAGGACGAGGTCGCCCAGGCCCGAAAGGCCGGCCAGCGTCTCCGGCCGGGCACCGAGGGCGAGGCCAAAGCGCGTCATCTCCGCAAAGCCGCGCGAGATGAGCGCGGCGCGGGCATTCTGGCCGAGTCCCGCGCCTTCCACTACGCCGCAGGCAATGGCGAGCACATTCTTGACCGCGCCGCCGATCTCCGCGCCGGTCAGGTCCGTCGACCAATAGGGCCGGAAATGGGGGCGGGCGATGAGCGCGGTCAGCGCCTGCGCCTGCGCCTCGGTCTCGGCCGCGAGCGTCACGGCGGTCGGCTGGCCGGCGGCGACCTCATGCGCGAAGGTGGGGCCGGAGAGCACGGCGACGGGCGAACCGGCATGGACCTGCGCCGCGACTTCGTGCAGCAGCTTGAGGCTGCCCGCCTCGATGCCCTTGGAACAGAGCAGCAGCGGCTGGCCCGCCTGCGGCAGCTGGCCGAGCACGGCGCGCATATGCTGCGCTGGCGTCACCACCAGATTGGCCGCGCAGCCCGCCAGTTCAGCCATGTCGCCGGTGGCGCGGATGCGCGGCGAGAGCGGCACGCCGGGGAGGAACAGCGGGTTTTCGTGCCGGCTGTTGACCGCCTCGACCACATCGGCCTCATGCGCCCAGAGCAGCACGTCGCGCGCGCCGCTCGCTGCAACCTGCGCCAGTGCCGTGCCCCAGGCGCCGCCGCCGATGATGCCGACCGTTTCGCTCTTCATGCCTTCACTCCTGCGCCGCGCACGGCCGGCGCCTCCGGGTCAAGCGGCCAGCGCGGCCGGGCCGGAAAGGAGAGATCGTCGGTCAGGCCCATGGCGAAGCGCTCCGCGCCAGCCCAGCCGATCATCGCCGCATTGTCCGTGCAGAGCCAGAGCGGCGGCGCGATGAACGGCAGGCCATGTTCCGCCGCCAGGGCCTGAAGTGCCGCGCGCACCGCCCCATTGGCCGCGACGCCGCCCGCCACCACCAGCGCACTGGGCGCATCGGCCACCGTCAGCGCGCGCTTCGTGCGGTCGACAAGGCAGTCCACCACGGCCTGCTGGAAGCTCGCGGCAATGTCCGCCGCCGACCATTGGCCCGAGTCGACGGCGCGCATGACGGCGCTCTTCAGGCCCGCGAAGGAGAAATGCGGTTCGGCCGTGCCGACCAGCGGGCGCGGCAGCGGCACGGCCCGGCCATTGCCCTCGCGCGCCAGTGCCTCCACGGCCGGTCCGCCGGGATGGCCCAGGCCGAGCAGCTTGGCGGTCTTGTCGAAGGCCTCGCCCGCCGCATCGTCGATGGTGGTGGCGAGGCGCCGATAGTCGCCCACGCCGCGCACTTCGAGCAGCTGGCAATGGCCGCCCGAGACGAGCAGCAGCAGATAGGGAAAAGCGAGGTTCGGCGCGGCGAGACGCGGCGAGAGCGCATGGCCCTCCAGATGGTTGACCGCAATGAGCGGCTTGCCGGTGGCATGGGCCAGCGCCTTGCCGGTGACGAGGCCCACCATGACGCCGCCGATGAGCCCCGGCCCCGCCGTCGCGGCAATGGCGTCCACATCGGCGAGGGTGAGGCCGGCATCCTCCAGCGCCGCCTCGACCAGCGGCACCAGCGCCTCGACATGCGCGCGCGCCGCGATCTCCGGCACGACGCCGCCATAGGGCCGATGCTGCGCTTCCTGGCCGGCGAGACGATGGGCGAGAATCGCGCGATCATGCGTCACCAGCGCCGCAGCCGTCTCGTCGCAACTGGATTCAAGGCCGAGAATGATGGGCATTGCCTTTCCTCTAGCCTGCCGCGCGGCTAGAGCAAGCTGCATATGACCGACATCGCCCCCAGCCCCGCCACGCCTTTCCGACTCGGTTCGCGCGGTTCGCCCCTCGCTCTCGCCCAGGCCGAGCTGACGGTGGCGGCGCTGATCGCCGCGCATGGCTGGCCGCGCGAGGCGATTCGCATCGTCACCGTGACGACGAGCGGCGACCGCATCCAGGACCGCGCGCTGGCCGATCTGGGCGGCAAGGCGCTCTGGACCAAGGAGCTGGACCGCGCCCTGCTGGAAGGCGAGATCGATTGCGCGGTCCATTCGATGAAGGATGTGGAGACGATCCGCCCCGAGGCGATCCGTATCGCCTCCATGCTGCCGCGCGCGGCGGTGGAGGATCGGCTGATCGGCGCGCCGTCCATCGACGCGCTGCCGCAGGGCGCCGTCATCGGCACCAGTTCGCCGCGCCGCGCCGCGCAGCTCAAGGCGCTGCGGCCGGACCTCCAGACCACGCTTCTGCGCGGCAATGTCGCCACGCGCCTTGCCCGCGTCGAAGCGGGCGAGATGGACGCGACATTGCTCGCCGCCGCCGGGCTCGATCGCCTCGGCCAGAGCGCGGTCGGCCACGCCATTCCCGTCGACACCATGTTGCCCGCCGTCTCCCAGGGCGCAGTCGGC
>CBIMKI010000284.1:0-2812 GCA_966244395.1 uncultured Sphingobium sp. | reverse complement strand
TGAAGAATTTAACAGTTCCGGTAATCATGGCGGATTCCTTGTCCCAATGGTCAACGGGCATGCGCAATCATCCGCGCATCCCGGCTTTAGAAGCTAATCATGGGACAAAGGGTGAGCCGAAGCGGCCCAATATCCGTCAAATGCGACGTTCAGCGAGATCGATATAACATCATTCCTCATCGATTGTAAGTCTTGCGCGATATTAAATTTGCGGGCCAGACAATTTGGGTATCAGCATCGTCGCCCTTGAGTTTTCGAGCAGGCGCCTCTCGTCTGATGATTGCGAGCAATCGTGCCCGTGGGCGCTCGAATGAGCGAAGAGGCGTGAGGCCTCCGCAAGGTTCTTTGTGTGCAGGGATAATTTGTAGAGCGCTTTGCCAGCGAACGATCCGCGCAGGGCCCCGGATATCTGCCTATGAATATAGCAGGTGCCGCTCTGGGATGCCTCTACGGCGTCGCCATCTGTGCCATTTCTTCTCCACTGTACCTATGCGCTGTACCAGCAGCTGGGTGAAGAAAGGCTGAAATGCGGAATTCCGCGCCGAAAATCGGTATATGGTGACCCCTACGGGAATCGAACCCGTGTTTCAGCCGTGAAAGGGCCGCGTCCTAACCGCTAGACGAAGGGGCCATCCGACGGGCGGCATCCTGTGCCGCCGCAGAGACGAAGCGCCCTTTAGGGGGGCATGCCGGCCCGGTCAAGTGCTCCGGCGTATGGAAAAGGCGCTTGTCTTCAGGTCCATCTACCGATGGCGAGCGCAACCAGCGCCGCGAGGCCGAGCGCACCTGCCGTCTCGATCAGCGAGTGGCTGTTCCATTCCCAGATCTTGAGGCCCTCCAGAGGCGGCATGTTCGCCCGCCGGCCACCCCCGAAAGCGTCGATCCAGCGATATTCGTGCTGCGTCACCTCGCGCATGAAGCACGCGCATGCACCGGCGAACCAGCCCAGCCACATGGCGGGCACGCTCGCGACGCCGAGCGCCCGGCCAAGCAGCCAGCTTGCCAGCATCACGCCGAGCGCGATGGGAAAATGGGTCAACATCTCCTGGGCAACGTCCATGGCCGCGCGAAGTTGCCCCGGCGATCGGTCCGGCGCAAGGGCGCCGCGCCGCATGCGCTCAGGCCAGCCCTCCGAGCCAGCGCGCGATCATCGCCCGGCCGGCCGCCACGGCGCGCGGACCATGCAAGTCATGGGCGGCGCGCAGGCCATGAACATCGTTCCCCGCCGCTTCCACCGATTCGGGCCACGCCTCGATCCAGTCATGGAAGCGCTCGACCTCTCCCATCTCGGCATGGAATTGCAGCGCGAGGATATTGGCGCCACGCCGAAAGGCCTGATGCGCATAGACATGGCTCGAAGCCAACAGTTCGACCCCCTCCGGCAGCGAGAAGGTGTCGCCATGCCAGTGGAGGATGGGCACGTCCCGGAGGCCCTCCAATGGATTGCCGGGAACGGTGTTGTGCACGCGAACCGGGTGAAAGCCTACTTCCTTATATGGTCCGGCGTAGACATGCGCGCCCAATGCCGCCGCCATCATCTGCGCGCCGAAGCAAACGCCCAGCGTCGGCCGGTCCGCCTCCATCCGCCGTGCAAGGCGGCGCATCTGGCAGCCGATCCAGGGATGGCAGTCCTGCTCATAGACACCCATCGGACCGCCCATCATGATGAGCAGATCCGGCTCGCACAGATCGATGCCGGAGAAGCCGGGGTCGCAAACGTCGATGCGATCGATCGCATAGCCCGCCGCTTCGATCGGCTGGCGATAGCCCGCAACCCCTTCATGGGGCACATGGCGGATGATGAGCGCTTGCTTCATGGGGCGTCTAGAGGCCCAGCTTGCTCCAGAATTCCGAGGCGCTGCCGATCCTGGCTTCTGCCGCGACGGGCGGCGTCGTGGCCAGCCGCCAGGACGGATGCGGCAGCGGCGCGTAGCGGCCCTGCCCTCTTCCGGATTGCGGTCGCCGGTTGATCTTGCTGGTCAATGCCATGTCGTTTCTCCATCATGGAGCACGAATCCGGCGTTGTCGCGTAGGGTTCGTGCGCTTTAGCCGTTGGTGACGCGGAGCAAGCTGACTCACATCAAAAGCCGCGTTTCAGGCGCCGGAGCTTGGAAGTTCCGTACCTGAAGCCTTTATCTACGATCGCAGTGGACAATTCTCAAGATACCGATCTTTGGCTGGCACGAACTTTTCCTGTAGGTGCCCACGCGGCAGGTGAAGTGCGCAGTGAACATGCTATGGGCGGGCCATGATCGCGCATTCCCTTCCGAACGGCCGGCCCGCCGTCCTTTTCGTCTGTCTCGGCAACATCTGCCGCTCCCCACTGGCGGAGGGCGCCTTTCGCCATGCGGCGAGCGCGGCCGGCCTGGCGGTCGACGTGGATTCGGCGGGCACGGCCAACTGGCATGCCGGCAAGGCCCCCGATCCCCGCGCTATTCGCACGGCCGCGCGCCATGGCGTCGATATTGCGGATCTGCGCGCGCGGCAGATCGTCGCGGCGGACTTCACGCGCTTCACGCATATCTTCGCGCTCGATCATGAAAATCTCGCCGGTATCCGGCATATCGCTCCGCCGGGCGCGCCCGCCGCAACGGGACTGCTGCTCGATCTGGTGACAGGACGCGCGGGGCAGGCGGTCGCAGACCCTTATTATGGCGGCGAGGATGGCTTCGAGGCGACATGGACGGACGTCAGCGCGGCAGCCGCGGCGCTGCTCGCGCGATTGCGCCCCTGAAGCGCCTCAGGCTGCGGCGAGCAGGCCGGTCGAAGGATCGACGCGATACACGATCACCTCATCCGCGCTGATCTCCAG
>CBIMKI010000283.1:0-2833 GCA_966244395.1 uncultured Sphingobium sp. | reverse complement strand
CGTCGAGCCGCTGTCGAACCAGACGTCGAGAATGTCGTTCACCACCTCATAGTCGGCGAGCGCATAATCCGGGCCGAGCAGCGCCTGATGGTCCGCGCCGAACCAGGCGTCCGCGCCGCCCTGCCGGAAGGCCTCGACGATGCGGGCATTGACGGCCGGGTCGTTGAGATAGTCGCCGCTCTGGCGGTGAACATAGAGCGCGATGGGCACGCCCCAGGCGCGCTGGCGGGAAATGACCCAGTCCGGCCGGTCGCTGACCATGGCGTGGATGCGGTTGCGCGACCGGGCGGGCACCCAGCGCGTGTGCTCGATGGCGTCCAGCGCGACCTCGCGCAGCGTGGGGCCGTTGGTCATCGTGTGATCGGGCGTGGCGGGATTGACGGCAAGCGCGATGCCCGCGCCGACGCCGGCCATGAGGCTGGGCAACACGAAGTCGGACGCCTTGGCCGCCTTGACCATGGGGATGAACCATTGCGGCGTGCAGCGGTAGATGATGCGCGCCTTGGAGCGCCAGCTATGCGGATAGCTGTGGCGCAACTCGCCTGCCGAGAGCAGGGCGCCGGCTTCGCGCAGGTCCGTGAGGATCGGGCCTTCGGGGCCGTTGAACTTCGTGTTGATGACGCTGCCCTGGCCGGCCAGCCAGAGCCAGTCGTCGCGATAGCGGCCATCGTCGGTGACGGCGAAGACCGGATCGATGCCCACGGCCTTGCAGGCGATGAAATCCTCCTCGCCATGATCGGGCGCCATGTGGACGAGGCCGGTGCCGGCGTCGGTGGTGACGTGATCGGCGGCGATGAACGGACGCGGCCGCGCGAAGAAGCCGCCGAGATGGTGCATCGGGTGGCGGGCGACGGCGCCGGCAAGTTGGGCGCCCTTAATCGTACCGCCGGTAACGCTAAGCAGATCACCCAAGCGCTGACCGAGCGCATCGACCAGCTCCCTGGCGACAAGGAACCGCCGGCCATCTAGCTGGGCCAGCACATATTCGATGCCCTCCCCATAAGCGATCGCCTGGTTGACGGGGATCGTCCACGGGGTGGTCGTCCAGATCACCGCATGGGCGCCGACCAGCTCGGGCACGTTGGGCGCCTCGACGATCTCGAAGGCGAGATCGATCTGGGTCGAGACGACATCCTCATATTCGACCTCGGCCTCCGCCAGAGCGGTCTTCTCGACGGGGGACCACATGACCGGCTTGGCGCCGCGATACAATTGCCCGGATTCCGCGAACTTCAGCAGCTCCGCGACGATGGCGGCCTCAGCCTCATACTTCATGGTGAGATAGGGGTCGTCCCAATCGCCCATGACGCCCAGGCGCTTGAACTGGTCCTTCTGCACGCCGACCCACTTGTCCGCATAAGCGCGGCACTGGGCGCGGAACTCCTGCGGTGGGACCTCGTCCTTGTTCTGCTTCTTCTTGCGATACGCCTCCTCGATCTTCCACTCGATGGGAAGGCCGTGGCAGTCCCAGCCGGGCACATAGGGCGCGTCCCTGCCGAGCAGGGTCTGGGCGCGGACGATGATGTCCTTCAGCACCTTGTTCATGGCGTGGCCCATGTGGATGTCGCCATTGGCATAAGGCGGGCCGTCATGGAGAATGAAGCGCTCGCGGCCCTTCCGCTGTGTGCGCAGCTTGCCGTAAAGATCCTGCGCCGCCCAGCGTGCCGCGATCTGCGGCTCCTTCTGCGCGAGCCCCGCCTTCATGGGGAAATCGGTCTGCGGCAGGAAGACCGTGCTTTTATAGTCTTCCGTCTTCTGGCTGGGCTGGTCGGTCATGGGCTTCCGGTCAGGTCTTTTCCGTCCTCCCGAGCGCGCGAAGAAAGGCAGCGGGGCCTCCACGGCGCTCGGCCCGGGCGGGGCAAGGCATATGTGTCGTTCAGCATGCGCCCCTACGCGAGCGCGCCCAAGTCCGCAAGCGGACGCGCTCCGCAGGCATGGCGAAGCGCGCGGCGGGGAACCGGGACGGCGCAGCGCGATTCCTGCGTGAAGGACGCGCAAAGGGTTGCGCAGGCCGTCCACAATCGCGAGACGCGCAACAATCGCCCTGCTCGGAGGATCAATGCTCAAATTCGCCATGCCAGCCGTCATGCTGGCCCTGCTCCCCCTTCCCGCTCATGCCCAGGACGAACAGGGAGGGGAAAGCCGCTGGCGCGTCGCGCTCGGTCCCCAAGTGAAGCCGCAATTTCCGGGCGCGGACGGCTTGGCCTGGCGCCCCTTCGTGGAAGTGGACCGGGCGCGCGGGGACGAAGCCTTCGAGTTCGAGGCGCCGGACGAATCCTTCGGCTTCTCCCTGTTCGAGGCGGACGGTTTCGGCATCGGACCCTCGCTCGGCGTGGAGGGCAAGCGCCGCACGCGCGACCTGGGCGCGCCGGTGCACGAAGTCGGTTTCACCGTCGAAGTGGGCGGCTTCGTCCAATATTATCCGCTGCCCCAGCTGCGGCTGCGAGCGGAGGCCCGGCGCGGGATCGGCGGGCACAAGGCCTGGATAGGCGCAGTGAGCGCCGACTGGGTGCTGCGTGACGGCGACCGCTGGCTGATCTCGGCCGGGCCGCGCCTCACCATCGGCGGCGATCGCTATCATCGCGCCTATTTCGGCGTCACGGCGGCCGACGCGGAGGCGAGCGGCCTGCCCGCCTTCCGCCCCTCCGGCGGTGTGCAGGCAGCAGGCGCGACGCTTGGCGTCATCCGCCAGCTTTCGCACCGCTGGAGCCTGCACGGCTATGCGCGCTACGACCGGCTGGTGGGCGATGCCGCGCAATCCCCGATCACGCGGGCGCTGGGCTCGCGCGACCAATATGCCGGCGGACTGGCGCTGAGCTATACGTTCGGCAAG
>CBIMKI010000282.1:0-2860 GCA_966244395.1 uncultured Sphingobium sp. | reverse complement strand
CTCTAGGAAAGTCGGCATCCAGTCCATGGAGATGGTGATCTGGTCGCTGACCGAGCCTGGCTTGATGCGCGCGGGCCAGCGCACCAATGCGGGCACGCGGATGCCGCCCTCGAGCAGCTCGGTCTTCATGCCGGTGAACGGCCAGACGTTGGAATAGCGCTCGCCGCCATTGTCGCTGGTGAAGACGACGATGCTGTTTTCGGCCAGATCGAGATCGGAAAGGAGCTGGAGGATCTTGCCGACATTCATGTCGAGTGAGGTCAGCATCTTCTGGAAGGTCTCGATGCTGCCATCCTCGGCCATGAAGATGGCGCCATTATGCTGCTGGGAGAGCAGCATGTCCTCGGGCCCCTCCCAGGGCCAGTGCGGCGCCGTGAAGTGAAGGCTCATGAACAGCGGCACGCCGTCGGCCTTCGCCTCGCGGATCTCGCGCAGGGCACGGTCGCCCAGCTCGTCGGTGAGATAGCGGTGCTGGCCAAGCAGCTTGTCGCCGTCCACCATGCCCGAATTCATGTTCTGAGGCTGTGCGAAATAATCCTTGCCGCCGCTGTAGAGGCCGAAGAAGCGGTCATAGCCGCTCTTCATCGGGCCATAAGTGGGGGCGTTGCCCATGTGCCACTTGCCCACCAGCACCGTGCGATAGCCGATCTGCTGCATGTAACGCGGCATGGTCGGCGTCTCGGGTTCGAGCCCCACCGGATTGACGCCCAGAGGCTCCTCCTGCCCGACGCGGAAGCGATTCTGATAGCGGCCCGTGATGAGACCCACGCGCGTCGCGGTGCAGACGGCGCTGTTCGAATAAGCCTGCGTGAACTTCATGCCCTCCTGGGCGAGGCGATCGATATTCGGCGTCTGGTAGACCTTGCCGTAACAGCCCAGGTCGCCATAGCCCATGTCGTCGGCCATGATGTAGATGATGTTGGGCTTTGCGCTTGCCGCCGGGGCCCGGCCCGGCTCGGCCGCCAGAACGTCTTTCGACGCAAGCATGGCGCCGGCACCCAGCGCGCCGCCAAGCACGCCTCTCCGCGATATCGACATGGTGGTCATCCCTCCTCAACGATTCTCGTTGGCGACCCGAGCTGCCACCTTCGACTCAGAATATGAATATACTTTCACATATATGCGATGAATGATAGATCGAACGCGCAGCACGAGAAAGTCAATTGGACTTTGTCATCTTCATCGTCTCGAAGATGCGATACAGCGCTGGAATTGCGCGAAATGAATGGATAAGAGGGCCCCACCATGAAAGCTGTCATCGAGCTTGATCTCCCTCAGCCCCAGCAATCGCGCAGTTTCAAGACCCGCCAGAGCTTCGTCGATGCGGGGTGGGACATATTGCGCAACCAGAGCTGGGAATCCGTCTCCATCACGGCCATCGCCAAAAAGGCTGGCCGGTCGGTGGGCGTCTTCTATCAGCGCTTCGGCAGCAAGGACGATTTCCTCACCGTGCTGCTCAACCGCTGGCTTGAGACGGGCTATGCCTCGCTCAGTGCCTGGCCGCCGGCGCAGGGTGGCAAGGAACTGATCCACTGGTATCTCCAGGATGCCTTCGACCGCATCCGGGCCAATCGCTATCTCTGGCGCGCGGCGCTCCAGCGCAGCTGGGACAATCCCGCCTTTTGGGAGCCCTTCCGCGAGATGGGATCGAAACGGCGCGAGGCGCTCTCGCGGCGCCTGGGCGACTTGCGCGGACGACCGCTCACGGAGGACGAGGAGCATCGGCTCGGCCAGGCCGTGCAGGTGTTCAACAGCGTGCTCAACAATGCGCTGCTCAACGATCCGGGGCCATTGCGCATCGACCAGGCGGAATTTCTGCCGACGCTGGAGGCCTTGTTCCTGACGGTGGCGAAGCTCGATCTGGATTGATTGCCGGTTTCGCTGGAATCTGTCCTGTGTGGATGACGCCGATGCCTCCGCGAGCGCATAGGGGTCAGAGGATATATTTGCTGAGATCGGTATCCCTGGCGATATCGGCGAGCTGGCGCTCCACGTAAGCGTCGTCGATCAGGATCGTCTCGCCCGCGCGGCCGTCCGCCTCGAAGCTCACATCTTCCAGCAGCTTCTCCATCACGGTCTGGAGCCGGCGCGCGCCGATATTCTCGACCTGCTCGTTCACGCTCGCCGCGATCTTCGCGATGGCGCGTATGCCGTCGGGCGCGAGATCGATGGTAACGCCTTCGGTCGCCAGCAGCGCGCGATATTGCTCGGGCAGCGAAGCTTTTGTGTCGGAGAGGATCGCGACGAAATCCTCCTCGGTCAGGCCCTTCAGCTCCACGCGAATGGGGAGGCGGCCCTGCAACTCGGGGAGCAGATCGCTGGGCTTGGCGACATGAAAGGCGCCGGATGCGATGAACAGGATATGGTCGGTCTTGAGCGGGCCATATTTGGTGGAGACGGTCGTGCCCTCGATGAGCGGCAAGAGGTCGCGCTGCACGCCCTCGCGGCTTACCGATCCGCCGCGCACGTCGCTGACGGCAATCTTGTCGATCTCGTCGATGAAGACGATGCCGTTCTGCTCGGCCGACTGGATGGCGACGCGGGCGACATCGTCCTGATCCAGGCGCTTGTCCTGCTCCTCCTCGACCAGCTTGTCCCAGGCATCGGCAACGCGCATCTTGCGGCGCTTGCGCTGCTGGCCGCCCAGGGCCTTGCCCATGATGTCGGAGAGATTAATCATGCCGACATTGCCGCCAAGGCCGGGGATCTCCATCGGCATGGAGGGCGTGTCGACGACCTCGACCTCCACCTCGATATCGTTCATCTGATCGGCCTCGATGCGCTGGCGGAAGGAGAGGCGCGTGGCCTCGCTCGCTTCCTTGCCGGTGAGCGCGTCGAGCAGGCGGGCCATGGCCGCCTC
>CBIMKI010000281.1:0-2868 GCA_966244395.1 uncultured Sphingobium sp. | reverse complement strand
ATCTGACGCCCCGCATATCTCGGAGCGACGCGAGCCGGTCTCATCTGCTGAGGCCGGTCCGCTCGCGTGTGCGAAGAGATGGGTGGCCTCGATGCTCAAATTTGCGCAGGACTGAGGGAATCGCTTGCACGGCTGAAATTTTCACGTCATGTTGCAGTGCGAAGGGCAATGCTGCCCGACAATGTCATAGCCAAGACGTGCCCGCCGACGGGCCGCCAAGGCGCTGAGTGATGGCAAAGCCGCCATCCAGGTTTCGGTCCCGCACCGAAGCCCGGATGGCGGCTTTTTCGTTTTGGAGCATCGAGCATGGACTTTGAGGACGATCGGGGCGGCAATAGCGCGGGCGAGGCGGCACAGGCGCATGCCGCGTTCCGCCCCACGGGCGACGACAGGCGCGAGCATCTGGTGGTGGTCGGCAATGGCATGGCCGGCTGCCGCGCGGTCGAGGAACTGCTGGCGCGCGATGCCGGGCGTTACCGCATCACCATCTTCGGCGCCGAGCCGCATGTGAACTACAACCGCATCATGCTCTCCCCCGTGCTCGCGGGCGAGAAGACGTTCGACGAGATCGTCATCAACGGCCATGATTGGTATGAGGGCAACGGCATCGATCTGATCGCGGGCGACCCCGTCACCGCCATCGACCGCGCCGCCAGGACCGTCACCAGCCGCGCGGGCCGGATCATCGGCTATGACAAGCTGCTCATCGCCACGGGCTCCGATCCCTTCATCATCCCCGTGCCCGGCAAGGAGCTGCCCGGCGTCATCAGCTTCCGCGACATGAAGGATGTCGACACGATGCTGGCGGCAGCCCAGGCCGGCGAGGCGCAGGGCGGCGGCAGCGCCGTGGTGATCGGCGGCGGCCTGCTCGGGCTGGAAGCCGCCCATGGCCTCACCTTGCGCGGCATGAAGGTGACGGTCATCCACCTCATGTCCACGCTCATGGAGCGCCAGCTCGACGAGGCGGCCGGCTGGCTGCTCAAGACCGCGCTGGAAGGGCGCGGCCAGACCATCCTCACCGGCGCCGATACCGCCGAGATTTACGGCGAGGGCAAGGTGGAAGGCGTCCGCCTCAAGGACGGGCGCGAGATTCCGGCGAGCCTGGTCGTCATGGCGGTGGGCATCCGCCCCTCCGTCGCGCTGGCGCGGGAGGCGGGGCTGGAGATCGGGCGCGGCATCAAGGTCGACGATCATATGGTGACCTCCGATCCGGACGTGCTCGCTGTCGGCGAATGCGTGGAGCATGACGGCAATGTCTATGGCCTCGTCGCGCCGCTCTGGGACATGTGCCGCAGTCTCGCGGACGGCCTGGTGGGTAAGGAAAATCCCTATCGCGGCTCGGTCACCTCCACCAAGCTCAAGGTCGCCGGGCTCGATGTCTTTTCCGCCGGCGACTTCTCCGGCGCGGGCACCGGCTGCGAGGACATCGTCCTGCGCGACGCCAGCCGGGGCGTCTACAAGCGGCTGGTCCTGCAAGACGAGCGCATCGTCGGCGCCGTGCTCTATGGCGATACGGCGGACGGGAGCTGGTATTTCGACCTGCTGAGGAAAAGCGAGAATGTCGCCGACCTGCGCGACATGCTCATCTTCGGTCAGGCTTTCGCCTCGGGGGGTGGGCAAGCGGACCCTAAGGCGGCCGTTGCGGCGCTCTCGGACGATGCCGAGATTTGCGGCTGCAACGGCGTCAGCAAGGGCCAGGTCGTTTCCTGCATCGCCCGGGGCGCGCACAGCCTCGATGCGGTGCGCGCCGGCTGCAAGGCCTCGGCAAGCTGCGGCTCCTGCACGGGGCTGGTCGAGAGCCTGCTCGCGCTGACTCTCGGCGACGAGGTGGAGAGCGGCCCCAAGACCATGTGCAAATGCACCAGCTTCACCCATGACGATGTGCGCCGCGAGATCGTGGCGCAGGGCATGAAGTCCATCCCCGAGCTGATGCAGAAGCTGCACTGGACGACGCCGGACGGCTGCGCCTCCTGCCGCCCCGCGCTCAATTATTATCTGCTCTGTGCGCTGCCCGGCGAATATGAGGACGATCAGCAGAGCCGCTTCGTCAACGAGCGCCTCCACGCCAACATCCAGAAGGACGGCACTTATTCGGTCGTGCCGCGCATGTGGGGCGGCCTCACCAATCCGCGCGAGCTGCGCGCCATCGCCGACGTGGTCGAGAAATACGAGGCGCCCATGGTCAAGGTGACCGGCGGCCAGCGGCTCGACATCTTCGGCATCAGGAAGGAGGACCTGCCCGCCGTCTGGGCGGACCTCAATGCCGCCGGCATGGTCTCGGGCCATGCCTATGGCAAGGCGCTGCGCACGGTGAAGACCTGCGTCGGCAGCGAATGGTGCCGCTTCGGCACGCAGGATTCGACCGGGCTCGGCGTCAAGCTGGAGAAGATGAGCTGGGGGTCCTGGATGCCCCACAAGTTCAAGATCGCCGTCTCCGGCTGCCCGCGCAATTGCGCGGAGGCGACCATCAAGGACTTCGGCGTGGTCTGCGTGGACTCGGGCTATGAGCTGCATGTCGGCGGCAATGGCGGCATCCATGTCCGCGCGACCGACCTGCTCTGCAAGGTCGCGACCGAGCAGGAGGCGATGGATTACTGCGCCGCCTTCATCCAGCTCTATCGCGAGGAGGCCCGCTATCTGGAGCGCACCGCGCCCTGGATCGAGCGGGTCGGCATCGAGCATATCCGCCAGCGCATCGTCGCGGACGAGATCGGCCGCGAGGCGCTGCGCGCGCGCTTCCTCCATTCGCAGAGCTTCAGCCAGGACGATCCCTGGGCGGCGCGCGCGGGCGGCAGCGAGCGCGTGCAGCACGCGCATATGGCAGCGTTCAAACCCATCAAGGCGGAGGACATGGCATGATCGGCGCGT
>CBIMKI010000280.1:0-2871 GCA_966244395.1 uncultured Sphingobium sp. | reverse complement strand
TCTCCGTGCGGGTGCGCCCGCTCTCGCCGCCCATTGCCCAGCTCAGGCCCTGCGCCATGACGAGGCTCACCGCGTCGGACAGGCCGCCATCGCGATAGCGCTGCAAGGTCACGCCCTGGCCGCGCGTCATTTCCGGAAGCTCGGCGAGCGGGAAGATGACGAGCTTGCGATTCTCCCCGATCACCGCCACCGCATCCGCGCCCTCGACCAGCGGGCGCACGATCCGGAGCGTGGCACCGGGCTTGAGATTGACGACCTGCTTGCCCTTGCGCGTCTCGGCGAGGATTTCGCCCACAGGCGCCACGAAGCCGCGCCCGTCGCTGGCGGCAAGCAGCAGCTTGGCGTCCTGCCGGGCCGCGAGCAGCGCGACGATGCCGGTCTCGTTGGCGAGATCGATCATGAGCCGCACCGGCTCGCCAAAGCCGCGCCCGCCCGGCAGCTTGTCCGCGCCCAGCGTGAAGAAGCGGCCATCGGAGCCGGCCAGCAGGATCTTGTCCGTGGTCTGGGTATGGAAAGCGAAAGCCGGGCCGTCACCTTCCTTGAATTTGAGCGTGTCGGTCGCGGCGAGATCGACATGGCCCTTCATGGCCCGAATCCAGCCGCGCTGGGACATGATGACGGTGATGGGCTCGCGCTCGATCATGGCCTCGAGCGGGATCTCGCGCGCCGGCGCCGCTTCCTCAACGCCGGTGCGCCGCGCGCCGACACCGCTCTCCGGGCCGTAACGCTTGCGCAGCGCCGCAAGATCCCGCTTGAGCCGCGTCCTCTGGCGCGCTTCTGAATCGACCAGCTTTTGCAGTTCATCGCGTTCGGCGGTGAGAGCGCCATGTTCGCGGCGCAGCTCCATCTCCTCAAGCTTGCGCAAGGAACGCAGCCGCATGTTGAGGATCGCCTCGGCCTGCCGGTCGGTGAGCTGGAACTCCGCCATCATCAGCGGCTTGGGCTCGTCCTCGTTGCGGATGATCTCGATCACCCGATCGAGATTGAGATAGGCGATGATGTAGCCGTCCAGCAGTTCCAGCCGGCTGTCGATCTGGGCGATGCGGTGATTGGAACGGCGCACCAGCACGTCGATCTGATGGTGCAGCCAGGCGCTCAGCACTTCCTTGAGGCCCATGACGCGCGGCGTATGGCTGGCATCCAGCACATTGAGGTTGAGCGGGAAGCGGCTCTCCAGGTCCGTCATGCGGAAGAGGCCGTCCAACAGCACCTGCGGGTCCACCGTGCGGGCGCGCGGCTCCAGAACGATGCGCAAGGTCTCGTCCGATTCGTCGCGCACGTCCGCGAGGATGGGCAGCTTCTTGTCGGCGATGAGCTGGGCGATCTGCTCGATCAGCTTGCCCTTGGCAACGCCATAGGGGATCTCGTCCACCACCGCGATCCAGGTGCCGCGCCCTTCATCCTCCTTGTGCCAGCGCGCGCGCACGCGCATCGACCCGCGCCCGGTGGCATAAGCATCCGAGATGGTAGCGGGCGGATCGACCAGCAGGCCGCCGGTGGGGAAGTCCGGCCCCTGAACGAGCGCCATCAGCGCCTCGTGGCTCGCGCCGGGCTGGTCGATGAGCAGCGTGGCGGCGTCGATCACTTCCGCGACATTGTGCGGCGGAATGCTGGTGGCCATGCCGACCGCGATGCCGGCGGCGCCATTGGCGAGCAGATTGGGGAAGAGGCCGGGGAACACCTCCGGCTCCTCCTCCTCGCCATTATAGGTCGGGCGGAACTCCACCGTGCCCTGGTCCAGCCCGGCCATGAGATCGGCAGCGGCCTGCGTCAGCCGCGCCTCGGTGTAACGCATGGCGGCGGCGTTATCGCCGTCGATATTGCCGAAATTGCCCTGCCCGTCGACCAGCGGCGTGCGCAGCGAGAAATCCTGCGCCAGGCGGACCATGGCGTCATAGACCGAGGCATCGCCATGGGGGTGATATTTGCCGATGACGTCGCCCACGACGCGGGCGCACTTCTTGTACGACGTGCTGTTGCGCGCGGGATTGGCGACCAGCACCTCCGGCGCGGCGCCGGCCGGTTCGAGCCGCAGCAGCCGCATCGCCCAGAGCAGGCGGCGATGCACGGGCTTCAATCCATCGCGCAGGTCGGGCAGCGAACGGGCCGTGATCGTCGAGAGCGCATAGACGAGGTAGCGCTCCGAGAGGGCGCTATCGAACGGACGGTCGCTGATGCCCGCAGGCGCTGGCGTGAGATCGGTCATGACCGGCGATTAGCAAGGCGGCCGCTGCTTGGGTAGGGGCAGCCCGTCAGAACAGCCGCCCGCCGAGCGGCACCTCCCTGTCCGGCGCGAACAGGATGACGGCGCCGTTCTCGTCCGGAAAACCGAGCGTCAGCACCTGCGACATGAACTTGCCGATCTGGCGCGGCGGGAAATTGACGACGGCGGCGACGAGGCGGCCGGGCAGGTCCTCCAATGCGTAATTCTCGGTGATCTGGACGCTGGAGCGCTTCTCGCCGATGACAGGGCCGAAATCGATGCGCAGCTTGTAGGCGGGCTTGCGCGCCTGCGGGAACGGCTCGGCCGAGACGATGCGGCCGACACGGATGTCGACGGCGAGGAACTGGTCGAAACCGATCTCGGCTGCCGGCGGCGCGGCGGGATCGTGAAGCAGGTGCATGACGGCGTCCTTGACGATGACCCGGCCCTTGCGACCCTTTAGCGCGCGACCGGCGGCACGTGGCGATCGACGATGAATGCCGCCGCCGCGACCAGAACGGCACCCAGGCAGAGCACCGCGAAGAAGGGGATGACGCTGCCGCCGCCCAGATCGAGCAGCGCACCGCCGAAGCCGCTCGCGGAAATGGCGCCCACGCGGCTCATGAAGATGCCGAAGCCGATGCCGGCCGAACGGCAGGACAGCGGAT
>CBIMKI010000279.1:0-2874 GCA_966244395.1 uncultured Sphingobium sp. | reverse complement strand
CGGCACCTTGTCGAACACCACGCGCACCGGCAGCCCATCGTCGCGCAGCACCTCGATGCGCTCGCCGATCTGGAGCACGATGCCGCCGTTTGCCGCCAGCACCCTGGCCTGCTCGCGCGTCTCGGTCCCCGTCGCGGGATTGGTGCGCACGATGGTGATCGTCTGGCCCACCGCCTTTTCCATGAGCTTGTCCGGGCTCAGCAGATCATAGTCGAAATTCTGCTCGACGATGGAAAAACCCTGGCCGGCCAGCGTCACAGTCTCGGGCCGGATGCGCGCGGAAACGTCCGGAAATTCCTGACGCGAGCGCCCGGCCGGCAGCGTCAGCGTCCGCCCGTCCTGCACCAAGGCGAGGTCGCCATTATAGATGGTGACGGCGAGGTCGCCCTGCCCGCCTTGCGCCCATGCGGCGCTGGCCAGCAGCCCCGTAGCGATGATCGTCAGCCTGCCTCGCATGGCGCTCCTTCCAAGCCTTTGTGCCGCGAAGATGCCAGCATCGCCGCGCCCGCGCCAGAGGGCAGTTGCGCCGCGCGCAAGGGGTCGCGCCGGCAAGTCCGTTCGCTTGCGAACCGTCATATAAAGAATTCTTTATATGTTGCTTGACATGATTCCCGCGATGGCGGACAAAATGCCATCGAGCGTCCGCATCCGCCGCGCCGGCGGGCATGCCCGCTGCCAGTCACAACCCGCCCGGCTCACATCCGGACCGCATGCCGAGGAGTAGTCCCGTGTCTTCCACCCCCCCCTTCCGCGCCGATCACGTCGGCTCCTTCCTCCGCCCCAAGTCGGTGCTCGACGCGCGCGACGCCTTCGCGGCCGGCACGCTCGATAAGGCAGGCCTGCGCGCCTTCGAGGACGCGGCGATCAGGGATGTGGTGAAATGGCAGGAGAGCCTCGGCCTCAAGGCCATCACGGACGGCGAATATCGCCGCAAATTCTTCCACACCGACTTCCTGCTCCAGCTCGACGGCATCGAGGAGCAGGGCGGCATGGAAGTGCAGTTCCAGAACGCCGTCGGCAAGGAAGTGCATTTCGCGCCGCCCAAGATGGTGGTGACCGGCAAGATCAAGCACGCCAAGCCCATCCAGCGCGCCGACTATGAATATCTCGCCAGCGTGGTGTCGCAGACGCCCAAGGTGACGATCCCCTCGCCCACCATGCTGCATTTCCGCGCCGGCCGCGAGGGCATCAGCGAGGCGGTCTATCCCGACATGCTCGAGTTCTTCGCGGACGTGGCGAGCGCCTATCAGGAGGAAGTCGCCGATCTCGCAGCGGCGGGCCTGCGCTATCTCCAGCTCGACGACACCAACCTTGCCTATCTGTGCGACGACAAGCAGCGCGAGAACGCCAAGAAGCGCGGCCTCGACCCCGACGACCTGCCGCGCCATTATGCGAAGATGATTAACGACGCGATCGCGACCGCGCCCGACGACATGGTGACGGCCGTGCATCTGTGCCGCGGCAACTTCCGCTCGAGCTGGGCAGCCGAGGGCGGCTATGAGCCGGTCGCGGAGATCATGTTCAACGAACTGAACATCGACAGCTTCTTCCTGGAATATGACGATGCCCGCTCGGGCGACTTCGCGCCGCTGCGCTTCCTGCCCAAGGGCAAGATCGTGGTGCTCGGCCTCGTCACCACCAAGCTCGGCGAGCTGGAGACCAAGGACGAGATCAGGCGCCGGATCGACGAGGCAGCCAAGTTCGCCCCGCTCGACCAGCTCGCCCTTTCGCCCCAATGCGGCTTCGCCTCGACGGTGCACGGCAACGACATCCAGGTCGAGCAGCAGGCCGCCAAGATGCGCCTGGTGCTGGAAGTGGCCGAGGAGGTCTGGGGGAAGGACTGAGCGTCACGCCCTCGAAGGACAAGACAAGGCAAGGGCGCCGTCCGCTGTGTGCGGGCGGCGTCCTTGTCTCCGACACCCGTCCGATTGCGTCCGGCGCGCCCCGTTCCCGAACGGCGCGCCTCGGGCATCTGCCGCGATGTCGGGGGAAGGCAGACGCATCCACCTCGCAATCTTCATGGCACTCAGGCAACGCTGGGAGGCGGAACGCGACGTTCCGATCGGCGTTTTCACCTGTCGGGACGCCATGCATGCGTGCCCCGGAAATGCTGGTCTATGAGTGAGCCGTTGGAAGAAGCGATATGGCCGCGGATCGCGCAGGCCTCCGACCTCGGGGCCTTATGGCATGCGCTCGCCGACTTCGCGGAGGAAAGGGGCTTCCCCGCAATTGCTTATTATCTGCTCCACACGCAGTCCCACCTGCCCACGGCGATGCCGCTGACCCGGGGCTTTCCTTCCGATCTGCAGCAAGCCTATGCGGCATTCGATTTCCAGCGGCTCGACGTGGTCCCCCGCGCGACCCTGGCGGCCGGGCGACCCGTGTCCTGGCAGCATGTGTGGCGCACAGCCCCGCTCACGCCGGCCGAGCGCGAACTCTTCGACGCCCTGACGGCAAACGGCATGGATGAGGGCTACTCGCTTCCCTGCTACGGCCCCAACGGACGCCACGCAGTGGTCTCCATCGGCATGATGACTGCCGCGACGGACCGCAGCCGCGCCGCGATCGACCTGATCCATTATGTCGCGCAGGCCGTCCATCTGCGGATCTGCGCCTTCTTCGCCAGCCAGCCCGCCATCGAGCCCCGGCTCTCGAAGCGCGAGAAGGAAATCCTGGACTGGGTCGCGCGCGGCAAGAGCAACAGCGTCATCGCCGACATCCTCGAAATCGCGCCGGGCACGGTCGACACCCCGTGGGTGGCCCGGCTGCTCGCCCGCACCTCGGCGCTGTTCGACCTGGTGCCACCACAGGCGACGGTGCTGCGCGATGGCGAGAAACTCGGGCGTCTCGCGAATCTCAAGTGGGCGTTCGCCC
>CBIMKI010000278.1:0-2876 GCA_966244395.1 uncultured Sphingobium sp. | reverse complement strand
TCGATACTGTCGAAGCCTGGCCTGAGCAGGAAAGCGAGCACGGCCAGGATCAGGAGCAGCACCGCGCCGCCTGCGATGAGACGCGTCTTCTCGCCCTGGCGCGCGGCGCTGTACATCGCGGCGCCGCCGGTCATGGCGGCGGCGGCGAGGAGCAAAGCGGCAAGCGCCATCATGTTTTCGCGCCGCGCGATCACGGTCTGCTGCGCCTGCTCGCGCTCGGCCAGTGCGCGCTCGCGGGCCGCCAGCGCCTCGCGGCTGGCGCGGGCGGCCGCCTCGACCCGGGCCTGCTCGTCGGCGACCTTCTGCGCTGCCTCGATCTCGGCGAGCGAGCGGCAGGTCTCGATGGAGCGCAGCGGCTGGATATTGGCCTGGCGCAGGAAGCCGGCGATCTCACGGTCAGAGACGGCAAAGCCATATTCGGCATCGTTGCCGTCCGGCACGGAACCGAAGCTGTTGACGCCGAGCACGCGCCCGCAATCGTCCACCAGCGGCCCGCCGCTGTTGCCGGACGCGAGCTGGGCGGTGTGGAGGATGGTATCGAACTGCTTGGAGGTTCGCCCGGTGGAGATGGTGCCGGTCGTGCGGATCGGGCTCATCGGATGAATGATGTCCTCCAGGCTCATGCCCTGCGCGCGATCCACCGATCCGGGATAGCCGATGGCCGTCACATGCTGCCCGTCCTGCGGCGCGCCGGAGAAGAAAGTGGCGACCGGCAGATTGGCCTTGGCGTCGAAGGAGATGAGCGCAAGGTCGTTGCCCGGTGAGAAGGCGATGACCCGCCCGCCGAAGCTGCGCGATCCCTCCGCCGGGATGATGCCGATGACGATGTTGGGCTCGCTGCGCGTCACCTCCACCACATGGGCGTTGGTGAGCACCCGTCCCGGGGCCACCACCACGCCGCTGCCATGGCCGACGAAATAGGCGCTTTCGCCATCCGTCGCGACCAGCGCCACGCGCACCACGCTGCGCGATGCCGCGGCGATATCCTGTATGTCCGCATGGCCCGCGGCAGGCAGGAGCAGCGCCAGCAGGGAGAGGAGGGCTCGCAACGCGGCGAGCAGGGGGCGGCGCAGGCACGAAAGGCTCATGCGCGCTCTCATAGAGTCTGTTCCGCGCGCGTGGAAGAGCGCTCAGCGGGCGGGGGCATTCGATGGCGCGTTTTGATCGCAAGGTCCGGGAAGCATGGAGGCTCCGCGCGGCTTAGGACTTGTGCATCGCCCGCGCAGCCCGAATATGGGGCAGGCCCGGCTAGGACCGGAGCACAAGGACATGACCATCATGCTGGACGAGATCGACGAAGTGCGCGCCTTCGCGGCCTTCATGGACCGCGATCGCGCGATGGACGGCCGCTTCATCGTCGCGGTCAGGACGACCGGCATCTATTGCAAACCGAGCTGCCCGGCGCGTCGGCCCCGGCGCGAGAATGTGGAGATCCTGCCCGATGGCACGGCGGCGCGGGCGCGGGGCTATCGCCCCTGCCTGCGCTGCAAGCCCGACGAGATCGACCGTGACAAGCAGGCCGTGGCCCGCGCGGTCGCGCTCATCGAGGGTAGCGAGACGGCGCCGACGCTGGACACGGTCGCCGGCGCGGTCGGCTATGCGCCGCATCATTTCCAGCGCCTCTTCACCCGCGCGGTCGGCGTCTCGCCCGCCGCTTATGCCCGCGCCCTGCGCGCCGGGCGGCTGGAGCAGGCGCTCGACCGGGAAGGACGGATCACCGATGCCATCTATGACGCAGGCTATGAAGCGCCCAGCCGGGCCTATGCCGATGCCGGCCGGCGGCTGGGCATGAGCCCCACCGACTGGCGCAAGGGCGGGGCAGGCAAGACCATCCGCTTCGCCGTGGCGCAGACCTCGCTCGGCGCCATGCTGGTCGCGGCGACGGACAAGGGGCTGTGCCGCATCAGCTTCGATGAGGATGAGGCCGCCCTGCGCACCCGCTTCCCGCAAGCGGAGATCGTGCCAGGTGACGATGCCTTCGCAGATCTGGTGGCGCAGGTGGTGGCGCTGGTCGACGATCCGGCGCGGCAGGCGGACCTGCCCATCGATGTCGCGGGCACGGCTTTTCAGCAGGCCGTCTGGGCCGCTTTGAGGGCGATTCCGGCGGGCGAGACGCGCACCTACAGCCAGATTGCGGCGGCGGTCGGGCGCCCGGCGGCCGTGCGCGCGGCGGGCACGGCATGCGGCGACAACAGCCTTGCCGTCCTCATTCCCTGCCACCGCGTGCTGCGCACCGACGGGTCGCTCGGTGGCTATGCCTATGGGCTGGCGCGCAAAGAAAAGCTGCTCGATCGGGAAGGCGCGCGCAAGACGCTGTTGAGCTGAAACGGCGGCGCTACGACTCGGGATTTGGCTCGACCGGCCCCGCGAACGCCACGATCCGCCGCGTGAATCAGCCCCCAGCGGAAACCCTGCGCCCATCTGCCGCGCTTTACGCGGGCTATGAGATACAAACTCGTCCCCCTCGCCAGCATGACCGCGATTGCCGCGGCCATGACTTTCGCCATTCAGCCTGCCTCGGCGCAGATCGCGCCGCAGGGTGACGCGACCGCGCAGCCGCTGCCGGCACAGGTGCCGCCGCCGGTCGTTTCGCCTCCGGAAGTGACGCCGCAGACGGTGCCGCCGGCGGCAGCACAAGCCGCGGTTCCGACGCTGCCGCAAGCGCAGACGAGCACGGCCACGCCGCCCATTTATTCTCCACCTTCGCCTGTGGTGCAGGACGTCCCGGTGACCGAGCCCGAGGTCGCGCCGGCCGAGGAAGCCGCGCCGCCGGCTGCCCGTGAGCCAGCTGCCCGCGAGCGCGCGGAAACGCCGGCCGAAACCGGCGCGCGCCCGGTCGAGCGCAATGCTGCGCCGGCGGCGTCCGCCGATGCGGC
>CBIMKI010000277.1:0-2924 GCA_966244395.1 uncultured Sphingobium sp. | reverse complement strand
CGATCTCCACGCCCCGGTTCATGGGGCCGGGGTGCATGACGAGGGCGTCCGGCTTGGCCTTCGCCAGCCGATCGGGCGTGAGGCCGTAGAGTTTGTGGAACTCGCGGGGCGAAGGGATGAACGCGCCGTCCATGCGCTCATTCTGGAGGCGGAGCATCATGACCACGTCGGCGCCGTCCAGTGCGGCCGCGAAGTCGTGGAAGGGCGTGACGCGGTAGCGCTCCACGGCGGCGGGCATGAGCGTGGGCGGCGCGCAGACGCGGACCTGTGCGCCCAACGCGGTGAGGCAGAGCATGTTCGAGCGGGCGACGCGGCTGTGCAGGATGTCGCCGCAGATGGCGACGATCAATCCTTCGAACCCGCCCTTGCGGCGGCGGATGGTGAGCGCGTCGAGCAGGGCCTGGGTCGGATGCTCATGGCGCCCGTCGCCAGCATTGAGCACAGGGCAGTCCACCTGATCGGCGATGAGCTGCACCGCGCCCGAACTCATGTGGCGGATGACGATGACGTCGGCGCGCATGGAATTGAGTGTCACGGCGGTGTCGATCAGCGTCTCGCCCTTCTTCACGCTGGACTGGGCGGCGTGCATGTTGACCACGTCCGCGCCCAGGCGCTTGCCCGCGATCTCGAAAGAGAGGAGCGTGCGCGTGGAGTTCTCGAAGAAGGCGTTGATCTGGGTGAGCCCGGCGAGGCGGCCGTCATGCTTGCGGCTGTCGGCGCGGTTGAGCGTGACCCATTGCTCGGCTTCGTCGAGCAGGAATCGGATCTCGTGGGGCGCAAGCGGAGCGATGCCGGTCAGGTGCCGGTGAGGGAAGGGCGACTGCGATGCCATTAAAGCCTTCCGATAGTGAAGGGCTGCGGGTTACTCAAGGGCTGATCGTCGCGAAGGCGATGAGGATCTGCGCGAGCGCGATCAGGTGCAGGGCGATGGTGAAACCGGTCTTGCGGGTCTTGTGCCGGAAATGGCTGCGGCCGAGATAGGCGCCTGCCGTTCCACCCAGGAACGCGAGGCCGAGCAGGTCGCGCTCGGGGATGCGGCGCTCGCCGGCCTGGGCGCGGCGCTTGTCCGCGCCGAAGGCGTGGAAAGCCGCGGCGTTGATGGCGAGCAGATAGAGAAGGACAGGGATCGACAGGGTCAACAGTGAGTCAGCGCGTCGATGGCGCCTTGCAGGATGAGGGCGGCGGCATGGGCGTCGATCTTCTCGGCGCGGCGGGCGCGGCTCATGTCCTGCTCGATCATGGCGCGCTCGGCGGCGACGGTGGACCAGCGCTCGTCGCGCAGGAGGATGGGGAGGCCGAGTATGGCGATGTTGCGGGCAAAGGCGCGGGCGGCCTGGCTGCGCGGGCTCTCGCTGCCGTCCATGTTGAGCGGCAGGCCGATGACGAGGCCGCGTACCGACTGGGCGCGCGCGAAGGTCTCCAGCACGTCCCTGTCGCGCGAGAACTTGCCCCGCCCGAGCGTCTGGGCGGGGCTGGCAAAGCTCCAGCCCGCGTCGCACAGGGCAAGGCCAATGGTCTTGGTGCCCAGATCGAGCCCCATGAGCCGCCCGCCCTCCGGCAGGGCCGCGCGAAAGGCGGCGGCGTCGATCGTTATCAGTGCGTCGTCTGCCATGCCGCCAGCCTTTCCAGCGCGTCGGCGCGGATGTTCGCCCAGAAGAGCGAATAATCATAAGCATGATAATTATTGCCCGGCATGACCGAGGGGCCGAGCCGGGGCGCGCGGTCGAGCATCAGATAGCCGCGCCCCTCGCAGCGCGCGCCGACATTGCCGGGGCGCAGAAGCTGGGTGGTGGCGGGCTCTCCATCGCCGGCCAGCACGCCGGCATTGGCGTCCGGCCCGGCGAGGGGCGCGCCGCCGCCGGTCAGCGGGTTGACGCAGAGCATGTCGCTGCCCTTGCGCGGCTGGCCGTCGAGGCCGGTGCCCGTATCGAAGACGCTGTCGACGGAGCCGGTGTCGGCGGGCGGGGCAAAGCTCTGCCAGCTGAGGATACAGCCCGTCTGGCGCGGCGCGGCGCAGGCCGGGAAGCCGAGCGCGGGCAGGTCATGCGCGATGGAGATGGGCCAGCCGGGGATATAGGCGGCAACGAGGCGCGGGCGCCAATCGGCGCCGCCGACCCGCTCGGCAAGCAGGCGGATGAGATGAAGCGAACCCTGGCTATGCGCGGCGAGGATGACGGGGCCGGCGGGATTGGCGCGCAGGAAGGCCTCGAACGCCGCCTTGACGTCCTCATAAGCGACATCGATGGCGCGCTGGGCATCGGGCTTGTCGCTGAGGAAGGCGCCGAACACGGCCTGGCGATAGCGCGGTGCCCAGACCGGGCCGGCGGCGGCGAAGGCGCTCGCCTGGAGGCGGAGCCAGCGCGCCGCCTGGCCGGACGCGATCGGATCGGCCGGGCCGGCGTTCCAGTGCGTCGTCCCGAAGGCACTGGTGGGGTGGATGAAGAAGACGGCCGCCTGCCGCGCGACCGGGGGCGCGGGCGGCAGGGCGGAGGGCTGCCAGCGCGCCGGATCGCCCTGGCGTTCGTCCGGCCGGGCCAGCCAGCCGGCCTGCGTCTCGTAGAAATCTGCGGCGAGTGGCGCGGGCGCGGTAAAGGCGACGCGGGGCGTCAGCACGCCCTGCATGATCCGGGTCCCGAAGAAGGAGAAGGAAATCATGACAATGACCGCCAGCGAGATGAGGATGGCAACGGCATAGAGGAATTTTCTGGCCAAGCCGGTGTGGCTCCCACGGCAAGTTGCAGGCGGTGCCGCTCATGCCCGCTGGGACGGGTTGAGGCAAGGTTCGAGTGGCACTGGGCGACTTCCCCGGCGGACGTTGATGAGGTTTCGGTGGACGATCGATCGGCAGGGTTGCGGCCTCCGGGTGCTGGTGTCTTTTTGGGGGTGAGGCTCCGTGCTCCCGCGCAGGCAGGAGCCCAAGACGC
>CBIMKI010000276.1:0-2962 GCA_966244395.1 uncultured Sphingobium sp. | reverse complement strand
GTGCTGGCGCTGCTGCTCGATGTGGTGGGATTGGGCGCCCCCTTCTGGATGGTGACGGGCTGGGCACTGCGGCTGCTGCTCGCGCTCGCCCATTTCGTCTCGGACCTGCCTTATGCGGTGAAGGCCATGCCCGCGATCGGCGGGAGCGCGTTTGCGCTGGCCATCATGGGGCTGCTCTGGCTGATGCTCTGGCGGACCCGGCTGCGGCTGGCCGGTCTGCCCGTGGTGGCGCTGGGCGTGGCGCTGATCGTGACCACCAACATGCCGGACATATTGGTGACGGCGGACGGGCGCCATGTCGCGGTGCGCACGGGCGCAGGCGGCTATGCGCTGCTGCGGCCGCGCGCGGGGGATTATATGCGCAGCCAGCTGGCGGAGAGTGCGGGCTATGAGGGCGACTTCGCCGACCTCGCCAGCCTGCCGGGCGCGGCCTGCTCGCCGGACCTGTGCGCGGTGAATCTGCCGGGGCGCGAGGGCGAGGCGCCGCTTCGGCTGCTCGCCACGCGCAGCGGCTATCACCTGCCGTGGCAGGCCTTCGTCGATGCCTGCGCGAGCGCCGACATCGTGATCGCCGACCGCATGCTCCCGCGCGGGTGCACACCCCGCTGGCTGAAGCTCGACAGGCGGGCCCTGGTGCCCATCGGCGGCGCGCTCATCCTGCTGGACGAGGGCCGCGTCATTCCGGGCCGCGATCCGCGCGACCGGCATCCCTGGGTGCTGGGGCGCTGAAGATGGCGTGGCTTTGCGGGGTTGATGTGAGTGACTGGGCTTGCGGTCGTTCGGGGCGGGGGGCGGTGGTTGCGGCTTTTGCCCGAATCGCCATTCATGCGAACGGGGAGCGTCAGTTCGCCAGAGACATCATGCGTTCGAACATTGCCCTGAGCCTTCCAATAAAGCGGCGCGTCAGTAATGGGCAGTGCTCCTGCGCAGGCAGGAGCCCAGGGCGAGATCGCTGTGTCCTTGCGCCCTGGGCTCCTGCCTGCGCAGGAGCACGGAGCGTGGTGCTACCCTCACATGCTCGCGCTCTGGCGCCAGGCTGGCGTCCTGCGCTGGCGTTGACCGGGGAGTGACCGTTTCAAAGGAAACCGGCAAGGCAGGCGCCAAAGAAAAGGCCGGCCCTCTTTGCGAGAGGCCGGCCTCATTGGTTTGATCCAGCGGGACGCTATGCTGTGCGCGGCGCGCCGCTCAGTGATAGCGGCGCAGCAGTCCTGCGAGGCGGCCCTGGATGCGCACCTGGTTCGCATCGTAGACCTGCGGCTCATAGGCGGCATTGGCCGGATCGAGCCGGACGCTGCGGCCGTCCTTGTGGAAATATTTGAGCGTCGCCTCATTCTCGTCGATCAGCGCCACGACGATCTGACCGTCGCGGGCTGTCTCGGTGCGCTGAATGAGCGCGAAGTCACCGTCGAAGATGCCGGCCTCGACCATGGAATCGCCGGAGACTTCCAGCGCATAATGATCGCCCGCGCCGAGCAGGGCGGCGGGCACCGGCAGCATCGTGCTGCCCTCCAGCGCCTCGATGGGCACGCCGGCGGCGATGCGGCCGTGCAGCGGGATCTCGATCACGTCATTGGCGGCGATGGGCATGCTGCGTGCCGGCGCGCTCGGGGCGGGTTTGCGCAGCGCCGTCACATTGTCCGGCGGGACGGCCGCCGCGCCATCGGGAAGCTTGAGCACTTCCAGCGCGCGTGCCCGATTGGGCAGGCGCCGGATGAAGCCGCGCTCCTCCAGCGCACTGATGAGCCGATGGATGCCGGACTTGGACTTGAGGTCCAGCGCTTCCTTCATTTCCTCGAAACTGGGCGAAATGCCACCCTGATCGAGATGCTGCTTGATATACATGAGCAGTTGTTGCTGCTTGGCTGTCAGCATGGCGGTCCCCTGCCTTCTGGAACGGACAGGGAACGTGTAGTGAACGAATGGCGGCTGGTCAAGAGGGGGCGAACAGGCCGGCGCGAGGGGCCGCCCCGGCGCGATCGCGCGGGACGGCCCCCGTCCCCATCAGTGCAGAACCGGACACGCCGCGCTGGCTGGCCGGACCTGCCCGGATGACGCGGCGAACCCGTCATTTTCCGCCCACTCGTCCGCCTCGGCGGCGGTATGCGCGACGATGACGAGCGGCCCGCCGTTGCCGCGCAACAGGCGGACGAGGCGAGCGCGGTTGCGGTTGATGCGGTAGAAATGCTCGATGGCGAGGCCGGCTGGCGCGCCGGGGCTCGATGCGGCGCGGGGCGTTTCCTCGTCATCCTCGCCAGTCTCCTCCCACGCGCCGATCAGCGAGCGGGCGGCCTCCTCGATCTCCAGTAGCGCGCGCAGGCGCAGGTCCAGCAGGACGGCTTCATCGGCGAACGGAACAGATTTGCGACCCATCTCCAGCATCCTTCGATTTTTCGTGCGGCTATGATGGGCAGAACGGCCAGGCCGGATGCGGCTTAATGGTTAAGCGGGCGGTGGCCTTCGCCAGGCAGGCGCGGTTAACCCTGGGGCCGTTCAGCCGAGGCCGAGCGTGGCCCAGTCGAGCATGTCGACAGCGTCGCCCACCTGTGCCGCCGGCGCGCCGGCCGGGCGGCAGATGAGCGCATCGGCAAGGGCGGCCGCGCGCATTGCCGCGCTGTCCTGGAAATCGAGCGGCGCCACTGCCCCGTCGCGGACCGTGGCGCGGACATATTCGGCGCGCTTGCCGACCGGCGGCATGGCCACGCCAAGCGGCATGCGCAGCGGGCGGGGCAAGGGCGCGGGCGATCCGGCGAGATGGCGGATCAGCGGCAGCAGGAAGAGCGCGCCCGTGACCATCGCGGAGACCGGATTGCCCGGCAGGCCGAGGAACAGGGCCGCGCCCAGCCGCCCGACGATGAGCGGCTTGCCGGGCCGCATGGCGATCCGCCAGAAGTCAATGGACCCGCCGGCGGCCTCCAGATCGTGACGGACCAGATCATGGTCGCGGACCGAGGCGCCGCCGTAG
>CBIMKI010000275.1:0-2983 GCA_966244395.1 uncultured Sphingobium sp. | reverse complement strand
GCCGGCGCGACGACGCGCTCGACAGGAAGCATATATTTGCGGGCGAAATCGAGATCGCGCTGGTCGTGCGCAGGGCAACCGAAGACAGCGCCGGTGCCATAATCCATCAGCACGAAATTGGCGACGAAGAGCGGCAGCTTCCAATCCGGATCGAAGGGATGGACGACGGAAAGGCCCGTGTCGTAGCCCTTCTTCTCCTGCGTCTCGACCTCGGCGGCGGCCGTGCCGGTGCGGCGGCATTCCTCGGCGAAGGCGGCGAGGTCGGCATTGTTTTCGGCCAGCGCCAGCGCGATCGGATGATCGGCGGCAATGGCGGCGAAGCTGGCGCCGAACAGCGTATCGGGACGCGTGGAGAAGACCTCCAGCGTGTCGATGCCGTCAATCGCTTCGGCGAGCGCAAAGCGGAACTGCATGCCCACGCTCTTGCCGATCCAGTTCTCCTGCATCAGGCGGACCTTCTCGGGCCACTGGTCGAGCATCTCCAGCCCGGCGAGCAGATCGTCGGCGAAGTCGGTGATCTTGAGGAACCACTGGCTGAGCTTGCGCTTCTCGACCAGCGCGCCCGAGCGCCAGCCGCGCCCGTCGATCACCTGTTCATTGGCGAGCACGGTCATGTCGACCGGGTCCCAGTTGACCGCGCTTTCCTTGCGATAGACGAGGCCCGCCGCATGGAGATCGAGGAACAGCGCCTGCTCCTGACCGTAATAATCGGGCTCGCAGGTGGCGAGTTCACGGCTCCAGTCGAGCGCGAAGCCCAGGCGCTTCAACTGTGCCTTCATCGAGGCGATGTTGGAGCGCGTCCAGTCGCCGGGATGGACCTTCTTCTCCATCGCCGCATTCTCTGCCGGCATGCCGAAAGCGTCCCAGCCCATGGGATGCAGCACGTCATGGCCCGTCATCCGGCGGAAACGCGCCAGCACGTCGCCCATGGAATAGTTGCGGACATGGCCCATGTGGATGCGCCCGGAGGGATAAGGGAACATCTCCAGCACATATGATTTGGGCGCGCCGGGGCGCGTGCCGGCCTTGAAGCTCTGGGCGGCGTCCCAGGCCGCCTGCCAGCGCCCGTCAGCCAAAGCGGGATTGAAGCGTCGTTCGCTCACGTCTCAAGTCTCTCCGGCCGCGCGGCACGGCGCGGCGCAATCAAGGTTCAGCCCAGCATTTCCCGGCGGCGCAGATCGCGCGCATGGGTGAGGATGATATCCTCGAGCTTCTGGGTCGTCGCCGCCTCGACCGGCGCATCAACCCACTGGCCGTTCTGAAGCACCTGGCGGCTGGCGGCCACGCGCAGCGCGTCTGCGCGCAGATCCTGGTCGAGGATGGTGACGGTGATCTTCATGCGCTCGCCCGCCACGCGGGGATTGATGAACCAGTCGGTGAGAATGACGCCGCCCTGGCTGTCCGTCTGGAGCAGCGGCATGAAGGACAGCGTATCCAGCGAGGCCCGCCAGAGATAGCTGTTGACGCCGATCTGCGTAACGCGCGCGGCGCTGTAATCCGCGACGGGGCGCTCCTTGCCGCGCCCGCATCCGGCCAGCAGAACGCAGAGAGCGAGGCCAGTCAGCGCGGCCGTGGTGCGAAGAGGGCGTTTGCGAGCCATGGGGTCCATTCCGATAGGGCCCGAAAGCTCCGGGCGCGTTCCAACTCAAAGAGCCTCTATAATCCGCACCGGCCAGCGCACAAGTCGAGTTTGGAAGGCCGTGGGCTGTTGAAATCCCGCCCGGCCGCCGCCAAATTGGTCTGGATACTGGTCCAGGCCCGATGCTCATGCTAAAAGGCTGGCCCGTATTGTGAATCGGATTCCGTGCGGAGTCGGAGAGTTCTGGTGCGCGCAAACACGGCAGAGATTGCGACCATCGCGGGAGGCACGGCCGTCGCGTCCGTCGCCCTCGTGTTCGCCATGTCCCTGTCGCCGGCCTTCAGTGCCGTCTCCGACGCACGGCACGCGGCAGGCAGCGCGCAGCTGGCGCTCGGCGAGACCATCACCGTCGGCGACGAGGATTCCTATCGAGGCAGCAAGGTCTCGCTCAAGATGCTGGGCAGCATCGGCTCCTTCACGCCCGTGACGCGCGACGAGCGGCTGGCCCGCGCTTATGCCGAAGCGGCGCGGGAATCGCACACGCGCAGCTTCAAGTTCACGCCGACCAGCGGCTCCGCCAATGGCGAGCGCTCGCTGACCGTGGTGGTGCGTGAAACGGCGGACAGGCCAGTGGCGAAGCGCAGCACGCCCAATCTCGGCCTGGCGCCGGTCACCTACAGCCTGGGGCGGAGCAAGGGCCTGGGCCGCTTCGCGATGGAAAGCGGCATCGACCGCGAGCCCGAGCCGCTGGTCGCCGGGATAGAATTGCCGACCTCCAACTTCGTGCTGCAAGCCAAGCGCAACCGCTTCTCCACCAACCTCCAGGTCGAGCCGCGCGACCAGACCGCGACGCCCCCGACCAACGAGACACCGCAGACGCTCGGCGCCGAGAAGAGCTACACGGTCGACGTCTCCAGCTCCTATTCGCTCACCCGCAATCTCGATGTGCAGGCGGGTGTGCGCTATCGCGGGCCGGACAATCGCCTCGTGCCGCTCACCGACCAGGCGCAGGACAGCCAGGCGGTCTACGTGGGCACCAAGTTCAAGTTCTGAGCGTCAACGACCGCTAAGCCCGTCGATCGCCGCATAGCCGTGGGCGCCGAGCTGGCGCGCGAGCCGGGCATGGCGCGGGCGAACGCCGCCGAGCGCAATGACCGGCCGGGGCGAGAGGCGCGCGAGAGCAGCGAAACGCGCCGTGCCCAGCGGGCGGACGCCGGGATGGGAGCGCGTGCGGAACAGCGGCGAGACGAGCAGGGCGTCGGCGCCCGCGCGCAGGGCCGCGATCAGTTCTCGGCGGTTGTGGACCGGGGCGCTGTGCAGCCAGAGGGGATGCGGTGCGCGCAGCCGCCCGGTCCGGCCATGATGCCCGTCCGCGCCCCAGGCCCGCGCTTCATCCGGCGCGCC
>CBIMKI010000274.1:0-2985 GCA_966244395.1 uncultured Sphingobium sp. | reverse complement strand
ACGTCGCGGCCGACATAGCCGACCTCGGTGAACTTGGTCGCCTCGACCTTCACGAACGGCGCATCGGCAAGCTTCGCCAGTCGCCGGCTGATCTCGGTCTTGCCGCATCCCGTGGGGCCGATCATCAGGATGTTCTTGGGCGTCACTTCGTCGCGCAGCTCGGGCGCGAGCTTCTGACGGCGCCAGCGATTGCGCAGCGCCACGGCGACGGCGCGCTTGGCGTCCTGCTGGCCGATGATGTGCGCGTCGAGCGCGGCGACGATGGCTTTGGGCGTGAGATTGTCGTTCATGTTTTCCGATATGTCGATTCTGCCGGGCGAGAGGCGGATCGCCTTGCCCGAGGGGAGGTGAGGAGTCAGGAGACGCTGTCGAGCGCCTCGATGGTCACATTCTCGTTGGTGTAGACGCAGATGTCGGCCGCGATCTTCATGGCCTTGCGGGCCAGCGTCTCGGCGTCCTGCTCATAATCCTTGAGGGCGCGGGCAGCGGAGAGGGCATAATTGCCGCCCGATCCGATGGAAGCGATGCCGTCATTGGGCTCCAGCACATCACCATTGCCAGTGATGACCAGGGTCGTCTCCTTGTCGGCGACGATCATCATGGCTTCCAGATTGCGCAGATATTTGTCCGTCCGCCAATCCTTCGCAAGCTCGACCGCGGCGCGCATGAGCTGGCCGCCATGGCGCTCCAGCTTGGCCTCCAGCCGCTCGAACAGCGTGAAGGCATCGGCCGTCGCGCCAGCGAAACCGCCGATCACGCTGCCGTCATGCAGGCGGCGCACCTTGCGGGCATTGGGCTTCATGACGGTCTGCCCCATCGAGACCTGCCCGTCGCCGATAACGACGACCTTGCCCGATGCGCGAACCGAAAGGATGGTGGTGCCATGCCAGACCGGCATGCTGGTATCGGCGGATGCTGTCATGGACGCGGATATGGGGCGTGGCCCGTTGCCGCGCAAGCAGGCTGAACGCGGGCAGGCATTTCTTGCGCTCGATCAAAGCCTTCTTGCCGCGCCTTGTGCAAAACCCGTGGAGTGGGCAAGGATGACCCGGAGAGAAAGGATGCCGCCGTGAAGAAGAAACTCCTGATCCTGGCCGGGACGCTGAGCATCGTCGGCGCCGCCCACGCGGCGGACGGGCCGGCCTATGTGCTGCAACTCATGAAGGATGTCGTCGCTCCGCAGGCGCAGATACTCTGGGACGTGGGCAACAAGGCCTATAACGATGACGGCAATGTCGTCGCCTCCCGCCTTTCGGCCGGTGACTGGACGAACTTGGGCACGGCGGCGCAGGCCATGAAGGGCGTGGCGGTGGCCATGGCCCAGCCAGGCATCAAGGTGGCGCCCGAGGGCACCAGGATGCAGGACGAGGGCCAGCCCAATGTCGCGACGGCGCGGCAGATCCAGGGCTTCATCGATGCCGATCCCGAAGGGTTCAAGGCGCATGCCGATGCACTGGCGGACGTGTCCGACGCATTCGTCAAGGCGAGCCAGACCAGGGACGCGCAGACGCTGGCCGACGCCTCCGCCAAGCTCGACGAGGTGTGCGAGGCCTGCCACGTCAAATATTGGTATCCGCAATAGCATGAACAGAGGCGGCCGCGCCGCTTGACAGGCGCGCCGTCTCTCGCCAAAGGGCTCCCTCCCGCGACATGTCGCCGGGCGCGTAGCTCAGTGGTAGAGCACACCCTTCACACGGGTGGGGTCGCAAGTTCAATCCTTGCCGCGCCCACCATCTTTTCAAGCACTTGGCTGAGAAGATGATCCCACCGGGATAGTCCGGATAATCCAAAAATCGCTGTCCATGGCCGGTAAGCCGCGCGCCGGCTGCGGCGTAAACGTCTTCGGCCTATCGCGCCGTGGGGGCCGGGCCGCTGCCGGTGGGCTGGCCATCCGGGCCCTGGACGACGGCGTCGACCAGCAGGCGGTCGCCGTTCGAGAAGATCATGGTGAACTGCATCCGGCCCGCCGCGACGGCCTGGCGGTTGATCTGCCAGAGCATGAGATGCTTGCCGCCGGGCGCGAACGCGACCTTGCGGCCGGCGGGCACGTCGACCGTGGCGATGGGCTCCATATGCATCATGCCGCCATGTTCCATGCTCTCGTGCATCTCCACGCGCACGGCCGCGTCCGTCTGGACGTCGCGCAGCACGACATTCTCCGAGCCGCCATGGATGGTGAAATAGCCCGCCGAGGGATTGTCCGGATTGGGATTCATGCGGACATAGGCGCCGTCGACATAGACGGGGCTGGGCTTGCCGCACCCGGCAAGGGCAGTCAGCAGGGCGAGGGGCAGGGCGGCGCAAAGTCCGCGAGCCGGCCTTGTCATGAGGCGATCCTTCTCTGGGACGAGTTTTGGCGACGGCGCCGCTTCTAGGGAGCGACACGCCTTGTGCCAAGCGAAAGCCGCCCTATATCGGCGATCGAAAGGCGGGAATCTGTCGGCGCCATGTCGCGACCGTTCCCCGCAAGCCGCTGAAATATTTGGGGTTAAAGAGGAAGAACATGGGTAAGGTTATCGGGATCGATCTGGGTACGACGAATAGCTGCGTCGCTGTCATGGACGGTGGCAAGCCCAAGGTTATCGAAAATGCGGAAGGCGCGCGCACCACGCCCTCGATCGTCGCCTTCGCCAAGGACGGCGAGCGGCTGATCGGCCAGCCGGCCAAGCGCCAGGCCGTCACCAATCCGGACAACACCGTCTTTGCGGTGAAGCGCCTCATCGGCCGCCGCTTCGACGATCCGATCACCAAGAAGGACACCGAGCTGGTCCCCTACACCATCGCCAAAGGGCCCAATGGCGACGCCTGGGTGAAAGCCGGCGGCGAGGACTACAGCCCCTCGCAGATCTCCGCCTTCATCCTCCAGAAGATGAAGGAAACCGCCGAGAGCTATCTGGGCGAAACCGTGACGCAGGCCGTCATCACCGTGCCGGCCTATTTCAACGACGCCCAGCGCCAGGCGACCAAGGACGCCGGCAGGATCGC
>CBIMKI010000273.1:0-2998 GCA_966244395.1 uncultured Sphingobium sp. | reverse complement strand
TTATAGCCGCCTTCTTCCTGACCTTCGGCGGCGCGTTTGGCAAGAAAGCTCACCCCCTAGTCTCCACCATGCTGCTGGTCGCCCTTGGCTATGGGTTTTCCTATTTCATGCAGCGCAAGGGGTGGCTCTACCACAGCGTGCCTGTGACCGGAGCTGCGGCTTTGGCGCTCGGTGTGCGGTTGGGAATGGCTGACATGCGTCGGCTGATACCGACCGCGATAGGACTGTTCATGCTGGCGCTTCCGACATTGATGCCGCTGAAGATTGGTCCCTATTTCAATTTCTTCAGAGGTGAGATTGATCCAGTCATGGCCACATTGCCGAAGGGCAGTCCCGTTTTCATCGCGTCAGGGGAGCCGATGTGGGGATGGCCTACGGTAATGGATCATGGACTTGCCTGGCCGTCGCGCCTCTATGCATATTGGATGATGCCTGCGATCGCACATGGCGAAGTGATCGGACCTAATCCTGAACCTCTACGCATGTTGGCGAAGCAGATACAGGAAGAAGCCTCTTTGGAAATTCGCTGTTCATCGCCTGCCCTGATTTTGTTCGAACGCCGGTCTAATTATATTTATCAGCCGTCGAGTTTCGACGTTCGCCAATTTTTCCTCCGCCGGTCGGACATCCGAGCGTACCTAGCGCAGAACTATCGTGAATTGAGACCCACGCCGTGGCTTTATATATATCGCCGCGTCACTCCACCTGCGTCTGCGCGCCCAGATCCGAAGTGCCCGATCTTCTTGCAAGCTGAATGATGACCACCAGTATCACGTTGGCATCTCTTCGGTGTCCACCGCATAGTTATGGATCCTGCTGAATGGAGGAAATATCCCTCACCGATGAACACGCCAAGCGACTTATCAGCGTGAATTCCAATATTTTAGGCCATTTTCATTTTTCAGCTGCCGTGTCTCAAGGCTGGATTGTGGCGTTCCTGCTCGCCTGGTTGGGCAGCAGCCAGCTGCTGCTTTGGCGATTTCTCGATGTCGCTCCCGCCTTGGCCTTCGCGCTTGGCGGCCTAGTCATCGCCGGGCTTTGCGTCTTCACAGTCAAGACCACCAAAGATAGCCGCAGCATTGGCATGGGCACCTTGATGACCTGCTTCCTGGTTGCGCTGGGCCTGCTCTTGCTCAGCGGCGAAGGACGGTTCTTTTATGCCAATGTGGACTGGCAGGTGCGCTTCGCTGTGCTGCGGGACATGGGCATCAATCCCTGGCCCTTCGTCTACACGACGCGCCCCGATCCCGACCTGCTGCGCGCGCCGATCGGTATGTTTCTTGTGCCCGCGCTGGTCTTCAAAGCCTTGGGGCCGCGCGCGGCGGACATCGCACTGCTGGTGCAGAATGCGACGCTTGTCGCTCTTCTGCTCGCACTGGGAAGCCAGTTGTTCGCCGATCGGCGTTCACGCTTGATTGGATTGACGGTATTCCTACTGTTTTCCGGAATGGACGCGATTGGCGACCTGCTCATGCAGGGGATGCTCACCGGTCACATGGAAGATTGGGCCGAAATTCAATACTCCTCGACTATTACCCTGCTTTTCTGGGTGCCGCAGCATGCGATTGCCGGTTGGGCGGGAGCAGTCGGCTATATGCTGTGGCGGGATGGCCGCCTGCCCCTTGCGCCATGGATGGCGATGCTGCCGCTGACGGCCCTCTGGTCGCCTCTGGGGCTGATGGGGGCGATGCCCTTCGCCGCTTTGGCGGGATTGCGGACGCTGATCGCGCGCTCGCTGCGTTTGCGCGATTTTGTAACACCCGCAGCCTCGCTTCTCCTTTGTATGCCGTCCCTGATCTATCTGAGTGCGGCATCCGACGATGTCGGCTTACATTTCCAGCCGATCCCTTTCATCCAATGGCTGCTCTTCCAATCTTTCGAAACGCTGCCGTACCTCATCCCTCTGGCGATCGCCGGACGTTCGCCGCGGTTCGGACAGGATAGCCTGTGGCTCGCTTTTGCCTGGCTGCTGCTGATCCCTTTCGTTCAGATCGGGTGGTCGACCGATTTCATGATGCGTGGTTCAATCACGGCCCTCACTCTGGTGGCGGTGATGGTCAGCGATCATATCGCGCAGAAGGGCGAGAGACGACGTTGGCTTCTGATTGTTCTAGCCATTGGCAGTCTGACTGGACTTGCGGAGATCCGCCGTGCGTTCGTTGAACCAGCAGCACCAGAAGTGCGTTGCAGCTTCTTCAAGGCTTGGGACCAAACCTTCTCAGCCTTTCCCAAGGGCTCCTACCTCGCTCCAGTCGATAAGGTTCCGACGCCCATCCGTCCGGTTGATCCGGCCCGAGCCTCGGCAAATGAGCCGGTGCGCTGCTGGACCGGCTCCTGGAACCTGCCCTTTGATCCGCGCAATGTGCCGTCAGGCCGAGAGGATGGCGTAAAGTGATAGTCCAATTGGGAAGGGGATGCGGCCGAGCAGGTGCCGTTCTGCCGCAAAAACCCGCTGAAGCGCGGCATTGACGAGCGGCGATGGTCAAGCGTCCAAAGGCGCGTTTTGCCGCAGCAACTGGTGAGCGAAGCGCTGCACCACTGCAAGCGGGAATAGCAGGCTGTTAAAATAACCCGAGACTTCGACCTTAAGACCCGCCGCGCGAACCACTTGCAGCAGGCACTGGTGCGTGTAGCGGCGCGTGTGGTGGTGCAGCCCGTCATGGTCCGACCAGAGCCAAGGCGCAGCCGGCACGGTCAGCAGCCGTCGGCCATCGGACGTCAGCCGTGCGCCCAGACTGCGCAGCGATGACTGATCCTCATCGATATGCTCCAGCACGTCGAGCAGCTCGATCAGCTCATAACGGGTGTCGCCAAAGCCGACCGCATCTGGCAGGGCGCCCGCCTCTACCCGGCAGAGGCCTCGCGCAGAGGCCAAGGCCCGTGCGTCGGCATCATACTCCATGGCATCAAGCATGCCATATTGGGCCAGCAGGGCGAGGTTGCCACCGGTGCCGCATCCCGCTTCGAGAATGCGTGCGCCGGAGGGCAGCGGAACATG
>CBIMKI010000272.1:0-2998 GCA_966244395.1 uncultured Sphingobium sp. | reverse complement strand
CACGGCAGGCATGGGGACCGAGAACCGGCCGCGATGAGGGGACGGCCGGCTCATCCTTCGCCGGCTTCCTCCATTCGGTAACGGCGCAGGCGCGGGGCCTTTTCGAGCTGGGCGGCGGCCTTGATGGCGGCTTGCAGATTTTCGCGCTTCTGGTGGATGGAGGCGATGATCGGCCCCATGGCGACGCCAAGGTCGATCAGGGCGGTTTCGGCAAGGTGCAGCGAGCTTTCCAGCGCCTCGGGCACGGCATCGCTGGCGCCGGCGCTGTAGAGCTGCGCGGCATGGTCTGCATCGCGGGCGCGCACGATGATCGGCAGATTGGGGGCCCAGCCGCGCACCCGGCGCGTGATGCGCAGCGCCAGCACCGGATTGTCCATGGTGACGATCAGCGCGCCCGCATGGCCCAGGCGCAGCTTGTCGAGCGTGTCGGGCCGCGAAACGTCGCCGAAGCGGACATTATAGCCATCGCGCCGGGCCTCGGTAATGAGATCGATGTCGCTATCCAGCGCCACATAGGGCTGCTCGTGCGCGGCGAGGAGGTCTGCCACCATGCGCCCGGTGCGCCCGAAGCCCAGGATCACCGCGCCGGATTCGGTATTGAGCGCCTCCTCCTCCATGGGCTCTCCCGAGCGCTGCTCCAGCCTGCGGGCGACGCTGTGGCCCACTTTCGCGAGGATCGGCGTCACGGTGAGGCCAATCGCCGTCACCATCTGCCAGAAGGCGGCGGCGTCACGCGTGATGAGATTGGCGGCGACGGCCGTGCTGAGCACGATCAGCGTCGTCTCGGACGGGCTCGCCATCAGCATGCCGGTTTCCAGCGCCACGCCGCGCCGCGCGCCCACGACGCGCAGCAGGATGCCGGTCACCACCGTCTTGATGATGATGACGGCCGCGATGGCGATGAGCAACTCGTCCCAGCGGGCGAGGAGGGCGCGCGGATCGATGCTCATGCCCACGGTGATGAGGAAGATGCCGAGCGCCAGCCCCTTGAAGGGCTCGGTCATCACCTCGACCTCATTGTGATAATCGGTTTCGGCGATCAGCAGGCCGGCGACCAGCGCGCCCACGATGGGCGAAAGGCCGACCAGCGCGGTGAGCATGCTCGACACCATGACGACGAGCAGGCTGGCGGCGAGGAACACTTCCGGGCTCTTGGCCCGTGCCGCCTGCGCGAAGAGTGCAGGGAGGAGCAGTCGCCCGGCCGCGAGCATGATGGCGATGGTGATGACGCCCTGCACGAAGACGGCGGCGAGGTTGCTCCAGCCCTCGCCGCTCACATTGGGTGCGAGCGCGCCGAGCGCGAAGACGATGGGGACGAGCGCCAGATCCTCGAACAGCAGCATGGAGAAGGCCGCCTTGCCGACGGCCGACTGCGTGCCGGAAATGGGCAGCACGAGCGCGGTGGATGAGAGAGCGAGCGCGAGGCCCAGGCCGATGCCGGCCGGCAGGCTGTTGCCCAGCGCCACGAAGATGAGGCCGATGAGCGCGGCGCTGATGACCAGCTCTGCGGCGCCCAGGCCGAAGACGAAGCCGCGCATCGACCATAATCGTTTGAACGAGAGTTCAAGGCCGATCGAGAAGAGCAGGAGGACGATGCCGAACTCCGCGAACGTCTCGATCGCGTCCGTGCCGGTCAGCGTCACATAATAGAGGGCCGGCGCTTCCTTGACGAACTGGCCCAGACCATAAGGGCCGACGAGCATGCCGACGAGGATGAAGCCGATGACGGGGCTGATGCGCAGGCGCGCGAAGGCGGGGATGATGAGCCCCGCCGCGCCCAGGATGACCAGCGCGTCGCTGTAGCTGGGGCTGCTGAAGGGGTCGTGCGTCATGCGACGCGGCCCTTGCGCAGAGGAGATGACGCAGGGAGGCGTTTCGACAATCCATGGCTGGCCCTGCGGCCGGCGGTCTCATGGATGAAGAAAGGCCTCCCCAATCGCGTGATCCTTTTGCCCGCTTATGTCCGGGAGCCTTTTATTTCCACGAACCCATCGCGCTTTCGAGGTTGACGCGGATCGCCTCGAAGAACTGCTCGGTCGTCATCCAACTCTGGTCGGGGCCGATGAGAATGGCAAGATCCTTGGTCATCTTGCCGCTCTCGACAGTCTCGATGCAGACCCGCTCCAGCGTCTCGGCGAAGCGCACCACATCGGGCGTCTCGTCGAACTTGCCGCGGAACTTGAGGCCGCCGGTCCAGGCGAAGATGGAGGCGATGGGATTGGTCGAGGTCGCCTTGCCCTGCTGATGCATGCGATAGTGGCGCGTCACAGTGCCGTGCGCGGCCTCGGCCTCGATCGTCTTGCCGTCCGGCGTCATCAGCACGCTGGTCATGAGGCCGAGCGAGCCGAAGCCCTGCGCGACCTGGTCCGACTGCACGTCGCCGTCATAATTCTTGCACGCCCAGACGAACTTGCCGTTCCACTTGAGCGCGGAGGCGACCATGTCGTCGATCAGGCGGTGCTGATATTCGATACCGGCCTCGGCGAACTTCTCCTTGAAGCCCTCGGTCGCGAACACCTCGGCGAAGAGGTCCATGAAGCGGCCGTCATATTGCTTGATGATGGTGTTCTTGGTCGAGAGATAGAGCGGCCACTTGCGGTCGAGCGCGTAGTTCATGCTCGCCCGGGCGAAATCCCGGATGGACTCATCGAGATTGTACATCGACATGGCCACGCCCGAGGCCTGGAACTGATAGACCTCGCGGTCGATCACATCGCCATTGTCGCCTTCCCACACGAGCCGCAGCTTGCCGGGGCCGGGGACGAGGAAGTCGGTCGCGCGATACTGGTCGCCGAAGGCATGGCGGCCGACCACGATCGGGTCCGTCCAGCCCGGGATCAGGCGCGGCACGTTCTGGATGACGATGGGCTCGCGGAAGATGGTGCCGCCCAGAATGTTGCGGATCGTGCCGTTGGGCGACTTCCACATCTCCTTGAGGTTGAACTCCTCGACGCGGCCCTTGTCCGGCGTGATGGTCGCGCACTTCACGCCCACGCCA
>CBIMKI010000271.1:0-3031 GCA_966244395.1 uncultured Sphingobium sp. | reverse complement strand
CCTCTCTTGGCTGATCGGTCCCGCTCCCCTAACCTAAGTCGCATGCGTCCGACCACTCTTCAAGATCGTGCCCTGGTCCGCGTCGCGGGTGTCGAAGCCCGCGCCTTCCTCCAGGGGCTGCTCACTCAGGATGTGCTGGGGCTCGTCGTCGAGCGTCCGCTCTATGCCGGGCTGCTCTCGCCGCAGGGCAAGGCCTTGTTCGACATGATTCTCTGGGCCGACCCGGCCGAGCCGGAGGATGTGCTGATCGACTGCGCGAAGGACAGGGCCGAGGCGCTGATCCGGCGCCTCACGCTCTACCGCCTGCGCCGGCCGGTCACTATCGCGCTGGAGCCCGGCCTCGCGGTCCACTGGAGCATCGATGTGTTCGAGCCCGCCGCGCCCGATCCGCGCCTCTCCGAACTCGGCTGGCGCTGGATCGCGCCGGCCGAAACGGGCGATGCCTCGGCGGATTTCCGCGCCCATCGCCGCCATCTCGGCGTGCCGGAAGGACCCGAGGAACTGGGCGAGGACAAGACGCTGTGGCTGGAGACCAATGCGCAGGAGCTGCACGGCGTCGATTATGAGAAGGGCTGCTATGTCGGGCAGGAAAATACCGCGCGCATGCACTATCGCAACAAGGTGAACCGGCGACTCGTCATATTGCCCATCGCGCTTTCCGATCCCGCGCGGCAGCGCTGCGCATGGCCCGAACTGGGCCTGGCGCTCGATCACCGGCCGGTCGAATCGCTCGCCGGCATCGATCTGCCGGACTGGCTGCGCGCGGCAGTCGAGGCAAGCGACGGCGAATGATCGCGCGGCTGCTGCTCCTCGTCCTGCTGCTCTGCGGCGGCGCGGCCCGCGCGGACATCGGCTGGGAGATCGTGAAGACGCTGCCGCATGACCCCAAGGCCTTCACCCAGGGCCTCTTCATCGCGGACGGGCTGCTCTACGAGAGCACCGGGCTCCACGGCCAGTCCGAGCTGCGCGCCATGCGCCTCTCGGACGGGAAGATCCTGCGGCGCCAGGCGCTCGATCCCAAATATTTCGGCGAAGGGATCACGCCCTGGAAGGACCGCATCGTCAGCATCACCTGGCGGCACGGCACGGGCTTCGTCTGGCAGCGCAGCAGCTTCAAGCAGATCAGGCGCTTCAGCTATTCCGGCGAGGGCTGGGGCATCACCACGGACGGCAAGCGGCTCATCATGAGCGACGGAAGCGCGAGCCTGCGCTTCCTCGATCCCGAGACGCTGAAGCAGACCGGCAGCGTCGCCGTCACCTGGCAGAAGCAGCCGGTGCGCAATCTCAACGAGCTGGAATGGGTGAAGGGCGCGGTCTACGCCAATGTCTGGTATTCGCCGCTCATCGCCCGCATCGATCCCGCGAGCGGCACGATCAGCGACTGGATCAACCTCGCCCCGCTCGTCGCGCGCCACAGCGACGATGCCGACAAGGTGCTGAACGGCATCGCCTGGGACGCCAAGGCGGGCCATCTCTATGTGACCGGCAAGAACTGGCCGACCATCTACGTGCTGCGCCTCAAGGAATGATCGGGCGCTTTTCGCATTCTTGACTTCGATCAAGGCGCCCCTCTCGCGCCGCGCCTATCCATGCTGAGAGCTTTGGACGGGAGCAGGAAAGATGACCCCCAATGTTGGAACACTCGACCGGATCCTACGGATCGCCGTCGGCCTGATTCTGATCGCGTTGGTGTTCGTCGGTCCCAGGACGCCCTGGGGCTGGATCGGCATCATCCCGCTTGCGACCGCCCTTGTGAACTTTTGCCCGCTCTACGCACTGATCGGCATCAAGACACGGCACTAGCAGCGGCAAAGGCGAAAAACTTTACGCAACACCTGACCCTCCGTCCGGGTCGTCAAGGCGATGCGTAAAGGGAGGCCCCCTCTTGGCAGCAGAGGGGGCCTCCAATTTTATTCGGGGCAGCCGCTCTTGATCCACACATCGTTCGTGCTGAGTAGGGTCTGAGGTGCGCCGCAGGCGCGTCGCGAAGAGCCGTATCGAAGCACCGCAGCGCTGCGTCGCGGTTCTTCGATACGCCACTTCGACAAGCTCAGTGGCTACTCAGGACGAACGGTGTAGGAACAGGGGCGCGCGGCCCGCTTCAGCCCTTCTTGCGCGCCGCCGCTATGGCGTCACGCAGTGTCTCGTAGCTCACCGCGCCGTAGAAGACCTGATCGCCCACGACGAGCATGGGCGTGCCCTGGGCTTCCATGGCCTGGGCGAGGCGGATGTTCTGGGAGATGGCGGCATTGCGGCCGTCATTGTCCAGCTCGGCTTTCGCCTTCTGCGGATCGAGGCCCGCCTTGCGCGCGGCGGCCAGGATGGCGTCGGATTCGACGCTTCCCTGCGCATACATGGCCTGGTGGAAGGCGGGGAAGCGGCCCTGCTCGGCCGCGTAGAGGCTGACGCGCGCGGCAGGCACGCTGCCCTCGGTGATGATCGGCAGCTCGTGATAGACCACGCGCAGGCCCTTGTCCTCCTCAAGCAGGCGCGCGATGGTGGGGAGCGTCGCGCGGCAATAGCCGCAGGCATAATCCATGAAGGCCACCAAGGTCACTTCGGGCCTGGCCGCGCCTTCCCATGCGCCGGCATAAGGCGTTTCGAGCTGCGTGCGGTTCTCCGCGACGAGGCCGGCGACGCGCTTGCTCTCCAGCCGCACCATCGCCTCGCGGACGATCTCGGGATTTTCGAGGATATAGTCGCGCACCACCGCCTCGATCGCGGCGCGGTCGCCACTGGAGACGCTGGCCGACTGGCCCGCCGCATAGGCGGCCGCCGCCCCGCCCGCCGCGAGGAGGCCGAGCAGGGCCAGCCGGCCGGCACCCCGGCGCGAGGGACGCGCCCAGCGCGCGCCGCTCGGCGTCAGCACTGCGCCTGCCAGCGCGCGCCCGGCCTTCAGCAGCCCACTCGTGCGTCCCGTCGTCCCGTTCATCTCTTCTTGCCCTTCTCCATGGCCGAGCGCGCCACCATGGCGATGTCCTGCGCCCGCAAATAATCCGCCGTGCCGGGCGGGATGCCGTTGAGCGCGACC
>CBIMKI010000270.1:0-3099 GCA_966244395.1 uncultured Sphingobium sp. | reverse complement strand
ATCGACCGCACGAATCTGAACGCGCAGAACCGGATCGCCTATGACGTATTCGAATGGCAGACCCGCGAGACGCTGGAGGGCCTGGCGCCGGAGATGCTGGCGCTGACGGCAGTGCGGCCGATCAACCATTTCGCCGGCTTCCACACTTTCTATCCCACCTTCGCTTCCGGCAAGGGCGCGGCGCCGTTCAGGACGCTGGAGGACTATGAGAATAATCTGAAGCGCCATCGCGACTATGTGGTCTATCTCGACCGCGCGATCGCGCAGTTCCGCAAGGGCATGGCCAGCGGCGTGGTCGACACGCGCCTCACCGTGAACAACATGATCCAGCAACTCGACGCGCTGCTCGCGCAGAGCGTGGAGGAATCGCCCTTCTTCCAGCCGGTGCTGGACTTTCCGGACGGCTTCCCGGACGATGATCGCGCGCGGCTGACGGCGGCCTATCGCGACATTCTGGTGACGGCCATCAATCCTGCCCAGAAGCGGCTGCGCGACTTCCTCCAGACCGAATATCTGCCGGTCGCGCGCGCGCAGGTGGGCCTGGGCGCCATGAAGGGCGGCGACAGGCTCTACGCCCATCTCGTACGCAGCACGGTGACACTGCCGCTGACGCCGGACTATGTGCACGATCTGGGCCTCTCCGAAGTGGCGCGCATCCGCACCGAGATGGACGCGGTGCGCAAGGAAGTGGGCTTTGCCGGCACGCTCGGGGAATTCTTCGCCCATCTGCGCGCCGACCCGCAATTCCACCCGACCTCGCGCGACGGCATGACGGCGGACTTCTACCGGATCGGCAGGCAGGTGGACGCGGTGGTCGGCACGCAATTCTCCACCTTGCCCAAGGCGAAGCTGGAAATCCGGCCCTATCCCGAATTTCGCGAGAAGTTCGAGGCGGGCGGGAGCTATGAGCCCGGCACGCCGGACGGATCGCGGCCGGGCATCTTCTACTTCAATGCCTATGACCTGCCCTCGCGCAGCATCCCGGGCGAGACGACGCTCTATCTGCACGAGGGATCGCCAGGCCATCATTTCCAGATCAGCCTGGCGCAGGAGAATGAGGCCCTGCCCGCCTTCATGCGCTTCGGCGGCAACACCGCCTTCGTGGAGGGCTGGGCGCTCTACGCCGAGACGCTGGGCTACGACTTCGGCTTCTACAAGGACCCCTATCAGCGCATGGGCCATCTGGACGACGAGATGCTGCGCGCGATGCGGCTGGTGGTCGACACCGGCATCCACGCCAAGGGATGGGGCCGCGACCAGGCGATCGCCTATATGCTCGACAACAGCTCCATGGGCCGCACCGACGCCACCGCCGAAGTGGAGCGCTACATCGCGATTCCGGGGCAGGCGCTCGCCTACAAGATCGGCGCGCTCACCATCCAGCGCCTGAAGAAGAAGGCGCAGGACGCGCTCGGCGCGCGCTTCGACGTCAAGGACTTCCATGCGCAGGTGCTGATGACCGGCGCCCTGCCGATGAGCGTGCTGGAGAAGAAGATCGACGACTGGATCGCGGCGCGCAAACAGGGATGAGCAGGCCCGCGAGCGCAGGCCGTCGCGACAATTTGATACACAGATGACTGGCTTCTGACGGCGCCGTTCCCGCGCCGTTCAGTGCCGCCGGGCGATAAGGCAAATCGTCGGACGGGCAACGCGAAAGCGCCCCGTCCGGTCCGAACAAGGAGACGATTTGCCATGAACAGGATCATCATCGCCGCCATTGCCGCCACGCTCATCCCCACGGCGGCCATGGCAAAGCCCGCCGACCATCATGGGCCGAGCCAGCGCCACGACGCGCGCGTCGTGATCGTCGACAAGCAGGCCAAGCCCGCGCCCGCCGCCTGGCATCGCCCGACGCCCGCCAGACAGCGCATCACGGTCGGCGCTCGGGTCGAGCCGAGCTTCATCGCCCGGCACAAGACCATCCAGCAACCCGCGCGCTATCGCCTGGCCCGCACCGGCCCCAATACGCGCTGGCTCAAGGTGGCGGACGATGCGGTGCTGGTGAACCTGCGCAGCGGGAAGGTGCTCAACATCGCGTACAACCTCTTCCGTTGAGATCAGCGCCTGCCCGGCCCGGAGCTGCAAGATCCCCCTCCCTTGCGCTCCGGGCCGGTTTCTTTTGCGGTAAATTCCTTATTGCAATTCATTCTCATTAACATATGATCCGGCTCGGATCGCACGGACTCGCAGAAGGAAGGACCCGCATGATCGCCCGGCTCGACCAGCTCTTCGCCAGCCAGGATATGCGCTCGCATCCCCTGGCCGCCATGCATGTCGTGATGGCGACACGGCTGGCGTTTCTCTATTCCCGCGCCGGGCGCGACCCGATACCCGATCTCGCCGTACGGCTGCGCTCCATGCGGGCGGCGCAGGCGCATGCCAGCCTCATGGCGACGATCGGGGAGGTATGGCCGGAGACCTTCATGGTCCGCCGCCCCTGCTGCATGGCGCTGGGACCGGACGAAATGCTGCTGGCCGATCTGGCGAGCGCGGCCCTGCGCGGCGACCGCGCGGCCGCGACCCAGGCGATGCGCGACATGCTCCCCGCGCCCGCGCGCGAGCGGCTGTTCCGCGACATGGTCGAGCTGGTCGACGCGATCCGATCGGTGCCGGTCGGCGAAACCCGCAACGCCGGCTAGAACATTTTCAAGTCAGATGGCTTCATCTGGCGGCTTACCGCGAAGGCGGAGACCCAGGGCGGTCTGAACCAAGGGCAGCGTCATAGCGCCCTGGGTCCCCACCTTCGCGGGGCAAAAGGTCAGGCCTGCATCATCTCCAGCGCCTGCGCGATGAGCCGGCGGCTGTTCACGATGCCGTAGAGCGCGACGAAGCTGCCCATGCGCGGGCCTTGCTCGGCGCCCAGCAGCGTCTCGTAGAGCGCCTTGAACCAGTCGCGCAGCTGCTCGAACCCGTAATGCGGGTCCTTGCCGATCTCGTAGACGATGTTCTGGATATCCTCCGCGCTCGCATCCTCCGGCAGGGCGGCGAGCTGGGCGTCCAGCTCGCGCAGAGCCATGGCCTCGTTCGCCTCCGGCGCGCGGCGCTTGAGGCGGGGCGCGATGAAATCGCGATTATAGGCCAGCGCATTGCGCACCAGGC
>CBIMKI010000269.1:0-3134 GCA_966244395.1 uncultured Sphingobium sp. | reverse complement strand
GGATGGTCGAGATAGAGGCGGGAGAGCAGGGGCTTTAGATAGACCTCGCGCAGGAGCGGGCCGATGGAGATGCGGATGCGCACTCGCCCATCGCTGCCGATGCGCGCGCCGGGGCGGCGCATGGCCTCGCTCGTGCGAAGCAGGCTCTCGGCCCGGTGCAGCATCTCCACGCCTTGAGGTGTCAGTCGCGGTGTGGTGCCGCGTCGCCGCTCGAACAGCGCATGGCCCAGATGCTGTTCCAGCGTGGCGATATGGTCGCTGACGGCCGGCTGCGAGATGCCGAGTTCGTCGGCCGCGAGCGCGAAGCTGCCCAACCGCGCCACGGCCACGAAGGAGCCGAGCTGGCGGAAAGTGAAGTCCCGTTTACGCAACGTCATTTCTTTCTTCACGCGACTCGCGGCAATTTCGAGGTTATAAGTCATAGCCTATGAAGGCAATAAGCTATCCCTCGGTTGCTTTGCCGCGCGGCATCACAGCTAATGCGTGGGGAACGTACGGTCCAATGGGGCCGTCACCAGGGCGAGGGGAACGGCTTGGGGCGCTTGGCTACACGCGTGGACGAGGTGATTCGCCGATCCGAAAGGATCTTCCGAAGCGATGCTTTTCGTCCTGGCCTGCGCCGCCGCATCGGCCTGGCGCCGCCCTGCACATTGTCATCCATGCATATGTCGGCCCTGGCGAGATATGACGCATCGCGCCGGCCTGCCGCGCACCGAACCACCGGTTTCCGTCGTGACTGAACGATCGAGTCAGCCCTGACGGGTCGCACGGGCCGCGCCGCATCCCACAGGCGGCGCGGCCCAATTCTCCAGGCCATCGCAATTGCGCGCCCTTTGCGTTCGATCAATTCGCCGCGCCGCGCCGCGTCCTATCCAGCCCCTGCTCGAATCGCGGGGAGAAGAGGAGAGGGCAGGCATGGCACATTTTCCGAACACATTCGGCTTCACCGGCACGCTGCGGCCGCTGCGTCTCCAGGGAGACATTCATGATGTGGAGGTGGAGGGCGAGATTCCCGCCCAGCTCGACGGGGCGTTCCACCGCGTCCATCCGGACAACCAGTTTCCGCCCGTCTTCGAGGACGACCAGTTCTTCAACGGCGACGGCATGGTCTCCATGTTCCGCGTCCAGGGCGGCAAGGTCGATTTCAGGCAGCGTTACGCGCAGACCGACAAATGGCTGCTGGAGCATCGCGCGGGCAAGTCGCTGTTCGGCCAGTATCGCAACCACCTGACCGACGATCCTTCCGTCGCGGGGCGCATCCGCGGCACGGCCAACACCAATGTGATGGTCCATGGCGGCCGGCTCTATGCGATGAAGGAGGACAGTCCCTGCCTCCTCATGAACCCCAGCACGCTGGAGACCTATGGCTATACCGATTTCGGCGGCCGGCAAGAGAGCCAGACCTTCTGCGCCCATCCCAAGATCGACCCGGCGACGGGCAATATGTGCGCCTTCTCCTATATGTCCAAGGGGCCGCTCACGCACGATATGAGCTATATGGAGATCAGTCCCGCGGGCGAGCTGCTCTTCGAAATTCCGTTCCAGAACAAATATCTCTGCATGATGCACGATTTCGGCGTGACGGAGGACTATGCCGTCTGGAACGTCATGCCCTGCATCACCAGCCTGGAGCGGCTGGAGAAGCGCATGCCCTATTTCGGCTTCGACCACTCGCTGCCGACATGGCTCGCGGTGCTGCCGCGCAAGGCGGGCGCGACCGCCAAGGATCTGCGCTGGTTCAGGGCACCGTCCAACTGCTTCACTGGCCATGTGATGAATGCCTTCAACGACGGTACGAAGGTCTATTTCGACCTGCCCGTCGCCCGGAAGAACAGCTTCCCGTTCTTCCCGGACGTGACCGGCGCGCCCTTCGATCCGGTCGGCGGCCTCTCCTATCTCACGCGCTGGTGCGTCGATATGGCGTCCAACAGCGAGGAGTTCGAGAGCGTCGAGCAACTGACCGGCCTGGCCGACGAATTCCCGCGCATCGACGATCGCTATGCGACCCAGGCCTATCGCCACGGCTGGATGCTGATCTTCGACGGCACCCGGCCCTATGAGGGGCCCGGCGGTCCGTTCGTGGGCGTCATCAACAGCCTGGCGCATATCGACCTTTCGACCGGCGCGACGAAGACATGGTGGCCCGGCCCGCAATGCGGCATCCAGGAGCCATGCTTCATTCCGAAATCCGCCGACGCGCCGGAGGGCGAGGGCTATGTCGTCTGCCTCGTCGACAATCACGTCACCAATTACAGCGAGCTGTGCTTCTTCGATGCCCAGCGCGTGCATGAGGGGCCGATCGCGCGGGCCAAGCTGCCGGTGCGGATTCGTCAGGGGTTGCATGGCAACTGGTCGACTGCCGCCCAGCTCGCGGCGGCCTGAACCTGCGCGGGTGCGGAAAGAAGGGGCCGCCGCTTGCGCGACGGCCCCACAAGGCGCTCGGGATCGGATGTCCCTGCCGGATCAGAATGCGATGCGGACGGTCCCGCCCCAGGTGCGCGGATCGCCGGGGACGCCCGCGATCAGGCCGGTGTTGCTGGGGCCGAAGTTGAGCTGGTCGTAATAATCCTCATTGAAGGCATTGCGGACCCAGCCATAGATGTTCAGGCCCTCGTCGGTGCGGAAGCCCAGCCGGACGTTGGTGAGCGTGTACCCCTTGACCCATGTGTAGATGGATGCCGAGGGATTGGACGAGAATTTGGAGCGGTAGCTGCCGTCCAATCCGAAATACAGCTCGCCAGTCCGGTCCAGCAGGTCGATCGGCGTATTGACCTCGAAGCCATAGGAAAACGCCCATTTCGAGACGCCGGGCAGCACCTGGCCGGAAACATCGCAATTGGCGGGGCTGAGCGCGCCCGGAACGCCCGCGGGGCCGGCGGGGTTGTTGCCGGCGGCCGGTCCGCCGGACAGCTCGGGCGGGCAGGGCGCGTCGACGAACTTCACATATTTGGCATCGGTATAGGCGCCGTTGACATAGGCGTTGAACCGATCGCTCGGCCGCGCGGAGAAGTCGATCTCGGCGCCCTGCGTGCGCACCTTGTCGGCATTGGCCATATAACCGCGCAGCACGCCGAGCTGTCCGTTGGACACGTTCGCCTGGAAATCGTCGATCGTGGTGTGGAAGGCGGAGATGT
>CBIMKI010000268.1:0-3150 GCA_966244395.1 uncultured Sphingobium sp. | reverse complement strand
GATCGGGCGGGACGTCCGGGAAGCGACGGCGCACCTGATCCCAGCTGCGTGCGACCAGCGGGACTTCGAGTAGCTGGTCGAGCGTCAGCAGGCCCGCGCGCAGGCCATCGTCGATATCGTGATTGTCATAGGCGATGTCGTCGGCCAGCGCCGCGACCTGCGCCTCGAGCGACGGCCAGGTGGCAAGATCGAGCGGAAAGGCGGCGTCCGCCTCCCGCATCGCCCAGCTCGGCGCCTTGACCGGGCCATTGTGCTTGGCGAGGCCCTCCAGCATCTCCCAGCTGAGATTGAGGCCGGGAAAGCGCGGATAGGAGGTCTCCAGCAGCATCAAGGTGCGCAGGCAATGGGCGTTGTGATCGAAGCCGCCATGGACCGCGAGCGCATCCTCCAGCGCATCCTCCCCCGAATGGCCGAAGGGCGGATGGCCGATGTCATGCGCCAGGCACAAGCCCTCGGTCAGATCCTCGTTGAGGCCGAGCGTGCGCGCGATGGCGCGGCCGATCTGCGCGACCTCCAGGCTGTGCGTGAGGCGGACGCGATAATGATCGCCGTCCGGCGCGATGAACACCTGCGTCTTGTGGCGCAGGCGGCGGAAGCTGATCGAATGGATGATCCGATCCCGGTCGCGCTGGAAGACATCGCGCGGGCCGCGTTGCTCGCCGCCGGGCTCGGCATGGAGCCGCCCACGGCTCTTCGCCGGATCGCAGGCATAAGGTGCGAGGGCCGCCGCCCGCGCGCTCACTTGCCGCCGATCTTCTGGACTTCCTCGCCCGCGTCGCTCTGCCATGTGAAGGCATCGCCGCCCGACGCCTTGATCTTGTCGACCACCGCCTTGGCCCGGTCCGCATTGCGATAGGGGCCGATCAGCAGGCGGTTGGTCTGGCCCCACGGATAGGTCCAGCCTGCCTCGTCGCCGATCGCCTCGGCATAAGTGCGGCGGAACCGGCGCAGGTCGAAGGCCAGAGCGCTTTCATTCTTGCCGGCGGCGATCTGAACCCAGATGCGCGCGGGATTGTCCCGCAGCTTCTTCTTGCGCTCGGCCTCCGCCTTGGCCTTGGCTTCGCGCTCGGCCTTGGCTTTCGCCTCACGCTCGGCCTTCGCCTTGTCGGCCTGGAGGCGGGCCACGGCATTGAGGTCGACCGCCGCGACGGCCCTTTGCTGCTCCGCCGCCGGAACGGTCAGCTCGGACAAGGCGGCCGCAAGCGAGCGCTCGCTGGCGGGCGCGGGCGCGGGCGGCGGACTGGCCGGCTGCTGCGGCGCGGGGGCGGCCTGCTGGACGACGGGACGCGCGGGAGGCAGCGTCGGCTGAACCATAGGGCGCGGCGTCGCGGGCGCAGGCTGCGCGCGGGCGACCTGCTGGACCGGCGCGGGCACCGGCGGCTTGATGTCCAGCGGCGGCGGCGCTTCCACACGCGGGCTGGGTGTTGGCGTGGGAGTCGGCTCCGGCCTGGGCTGAGCCGCGCGGCTGCTCCGGGAGGAACGACGGCTGCTGCTCGACTGTTGCGGCTGGGCGGCGGCGGCGGCCGGGGCAGAGGCTGCGGCGACCGCCGTGGCGGGTGTCGGTGCGTTCATGCGCAGCACATTGGCCGGGAAATCGCCATAATGCGCGGCGGCGGCCTTTTGCGCCGGGGTGAGCAGCGACACGCGGGCCATATAGGGATCGAGCGCGTCGGCAAGACCCTTCGGCATGACGCTCTGGATGATGTTGCGCGCTTCGCCCTGCCGGCCGTTCATGGCGTAGATGAAGGCGCGGAACCGCCAGGCTTCGCGGTCGCCGTCGCGCAGCGCGGGCTCGAGGACCTTGTCCGCCTCGGCCAGATGACCCGAAATGCCGAGCGAGAGGGCATAGCGCACGATCGCCTTGCTGTCCGTCGGATCGGCCCGCAGCGCCGCCTGATAATCGCGCTGCGCCTTGGCCTGCTGGCCGGTCAGGTCATAAGCCAGGCCGCGGTCGGCGAGGCGATCCTGCGCGGTCGCGCCCAGCCGCTCGGCCGCATCAAAATTGGCGGCGGCCTCCTGCGGCTGCTTGAGGGCGAGCTGCACCACGGCAAGGCCGAGCTTGGCGGCGCCCAGATTGGAATTCACCATATTGGCGCGCGTGAAGAAGCCGTTGGCGGCCTGCACGTCGCCCAGATCCAGCGCGGCATGCCCCGCGCCCAGCAGCGCCTCCACATCCTGCGGACTGCGCGACAGCCGGGCGAGATTGGAATTCAGCCGCTCGACCGCGGCCGCCGACGGGAGCGGCTGAACAACCGCGCCGGGCTGCGCCTTCGCCATGCCGGGAATGAAGGCGACTGAGGGCAGGAACGCCGCAGCAGCCAGCAACCGAATAGTCCGTCTCACAAGCATCACTCTTCGCCGCGCGGCGCACCCGGCCCGGATGCGCCGTGACGACCTCTTATTGATTGTTCTGGCGGTTGAGGAAGCGCGGCACCTCGAACTCGCCGCCACCACGCGCGCGATCGCCCTCGTCCTCATCGTCCTGCCGGCTGTTGCCGCGCGCAAGCTGGGACATGCGCTCGAACAAGGTACCGCCCACCGAACGGGGCGCAGGCTCGGGCGCAGCCACGGGCTCGGGCGCAGCGACGGGCTCGACGATGTCCTGGAGTACCAGCTCCTCGTCGGGCGCGTTATCGTCGAACGTGGCAGCAATCGGTGTGGGCGGCTCGAGCGTCAGCTCGTCACGCGCGCGCTCCTGCGGCGCGGCCGGCGCTTCCTCCACGGCGGCGAGCGGCTGCACCACCGGCGGCGCGGCGACCGGCGCGGGCGCCGGCTCGAAGGCGGGCTTGCTCATCTGCACCGGGCGCGCAAGGCCAGCGCCCATCTCGCCGAGGCGGAAAGGCTGGCTCTTGGGCTCTTCCGCCATTGCCTCGGCATCGATGCCGGTGGCGACCACGGACACGCGGATGCGGCCGTTCAGCGCCTCGTTGAAGGCACTGCCCCAGATGATGTTCGCATCCGGATCGACCAGCTCGCGGATGTAGTTGGCGGCCTCGTCCACTTCCATGAGGCGCATGTCCTCGCCGCCGGTGATGGAGACGATGACGCCCTTGGCGCCGCGCATCGACACGCCGTCGAGCAGCGGATTGGCAATGGCTTTCTCGGCCGCTTGCAGTGCGCGGCCGTCGCCCTCGGATTCGCCCGTGCCCA
>CBIMKI010000267.1:0-3169 GCA_966244395.1 uncultured Sphingobium sp. | reverse complement strand
TCACGGACGAGGAGCGCGCCGCCGCAAAGATGCGCATTGCCTTCGGCGCCATGACCTGGCCGCACATGATGGCCCGCGCGATGCTCGCCGAGCAGCTCTGGCGCGCCACCAGCATCCTTGCCAACCACCCCTATCATCGCGAAGGATGAGCGGATGGGGGCGCAACCGATCGAGAGGTCCGTCCGGGCCGGACGAATGATGGCGAGCGCAGCTTCGCTGGCGCCGCTCGCTTTCGCCCTGCTTTTCGCCGCCCCGCTCCTCGCCCAGAGCACCGTCGCGCCCGGACAGACTCTCGTGCAGCAGCGCGCCGCCCTCGCCCGTGCCACCGCCCAGGCAGAAGCGGCCCGCAAGCGCAGCCACGCGCTCGAATCGCGCGCGACCCTTGCGACGGCCGCCGCCGATCGTGCCCGCGCGCAGCTGGCCGCCGTCGCCGCCCGCATCCAGCAGAGCGAGGCGGACATGCGCGCCGGCGAGGCCCGGCTCGATCTCATCGCCGCCCAGCAGCGCGTGCAGGCCCGGCGCCTTGCCGAGCGGCAGAAGCCCATTGCCCGGCTCACCGCCGCGCTCCAGCAGCTCGCCCGCCGTTCGCCCGTTCTCGCGCTGGTCGAGCCCGGCCCGGTGAGCGATGCGGTCCATCGCCGTATCCTGCTGTCGCAAATGCTCCCGATCGTCACCGCCCGCACGCGCGATCTGCGCGCCGAGATCGCCCGCAGCGCGGCGCTGCGTCGCAGCGAGGAGGAGACCATCGCCGCCCTGCGCGAGACGCGCGCCGGCATGGACGGCCAGCGCAAGCAGCTCGCCGCGCTCGAGCAGCGCCTGCGCATCGCCGCCCGCCAGTTCCGCGACACAGCCGGGGCCGAGGCCGAGCGCGCGCTCGCCATGGGCGAGGAGGCGCGCGACATCGGCGATCTCATGGGCCGCATCGAGGCGGCGGGGACAGTGCGCGAAGCACTGCTGCGCCTGCCCGGTCCCACGCTGCGCCCCGCCGCGCCGAGCGAGGCCGCGCGCCCCATGGCCGTCGCCACCGCGCGCGGCGGTTCCGTGCCCCGCCCGCCTGCCTATCGCCTGCCGGTGGTCGGCGATGTCGTGACGGGCTTTGGCGAGTTGACGTCCAGCGGCCTGCGCGCCCGTGGCCTCTCCATCCGCGCCGCGCCGTCCGCCCTGGTCGTCTCGCCCGCCGCCGGGCGCGTCGCCTTCGCGGGTCCGTTCCGTGGCTATGGCCAGATCGTCATCATCGAGCATGGCGCGGGCTGGACCAGCCTCGTCGCCAATCTCGGCCGGCTTAACGTCCGCGTGGGCGACACGCTGGAGCAAGGCGATCCGGTCGGCAGCGCGCCCGCCGCCGGCCGCCCGCTCATCGAGCTGGAACTGCGCAAGGACGCCGCGCCCGTCGACATCGCAAGCGTGCTGGATTGAGGCCGTTCACTGTGCCGCAATCTGCCGCCCCGCACTGTCGAGTCCCGCGCTAGCCACCGCCGCTGTTCGTCCCTATAGGTTGGCGCAAATCGTCCTGTCCGAGGCCAAGTCATGCTGAGCCCCAAGAACCGTTTCCTCGCTCGCCTCGCCGTGGTGGCGCTCGCGGTTACGGCCATTCCCTCCTCCACTTCGGCCGTCACCGAGGACCAGAGCGAGATCGACCGGCAGCTCACCCTGTTCCTCACAGTCTTCCAGCGCGTGCGCGCCGGTTATGTCGAAAAGGTGGACGACAAGGCGCTCATCAAGGGCGCGATCGACGGCATGCTCGCCAGTCTCGATCCGCACAGCAGCTACATGGACGGCGCGGAGTTCGACAATTTCAAGATCCGCATCGACGGCAACTATCCCGGCATTGGCGCCTCGGTGGTGCTGGACGAAGGCTTCCTCAAGATCGTGGCGCCCACGGAGGGCAGCCCGGCCTGGGAGGCGGGCATCAAGCCGGGCGACTATGTGACGCATATCGACGACAAGATCGTCTATGGCGACACGCTGGACGAGGCCGTGGCGCGCCTGCGCGGCGAGCCGGGGACGAGCGTCAAGCTCACTGTCGCGCGCGAGGGCCGCGACGAGCCGTTCGATCTCGTCATCAAGCGCGCGGTGATCGATCTGAAGCCGGTCAACTGGAAGGTGCAGGACGGCATCGGCATCATCGACATCAACGAATTCTCGACCGATACGGGCAAGGACGTGCGCGCGGCCGTGCGCGGCATCAGGACCGCGCTCGGCCGCGCGCCCATCGGCTACATCATCGACCTGCGCTCGGACCCCGGCGGCAATCTGAACGAGGCGGTGACAGTGACGGACACCTTCCTCGATTCCGGCCAGATCGTCTCGCAGCGCGGGCGTTTCCCCTATGACACTGCCGTGTTCGTCGCGAACAAGGGCGATCTCACCGACGGCGCGCCGATCATCGTGCTGATCGACGCCGGCTCGGCCTCCGCCTCCGAGATCGTGGCCGGCGCGCTCCAGGACCACAAGCGCGCCGTCATCATGGGCGAGCGCAGCTTCGGCAAGGGCAGCGTGCAGACCTGGCAGCAGCTCTCGGACAGCAGCGCACTCAAGCTCACCACCGCGCGCTACTACACGCCCTCGGGCCGCTCCATCCAGGAAGGCGGCATCGAGCCCGACATCGCGGTGCCGCAGCTCTCCGACCCGGATTATGCCAAGCGGCCCCGGTTTCGCGAAAGCGACCTCAAGCGCCATCTCGTCAACGAAGTGAAGGCCGACCGCGCCGAGCTGGAGAAGGACGAGAACACCGATCCGCGCTTCAAGATGAGCGCCGAGGAGCTGAAGAAGCAGGGCATCGAGGATTTCCAGCTCCGCTACGCGCTCGATACCATGGCGCGCATTGCGGCTGGCCCAACGGCCTCCGGCCGGGTCGCGTCGGCCGCCGGCGGACCGGCACAGCGGAAATAACATGGCCCTCGCTCCGCAGAAACTCTCGCAGGCGCGCCTCGTCGCCATGCTGCTGCCCAATGCGCTCCTCTGGGGCGCCATCGGTTCGCAATATCTGGGCGGGCTGCATCCGTGCGAGATGTGCTACTGGCAGCGCTGGCCGCATCTCGCCGCCATCGGCGCGGCGCTGGCCGCCATCGCGGTGCGCCGCAATCCGCCGATGAGCGCGGTGTTCACGGCGCTGGCCGCGCTCGCCGTCGCGACCAGCGGACTGATTGGCATCTATCATGCCGGCGTT
>CBIMKI010000266.1:0-3170 GCA_966244395.1 uncultured Sphingobium sp. | reverse complement strand
GTCCGTATCGATACCGAAGGCATGGGCCGAAAGGCGCAGCGCGGTGTCCCCGTCCATCTCACTCGCCGCGATCTTGACCGCGACCAGCCGCTTGGGATCGATGGTGGCCATCAGATGCGCGACCAGCGTGGTCTTGCCCGCGCCGATGTCGCCGGTGATGACGATGAAGCCCTCGCCCTGCGCCAGGCCATAGCCCAGATAGGCCATGGCCTTGCGATGGGTCGCGCTCTCGAAATAAAAGCGCGGGTCCGGCGTCAGCTGGAATGGCCGGCCCGTCAGCCTGTAATAGCTCGTGTACATCGTCCCTGCTCCCCCCGGAGGCTCCCGCCATCGAAACGTCAAATCACGCCGCGGCGCTCATCTGCCCGGCGCGCGGATCGTCCGCAGCATGCCATGAAGTGAAAATGGGACATTTCGGGGACATGCCCCGCTGTGGCGCAGAGGTGTGCGCTGGCGATCCGCCTGCTTTCCCCCATGTTTTGCGACCCGAAAGCCCCCTTCGGTTTTCCTTGGGCGGCATAAGTCCCGAAACGATTCGCCCCGTCAAGAGTCTGGACGCACAGTCCGGTCGCTTCATCGATAAAAGGCCGATTTTCCTTGCCTTGGATAGTTAAGCTGAGTCCTTTCGGTCACTATTCGAGCAACAGCTCGCGCGCCGGCTCATGGCCAAGGAAGGCCGCCGGGCTTGCGCTCGCGCCATAAGCGCCGGCCAGAAAGATTGCGACCAGCTCGCCGAGCTGCGGCACCGGCAGCGCGAGAGACGCACCGAGCAGGTCGAGCGGGGTGCAGAGGCACCCAACCACATGGGTCGGCGCATCGTCGGCCGGGGCGCCAAAGCGATCCGCGAGAACGAGCGGGTAATTTCGGCGAATGACCGTGCCGAAATTGCCGCTCGCCGCGAGTTGATGGTGCAGCCCCCCGTCGACCACGGCGAAGCGCTCCCCTTGGCTCCATTTCACATCCACGATGCGCGTCAGATAGACGCCCGCCTCCGCCACCAGCCATCGCCCCAGCTCGATCGCGAAGTCGCTCCCCGCCAATATGGCCGGTCGCCCCTCGAGCGCCGCGCCGATGCCGGCGCCGATCCGGCCGATGTCGAGCGGCGCGTCACCGGCAAAATATGGGACGCCAAAGCCTCCGCCCAGATTGACCAGAGGCGGCGCGGCGCCCACCGCCTCCGCGAGCCGCGCGGCCAGCGTCACGCCTTGCGCCATGGCCGCGACGATCGCCCCGGCATCGAGCGCCTGCGATCCGGTGAAGATATGCCAGCCGCGCCAGTCCGCACCGGCGCCGATCAGGTGGCGTGCCAGCGCGGCGGCGCGGTCCGCATCGACGCCGAAGGGTCTGGCCCCACCGCCCATGCGCATGCCCGATCCCTTGAGTTCGAAGTCCGGATTGACCCGCACGGCCAAGCGCGGCCGCACCCCTAGGCGCTCCGCCAGCGCCAAAGCACGCGCGCCCTCGCCTTCCGATTCCAGATGCAGCGTAACCCCTGCCGCAAGCGCCGCCTCCAGTTCATCGTCGCGCTTGCCGGGGCCGGCAAAGCTGATCCGGTCCGGCGCCATGCCCGCCGCCAGGGCGCACCTGAGTTCCCCGCCCGAGGCGATGTCGAAGCCGTCGACCGCGCCCGCCATCAGCGCAAGCAGCGGCGCGAAGGGATTGGCCTTCACCGCATAATGGATACCGAGGCCTTGCGGCATCGCCGCGCGCAGAGCCGCGATCCGGGCGCGCACGAGGGCACCGTCATAAACGAAGAGCGGCGTGTCGCCCGCCTGCGCGACCAGTTCCCGCGCCGTCCGCCCGCCGATCAGCAACTGCCCGTCCCGCGTGCCGAAGCCAAGCGGAATGGGTCCCATCGGCTTGGCCTCGCGCCCGCTCATGCCGTCTCTCCCGCCGCCAGTGCCGCAAGCGCCACACGGTCGTGCTTGCCATTGGGCGTGCGCGGCAGGCTCTCCAGCATGCGGATATGCGCGGGCTGCATGAAATTGGGCAGGGCCTGGCGCAGCGCGCCGCCCAAACGATCGAGCGTGCTCTGTGCATCGGTCGCGCAGAGCGCCGCGTCCGCCCGCGCGAAGAGCCAGATCGACTGGCCCAGCCGCTCGTCCGGCACGCCGAGTGCACAGGCCTCCGCTATGCCTGCCACGGCCAGCGCCGCGTCCTCGATCTCGCTCGGTGAAATGCGGTTTCCCGCGCTTTTTATCATCGCGTCCGTACGTCCGACGAAGCTCAGCAACCCGTCGGCATCCCGCACCACCTGATCGCCGGACCAGACGGCTGTGCCGCCATAAGCGGAGGCGGGCGGCGCGGGCCGGAAGCGCTCGGCCGTGCGCGCTGGGTCGCGCCAATAGCCCTGCGCCACCAGCGGCCCGCAATGGACCAGCTCGCCCGGCTGGCCGTCCTGCGTCAGCGTGCCGTCCGGCCGCACGACCAGCACTTCGGCATCCGGGATGGCCCGGCCGATGGACGTGGGATGCGCGTCGAGCATGGCGGGCGGCAGATAAGTCGAGCGAAACGCCTCCGTGAGACCATACATGGCGACGATGTCGATGCCGGAGAAAGTCTCGCGCAGCCGGGCGATGAGCGGCCGGGTGAGTGCGCCGCCGCTGTTGGTGAGGCGGCGCAGATGCGCGCGCGCTTCGCCCGGCCATTCCGTCTCGGCCAAATGCATCCAGAGCGGCGGCACGCCGGCCAGCGTCGTAATGCCATGCGCGGCCGCCGCCTTGGGCACGTCGCGCGCGAGCAGATAGTCGAGCGGCACCGCGCAGCCCCCTGCCCACCAGGTCGAGAGGAGCTGGTTCTGCCCATAATCGAAGCTGAGCGGCAGGACCGCCAGCGTCCGGTCGTCCGGCGCGAGGCCGAGATAGGCGGCGACGGAACGGGCGCCGATCATGAGATTGGCGTGGCTCAGCATCACGCCCTTGGGACGGCCGGTGGAGCCGGAGGTGTAGAGGATCTCGGCCAGCGCATCGGGATGGGCATCGCCAGGCGCCATCCGCGCGCCGTCCGGCGCCGTCATGACGCGGTCGACCTCCGCCTCGTCGATCTGCCGCAGATCGTCCGGCGCGTCGCCCGGCAGAAGCGTCGCCAGCCGCGCCGGCTGCGAGACCAGCAGCGCCGCGCCGCTGTCGGCGATGATATGGGCGACCTGCGCGCGCTTGAGCAGCGGATTG
>CBIMKI010000265.1:0-3188 GCA_966244395.1 uncultured Sphingobium sp. | reverse complement strand
TGGTGTCGGGGCGCTGCGGGCGGTTTGAAAGGGCGTCGGCGAAACGCAGCCTTTTCTCGCGCGACACCACCGCCAAAGGTTGAGCATGCACGGTTGATCGAACCTCTGGTGCTCCCGCGAATGCAGGAGCCCAGGGCGATATGAAAATGCCATAGCGGCCTGGGCTCCTGCCTTCGCAGGAGCAACGTGAAGTGCTTATAGTAGGAGGTCCCGCCCCACAGGGACTTGCCCACTCTCTAACCATGAGCTAGGAGCAGCACGTCCCTTGGGGAGTAGCCAGCCGCCGATCATGGCGGGCTTTCGCGTCAACATGCTCGGTCGAGAGGCCGTGGCGCGAGAGGAATGCAGCGGCATTCAGGCGAGACCAATGGCACTGCGTTTCCGTTCCGGGCCGGGCGGGAGCCGCCGTGCCATTGCGTGCGCTGCCTGGCCCCAATGATGGATTTCGCTTCATGGAAGCCCTGCTGACCTCCACCGGCATCGTCGCGCTCGCCGAAATGGGCGACAAGACGCAGTTGCTGGCCATACTCCTCGCCACGCGCTTTTCCCGCCCATGGCCCATTGTGCTCGGCATCCTCGCCGCGACGCTTCTCAATCATGCGCTGGCCGCTCTCGTCGGCGCGCAGGCGGCGGCGCTGCTCGACAGCATGTGGTTCCGCATCGGCGTCGCGCTCTCCTTCCTCGCCATGGCGGGCTGGACGCTGATCCCCGACAAGATCGACGATCTGGAGGACAAGCCCGCCCGCTTCGGCGCCTTCCTCACCACCGCGATCGCCTTCTTCCTCGTCGAGATGGGCGACAAGACGCAGATCGCCACGATCGCGCTCGGCGCGCGCTTCCATGACGTGCTGCCAGTGACGGCCGGGACCACGCTCGGCATGATGATCGCCAATGTCCCGGCGGTGTTCCTGGGCCATGAGTTGCTGCGCCGTGTGCCGCTGCGCACGGTGCGGTTCGTCACTGCCGGTCTGTTCGCCGTTATCGGCATCTGGCTGCTGGTCGCTACGCTTTCGTCCGGCTGAGCGACAAAGTGCACATTTTTTGCCTTGGCGGAGGCGGCTGAGTCTTTGCGGCCACACCACAAGATATGGAGTCTGCGCGGCGCGGTGAGACTCCATCCATCGTGGGGACTCCTTTCGTTCTCCCTCCGGCCGCGCCGTCAGGCGTCCCCGTCAAGGAATTACCGAGCTTGACGGGCGAGTCGCGGGGACTCATGCCTAGCTCCGAACAGGGGGACATGACGGCAATGGGTGTCATCGAACGGGTCGGAAATCGACCGGCGGACCGCAAGGCCGCGCGCAAGGAAGCGGCGCCGGCCCTGCCGCTCGACCGCATCTTGCAGGGGGACTGCATTGCCATGCTGCGCACGCTGCCGACGGCCAGCGTGGACATGGTGTTTGCCGATCCGCCCTATAATCTCCAGCTCGGCGGCGATCTCTTCCGGCCCGAGGGCGGCCGCGTCGACGCAGTCGACGATGCCTGGGACCAGTTCGACAGCTACAGCGCCTATGACGAATTCTGCCGCGACTGGTTGACCGAATGCCGCCGCATTCTGAAGCCCAATGGCACCATCTGGGTGATCGGCAGCTATCACAACATCTTCCGTGTCGGCGCGCTGATGCAGGATGCCGGCTTCTGGATTCTCAACGACATCGTCTGGCGCAAGGCCAATCCCATGCCCAATTTCAAGGGCACGCGCTTCACCAATGCGCATGAGACATTGATCTGGGCGAGCCAGGGCGAGAAGGCGAAATATACCTTCAACTACCGGGCGATGAAGACGCTCAACGATGAACTCCAGATGCGCTCGGACTGGGTGCTGCCGATCTGCGCGGGCGCCGAGCGCCTCAAGCGGGACGGGCACAAGGCCCACCCCACGCAGAAGCCCGAGGCGCTGCTCTACCGTGTGCTGCTCTCCTGCACCAAGCCGGGCGACGTGGTGGTCGATCCCTTCTTCGGCACCGGCACGACCGGCGCCGTCGCCAAGCGTCTGGGCCGCCGCTGGATCGGCATCGAGCGCGAGACGCCCTATGTCGAGGTGGCGCGCGAGCGTATCGCGGGCGCCCTGCCGCTCGACGAGAGCGCGCTTGCCATCATGCAGTCGCCCAAGTCGCAGCCCCGCGTCGCCTTTGGCACGCTGGTCGAAACCGGCATGATCGTGCCGGGCGCGCGCGTCACTGATCCCAAGGGGCGCTGGAAGGCGCATGTCCGCGCCGATGGCAGCCTGGAGTGCGAAGGGCAGCACGGCTCCATCCACAAGCTCGGCGCCACGCTTCAGGGCGCGCCGAGCTGCAATGGCTGGACGTTCTGGCAGATCGAGCATGAGGGGAAGGTCAAGCCGCTCGATGCGCTCCGCCAGCTCTATCTGCTCGCTACCGAGCCATGAGGGAATGACATCAGAGCATTTTCAAGTGAAGCAGCGTCGGCTGACGGCTGGGAAAATGCGGAAAATACAAGGAAAAGATCATGTTTCGATCCAATGTGATCGGACATGGTCCAGCCGGTGGGTCCGATGCAAAAGCCCGAGCCGGTGCCCGGGGCGGTGACTCCCACAGCCGTCCCGGGCTCTTTTTTCAGTCATGAATTCATGCGCGGCCATCTTCTGAGAAGATCAGAAAGGGCAGGTCCAGCGGCGCATAGTCAAAGCCCAGCATGGACATGGCGGCGGTGATCTGGCCGCGATGATGCGTGGCGTGATTGAAGACATGGAGCAGGGCTGCCGGCATAGGCAGCGCGCGCGGCTGGCCGGTCGTCATCACGTATCGAAGATCGCCGGCGAGCGCGCTTTCGGTGAGGTTCTCGACGAAGCGGGGCCATTGTGCGGCCGCCGCGACCAGCCGGGATGCAAGGACCGCCCGCTCATTCTCAAGCGCCGCGTCGAGCGGCAGGTCCGTGGCGCGGCTCCCGGAAAATCGCGGATACCAGATTTCGCTGTCGGTCAGCAGCAGATGGTTCAAGGTGCCGTGTATCGACCGGAAGAACAGGCCGCATGATTGCCGGTAGGGTTCGTCCGGCATGCGCTCGATTGAAGCCAGGAGCCGCTCGGTCGCCCATTGATGATAGCGGGCCATCCGGGCGATCTGCTGGTAGGCCCATCCAGCAGCAGAGCCGGCAGCGTGGCCCGCGGCGTAGGGCACCACGGCGGGCGACGATCCGTTGGCCATGGCGTTCGGCGCGCCGCCGCCGGC
>CBIMKI010000264.1:0-3197 GCA_966244395.1 uncultured Sphingobium sp. | reverse complement strand
CGGCGAGCTGGGCCACTGGTTCATCGATCATTTCAAGCTCGACGTCGATTATCGCGTGATTGGGATGGAGGGCTATGATCCGCAGGCCGGGCCGGGTTTCGGCTGGCCAGCGGAGCGCGTGTGGGTCAATCCCAGCCCCAATGCGCCCAATCTCAACATGGCGCGCTGCTATGCCGGCACGGTGATGCTGGAAGGCGCGACGCTCTCCGAAGGGCGCGGCACGACTCGCCCGCTGGAGCTGTTTGGCGCGCCGGACATCGATGCGCGCGCAGTCATCGCACGGATGCAGGCGCTGGCGCCGGATTGGCTCGAAGGCTGCACGCTGCGCGATTGCTGGTTCGAGCCCACCTTCCACAAGCATGTGCATCAGCTCTGCGCGGGCGTACACGTCCATGCCGAGGGATCAGGCTACGATCATGCCGCCTTCCGGCCCTGGCGGTTGCAGGCGCTGGCCTTCAAGGCGATTCGGGCCCTGCGGAGCGACTATCCGCTCTGGCGCGGCAAGGATTTCAAATATGAATATACCGATGACGTCCTCGCCATCGATGTCATCAACGGCTCGCCATTGCTCCGCTCATGGGTGGACGATGCGGCGGCGACGCCGGCCGACCTCGATGCCCTGACGCTCCCGGACGAGGCCGCTTGGGCCCAGGAGCGGGAGCGCCACCTGCTTTACTGAAGGAACCGCAAGGCTCGAACTGGCCCGCACCCTATAGCGAGCGCCGGCCGCTGATGAGCTGGAACACGAAGATCACGCCCGCGACCAGCAGCAGCAGGTGAATGAGACCGCCTCCGACCTGGGTCACGAAGCCCAGCAGCCAGAGGACGACAAGAACGGCGACAATGGTCCAGAGCATGGCACTCTCCCAGCACAAATGACTTCGCCTGGAGTAACGGGTCAGGGCTCTTTTCGTTGCCGATGAGATGCTTGCGCGTCTTGCGGCGCGTCCGTACCGTGCAGCAGCGAGACGAGAACGACGCTGATAATCATCAGCAGATACCAGCTTCCGAGCTTGGTGATCGAGACCATCTGCCAGCCGTCCTTCTGGTCGGGATAGGTCCAGGCGCGGGCGAAGGTGCCGATATTCTCCGCCATCCAGATGAACAGGGCGACAAGGAAGAAGCCGAGCAGCACCGGCATCCATCGTTCGGTGCGAAAGGGTGTGTAGTGGAAGCGCGCGCGCCAGAAGAGGAGGCCCGTGGCGACGAAGAGCGCGACGCGGATGTCCGGCAGCCAGTGATGGGCGAAGAAGTTCACATAGATGGCGGCTGCGAGCAGGGCTGTCGCCCAGATCGGCGGATAAGGGGCCAGCCGGATGCGGAAGATGCGCCAGATGCGGGCGATATAGCTGCCCACGGCGGCATACATGAAGCCCGAGAAGAGCGGGACGGCGCCGATGTGGAGCACGCCCGCCTCCGGATAGACCCATGAGCCGGCGCTGGTCTTGAACAGCTCCATGACCGTGCCGACGACATGGAAGACGGCAATGACCTTCGCCTCGCGCCAGCTCTCCAGCCGGAAGAGCAGCATGGCCGCCTGGATGCCGATGGCGCTCAGGGTCAGGAAATCATAGCGGGCGAGGGCGGCGCCACGCGGATAGAAGAAGTGCGTGGCGAGCAGCAGCGCGAGCATGAGCGCGCCGAACAGGCAGGCCCAGCCCTGTTTGAAGCCGAACAGCAGGAATTCGTAGAGCCAGCTCTGCGGTCCCGGCGCGGGCTCGAAGGCTTCCAGGCGTGCGCGGATGCGGGCGAAGCGTGTCGCGCCAGCGGGTTGTCGCGTTTCGCTGGGGTTCAAGGCTGGTGACTTGCCGAGGCGGTAATTCGCGGTCGCCCTGCGGTGCAGCGCATCATGGCCGGGTGACTCTCCTCTTGTCGGCGCGCGAGGCCAGGCCGGACTGACCCTCCGCAAACGCAGCTATGATGCGATAACTGGTAATCGCTCAAGAGGAATGATGGCATTTCCCGCCGAACAGGCGTCCGGCTCTGGGCCGAGTGGCGGGACGGACGCGCCGAAGCGTCAGTGCGTCCGGCGCACGTCCGCGCGGGCCTCCAGCAGGTCCCACATGCCGTGATGCTGGCTGAGGAGCTGCGCCGCGCCGAACTGCATCGCGCGGGCGACGCGTGCCGGCTCGGGAAGCTGGTCGAGCAGCTTCAGCGTCTCGGGACGGGTCGGCAGGTGGCGCGCCGGGGGTTCGATGCCCAGGCGCACGGCCCCGGCGTCAAGGATCGTCCGGATCGCGTCCCACTCCAGCACCATGGCGACGGCCGTGCCGAGTGCGCAGCCGCGCCGGTCGGACTGGGCCAGCATCTCGATGGCGTGGCGCTGCTGGGCAATGATGGTGCTGCTCTCGTGATGGCCCGCCGTGCTGGGGATCGGGCCGACCGCCACGCACAGGCGGCCGATATATTCGCGCTCCAGCGCAAAGGCATCCTGGGCTTGGAGCAGCCAACTCCGGGCGGAGGTCTCCACGGTACGTGCGGCGGCATGGTCGATGAGGCCCGGCACATGACCATGGAGCAGCGTGATGAGATGGACGAAGTCCGCGAAATCGACCAGATCGCGTATGAAAGACTGGCGATCGCCAAGTACCGCAGGCGCGCAATAGCGATGCGCGGCCGTCCCCTCGATAGCGGCCAGATCGGTGATCTGGGCAGCGACGCTTGACGATGTCGAGGAGCGGGGCAGCATGTCCATCATGAACCTTTTTCAGTCTCCGCCCCGTTGCCGGCGCGAAGATCGTCCCCGCACTGGGGATATCGCGCGGGCGGTTAAGAACGGATTGATGACGCGGCGCCCGAACCGCCTGATATTGGGACAAAACTGCCCGATTCTGGTACATTCCCGATAAGCCGTGCGTTCGCTGCGCCGGGGCGTTCGCCAGGTTCAGGAGCGTGCCATGCGCGTCCCGTCAAAAGCCCCGGCACCATGATGGCGTCGGGGCTCCTGATGACATTTCGATCTCTCGAAGCGTCTCATGGCCGAAGGATTTTCATCCATTCGGTCAGATGAAAACGGCGGAAGACCGAAACGGTTCCCGCCGCTTTCAAAAAAATTCACTGATCGAGGAAGCTGCGCATCTTGCGGCTGCGGCTGGGATGCTTGAGCTTCCGGAGCGCCTTGGCCTCGATCTGGCGGATGCGCTCGCGCGTCACCGAGAACTGCTGGCCGACTTCCTCCAGCGTGTGGTCGGTGTTCA
>CBIMKI010000263.1:0-3210 GCA_966244395.1 uncultured Sphingobium sp. | reverse complement strand
TGATCGCCGCCGAGCATCTGCCCGATTTCCTGCGGGGCTGATCGCCGCACATCGCTTTCTACCCTGTCGAAGCCTGTCCTTCTCCCAGAGCGGGCGTCAACGCCATTGGCGCGGCGGCCCCTTGCTGCGATAAGGCGCCGCCATGCACAGCCTCCCCCTCTTCGCCAGGATCGACGGCCAGCCGGTCCTGCTGATCGGCACCGGCGAGGCCGCCACGGCCAAGCGCCGCCTCATCGAGCGGGCCGGCGGCATCGCGGTGGACGAGCGCGATCCGCGCGCGGCGCAAGCCCGCATCGCCTTCGTCGCGCTCGACGAACCGGAAGAGACCGCCGCGCGGCTCAAGGCGGCGGGCAAGCTCGTCAATGTCGTCGATCGCCCGGATCTGTGCGACTTCACCACGCCCGCCATTGTCGATCGCAGTCCCCTGCTGGTCGCCGTCTCGACCGGCGGCGCATCCTCGGGCCTCGCCGCTGCCCTGCGCCAGCGGCTTGAAGACATGCTGCCCACCGGACTGGGGCCCCTCGCCGCCGCGCTCAAGGCCGCGCGCCAGGCCATGCGTGCCCGCTGGCCCGATCCCGGCGAGCGGCGCCGCACCCTTTCCCGCGCCCTCGCGCCCGGAGGCCCCCTCGATCCGTTCGGCAACGCCCCCGATGTGGACGTCTGGCTCAGCCGCCCGGACGCGCCGCCCGCCGCACAAATCCTTGTCATCCGCCCCACCTCGGCCGATCCGGACGATCTGACCATCGCGCAGGTCCGCGCCCTCGGCATGGCCGACCGCATCGTCCACCCGCCCGAGACGCCCCCCGCCATTCTGGCCCGTGCCCGCGCTGATGCGATCCGCGCGCTCCATCACGCCGGCATGCCTATCGCGGATGCGCCGGGCCTGACGGTGGTCATCGAGATTGCGGTGATCTAGACTTCGCCCGCTCTTGCCCCCGCGTGCAAAAAGGCTCATTCCACCCTCATGGCGACGATGACCGTCGAACTGGCGCTGGATGCGCGGGCCGAGCTGGGCGAGGGACCGCGCTGGCATGCGGCTGAGGAACGCCTCTACTGGGTGGACATCGCCCGCAACCAGCTTCACCGCTTCGACCCCGCAACCGGCACCGACGAGATGCGCGCATTCGACACGCCCGTCGGCTGCTTCGCCTTCCGCGCGGAAGGCGGCCTGCTGCTGGCGATGAAGGACGGCCTGGCATTGCTCGATCGCTGGGACAGCGCGCCGCATTCCTTCGGCGAACAGCTCTTCGCTGAACGACCGGATCTGCGCTTCAATGACGGCCGCACCGATCCCGCCGGGCGCTTCTGGGTCGGCAGCGTCAACATGCCCAAGAGCGCACGCGACGCGGCGCTCTACCGCGTCGATCGGGACGGCGCGATCCACTTCATCGAGGGCGGCATGCTCACTTGCAACGGCGCCGCCTTCAATGCCGAGGGGACGGCTTTCCGCCACGCCGACACGCCGAGCCACGAATTGCGGGCATATGAAGTCGATCCGGCGAGCGGCACACTCTCCGCGCGGCGCATCGTCCGCCGCTTCCCGGAAGGGCGCGGACGGCCGGACGGCGGCAGCTTCGATGCGCAGGGCGCCTATTGGACGGCCTTGTTCGACGGCGGGCGCGTCGTGCGCCTGAACGATGAGGGCGAGACACTGGCGAGCGTGGACCTGCCGGTCACGCGGCCGACCATGATCGCATTTGGCGGCGATGATCTGCGCACGGCCTATGTGACCAGCGCGCGGACGGGCCTGAGCGAAGAGCAGCGTGCCGCGCAGCCGCTCGCGGGCGGCATCTTCGCCTTCCGGGTGGATGTGCCGGGTTTGCCGGAGACGGCGTTCGCGGGCTGAGCAACGGACCCGGATTCAGGGACGATTCAGGCGCCGACCGCAAGGAGGGCGCACAGAGCGAAGGGAGATGCGACGATGCGGAAGATGATGACAGGCCTGGCCATGGTCTCGCTGGCGGTGGCGCCGGCCAGCGCGCAATTTCGCGAGAGCGGCACCGCCGTGACCGCCGCGCAGCCTTCCAATGACGGCATGAACAATGGCGGCGGCTTCCTGGGCGGCATATTGGGATGTTCGGCGGACGGCAACAAACAGGGCACTGCCGCGATCATCGGCGGCCTTGCCGGCGCATTCCTCGGCAATCGTATCGCCGGACGCGGCAGCCGCACGCTCGGTACGCTGCTGGGCGGCGCGGTGGGCGCGGCGGCGGGCTCGGCGGTTGGCTGCAAGCTCCAGAAGAACGATCGCGACAAGGCCGAAGCGGCCGCCCAGCGCGCGCTCGACACCGGCCAGAGCCAGAGCTGGCGCAATGAGGAGACCGGAGCCTCCGGCCGCTACGACATCTCCGGCACAGCGTCGGCCGCCGGCATCGACGGGCTCAAATTCGCCGACGGCGTCGATTTTGCCGGCAGCTACGAGCGCATCGGCAACAGCTACACGACGCGCGCCAATGCCAATGTGCGCAATGCGCCCAACACGTCGTCCTCGGTCCGCGGCACGCTGCCTGCGGGCCAGACGCTCTGGGTCCCCGCGCAGGTTAAAAACCAGCCCTGGATGCTCATCAGCGAGAATGGCGTGGCGCTGGGCTATGTGCACAGCTCCCTGCTCAATCGCGCGACGGCGACGGCGGCCTCCAACTGCAAGCTGGTGACCCAGACTGTCAGCGTGCCCGGCGAGGCCGAGCAGGCCGAGACCTATCAGGCATGCAAAGGTCTGGACGGCGCCTGGACCATGACGCGGGTGTGAGCCGACATCCTTGCTGCCGCCGCGGCAGAGGAAGGCATCCAACCCTCCGGCACCGCGCGCGCCATCGGGGCGGCGACAGGTGCCGGCGTGGGGCGGGAACCATGCGGAACCTTCGGCACGGCCTGCCGCATCCAGTCCGAACAGCGCCTTTCACCCGGCCCTGCTTCGGCCTATAAGCCGCGCCAGACGAGACACGGAGTCCCTCGAATGTCCGACCATAATCCCGGCCTGCGCCCCTGGCGCGACATCCAGCGGCGCACCAGCCGCCAGATCATGGTCGGCAATGTGGCGGTGGGCGGCGACGCGCCCGTGACGGTGCAGACCATGACCAACACGCCGACCAGTGACGTCAAGGCGACGGTCGACCAGATCCGCCGCTGCGAGGAAGCAGGCGTGGACCTGATCCGCGTTTCCTGCCCCGATGTGGAATCCACCACCGCGCTGCGCCAGATCGTCCGCGC
>CBIMKI010000262.1:0-3227 GCA_966244395.1 uncultured Sphingobium sp. | reverse complement strand
CGCTGCCGGCGGCCGACCTGCTGGTCAATGCGAGCCCGCTCGGCATGACCGGCCATGCGCCTTACGCGCCGGATCTCTCCGCGTTGCCCCGGCGCGCGGTCGTCTACGATATCGTCTATGCGCCGCTCGAAACGCCCCTGCTCGCGGCCGCGCGGGCGGCGGGGCTGGCGACGCTCGACGGCCTCGAAATGCTGATCGGCCAGGCGGCGCTCGCCTTCGATCTCTTTTTCGACGCGCAGGCCCCGCGCGAGCTTGATGCGACGCTCCGCGACCTGCTGCTCCAGCCGGCCTGATCGCGACCGCCCGCCATGGCCCATCGCCCTTTCCGCATCGGGCTCACCGGATCGATCGGCATGGGGAAATCGACCGTTGCGCGCTATTTCAGGCAGATGCATGTGCCGGTGTTCGATGCCGATGCGCAGGTCCACGCCCTGCAAGGCCCCGGCGGCGCGCTCGTCCCGGCGATCGAGGCGCGCTTTCCCGGCACGACGGGGCCACAGGGGGTGGACCGCCGCGCCCTGGGCGCGCGCGTCATCGGCCAGCCGCAGGAATTGCGCGCGCTCGAAGCCATCGTCCATCCGGCGGTCGCGGCGCGGCGGAACGCTTTCCTGCGGCGCCATGCGGGACATGCCATCGTGCTGCTCGACATTCCTTTGCTGTTCGAGACGGGGCTGGACAGCGCGATGGACGCCGTGATCGTGGTCACCGCGCCGGCCTTCGTGCAGCGCCGCCGCGTGCTGCGCCGGCCGGGCATGACGCCGGCCCGCCTGCGCGGCCTGCTCGCGAGCCAGCTGCCCGACCGGATGAAGCGCGCGGGCGCGGATGCGATCATCGACACGGCCCGTCCCAAATGGCGCACGCGCGCGCAGGTTGCGCGTCTCCTCGCTTGCCTTCGGGCAGCCCAGGTCCGATAATGCATTCCCAACGAGTCAGGGCGACATGCGCGAGATTGTCTTCGATACCGAAACCACAGGCCTTGATCCGCTGAATGGCGACCGTCTCGTCGAGATCGGCTGCATCGAACTGATGAACCGCATCCCGACCGGCCAGACCTTCCACGCTTATTTCAATCCGCAACGCGACATGCCCGCCGCCGCCGAAGCGGTGCACGGCCTCTCGGCGCGTTTCCTCTCCGACAAGCCGCTCTTTTCGAGCATGGCGGCGGACCTCATCGATTTCCTGGGCGATGCGAAGCTGGTGGCGCACAATGCCCGCTTCGATTTCGGCTTCCTCAATGCCGAACTCGAACGCTGCGGCATGGCCATTGTCGGCCTGGATCGCATGGTGGACACAGTGGCGATCGCCCGTGCGCTGCATCCCGGCGCCAAGCACAGCCTTGACGCACTCTGCACGCGCTACGGCATCGATCGCAGCCACCGCATCAAGCATGGCGCCTTGCTGGACGCCGAGCTGCTGGCCCAGCTTTATGTCGAACTGACCGGGGGCCGGCAGATCGGCCTCACGCTGGTCGCCGAGGCCGTGGTGGAGGTCGACCGGATCGTGGTCCGCAATGCACCTCTCGCGCCGGCCCGGCCGGCACGCCCACCCCGTATCTTTACAGCGAGCGCTGCGGAACTGGCCCGCCATCGGGACTTTATCGCTCGGCTCGACAATGCGCTCTGGTTGCAGGAGGAGGCAGCGTCCTGATCCTCGGCCAAGCGGTACAGGAGGCCCCAAGGGGCTGAACAAGAAGGAGAAAGTCGATGGACATTCGCGTTTCGGGCCATCAGATCGACACGGGTGACGCTCTCAAGACCCATGTCCAGACCCGGCTGCAGGCCACTGTCGACAAATATTTCCCGCGCGCGCTCTCGGCCAATGTGGTCTTCGGCCCCGCGCCGCACGGCGCCTTCCGCTGCGATATCGTCTGCCATGTGATGGCGGGGCTCATCCTCAAGGGGCATGGCGTGGCGCAGGATGCGCATGTCGCGCTGGATCAGGCGGCCGAACGCATCGACAAGCAGCTGCGCCGCTACATGCGCCGCCTCAAGGACCGGCATGAGCAGACGGCGGCGGCGGAAGCGCAGCGCGCATCGGCCGGTGCGGTCAACGGCATCGAGGACGCGGGCTATACCGTTTTCCAGGGTATCGAGGACGAGGAGGACGAGGCACCCGATGCGCCGGTCGTGGTGGCCGAGATGCGCGTCGACATTCCGCGCGCCAGCGTCTCGGACGCGGTCATGATGCTGGACCTGCGCAACACCAATGCCCTGCTCTTCGTGAATAGCGGCACGGCGAACTTCAACATGGTCTATCGCCGCAACGACGGCACGATCGGCTGGGTCGAGCCGACGCGTTGAGGCGCGGGTGGGTCGGCATGCCGGCCGCCCTGCCCCGCTGTGCGATCGTCGGGCCATCGGCCGGCGGGGTCGTGGCCATATCGGCCCGGAAAGGCGCCGGAACCCGCCGGTGCAGGGGCGGCGGCGGCGGGGATGCACAGCCGCCGAAACCGTCCCGTTATGGGTCCCTGCCGGGGGCGGCGGTTGACCCCAGAGGCCTTTGCGCCTATGGGGCCGCACGGTTTTCTTCCAGGCGGTCACGGGTCGCAGCCGGCCAACAGGTCCGACCGCAGGACAGGATTTATGGATAGTTTCAATGATCTGTTGGTGACAGGCGCGGTGTTGTCCGACGTCTCGGTCGCCAACAAGAAGCAGCTTTTCCAGAAGCTCGGTCAGGTCGCGCACGATGCCTATGGCCTCAATGCGAGCGAATTGATCGAGCGGCTGATCGAGCGCGAACGGCTCGGTTCGACCGGCTTCGGCGGCGGCATCGCCATTCCGCATGCCAAGCTGGACGGGCTGGATCGCGTGCGCGGCGCCGTGCTGCTGCTCGCGCAGCCCATCCCCTTCGACGCCATTGACGAGGCGCCGGTCGACATCGTGTTCATGCTGGTATCGCCGACGGATAGCGGCGCCGAGCATTTGAAGACGCTCGCGCGCGTCTCGCGCCTGCTGCGCAACGAGGCCCAGCTTGCCCGCATCCGCGGCGTGCGCTCGGACGCGGCGCTGTTCGCGCTGCTGGCTGGCGGGGAGGCGCGTGACGCCGCCTGAGGCGCCGCAAGCCGTGCCGCCCTCGGGCGAAGCGGCGCATTTCCGTGCGCTTGAACGGCTCTACGCCTCGGCACCGATCAACAGGCTGTTCCCCTCGCGCCTCAGCATAAGGGCGGCGGGGGAAGCGCGCATCGACTTCACGGTCGACCCTGCCCATTTCCATGCCGCCGGCGCCGC
>CBIMKI010000261.1:0-3250 GCA_966244395.1 uncultured Sphingobium sp. | reverse complement strand
AGCCCGCTTCGCCCAGCTTGATCCCTGCGGCGATGCCCGTCATGCCGCCGCCGATCACCAGTACGCGAAAGCCTGCTGGTGGGTGGACGCGGCCGGGCATGTCCTTGCGCGGCACCGGGCGTTCAAAGCCCATCTGGTCGTAGAGCACCGGCATGATGGCGGGATCGACATCTTCGCCGACGCTGACGCCCATCATCCGGCGCAGCAGTTCAGGATCGACCGGGCGCTCCATTGGCGGCGTCGGATTGGTCAGCAATGCGAAGAGGCGGTCCCGCAGCTCCTGCGCCATGTCTTCCGGCACGTTCGACGGCGCTTCTGCCGTGTAGATGCCGGTGAGGTAGGGCGCGAAACTGTCCAAATAGTCGCGGTCCTGCGTATAGGTCGTGTAAACCATCAGCAGGGTAGGCAGGTTGGCGTCCTGCAACGCCCTGCGAAGTCCATCCCGGTCGGCCATGGGCAGGGGGCATGTGGTCGCCGGATGTGGCTGGCTATGCGCGTTCATCTTCGCTCCTCTCTTGGTTGCGCGGGGGCAGAAATGCCGGTTCGCTCAAGAAGTGAGTGTATACTTACGTGGCGCGAACACATTGACGTGCGTCAAAATCGGCTGTGCCTGGGGAATCGGCGGAGTGGCCCCAAGGGGGAGCTCCGCCGCCAATCACTCAACTATGGAATATTCAGGCCGCAGCCTCGCTTCCGCGCAGATCCACGGTGGTATGAACGCCGTTGACCCGCTTCTGGAACTCGCCCGCACGGGCGCGCGGATTGTAGAATTGGCGATACCATAGCCGCCCCTTGTGAAACGGCCCATCGTCCGGGACTTGCAGGATGTTGATGGCCGGTTCCTTATATTTCCACAGCTCGAAATCCTGCGAAAAGGCGGCGAGCCCGGCTTCATGATAAGCGCGGGCGGTGGCGCGTTGCTCTGCCGTCGCTTCGCCGTTTGCGGCGGTCTGCGCCATCACCGCGAACCAGACGCGGACCTCGCCATCCTCGACTGGCGTGTTGCAGATCATCATGAGCGAGGGATGCTTGCCCTCCATGCGGGACAGCAGGATGCCGGGGCCGGTATACCAGGTGTCGGTTTCCAGTAGCCCACTGCCATCGACCAGCGTTCGGTGGCCCGACGCAAAGCGCTGGCGCATGATGGGACCGTCAAATTCATTTTCGAAGAACACATTGCCCGAGGAGCCATGGACCGGCGCGAAATGCGCATAATCGGTCATGTTGTCGAGGATTTCCTGCGGGTGGATCGGCAATGTGCCCAGATGATCGACCTGCCAGCGGACCCATCCTTCGCCGGTGCGGTCCCATTCGGCAAAGTCGGGCAGGTCATGGTCGGGTTCGCCCCCTTCCATGTCATGCCACATCCAGATGCAGCCTGCCTTTTCCACGACCTTGTGCGACTTGATGCAGGCGGCCTTGGGGATGCTGCGCGTGGAATAGGGGATGTCGTCGCATTGGCCTTCGGGCGTGAAGCGCCAGCCATGGGCAGGGCAGCGGATGGAATCCCCCTCCACCTGATTGCCGTCGCGCACGACATAGGATGTGCTGTTGCGCGCGATGTTGACGCGCATGTGCGGGCAATAAGCGTTCATCAGCACCACGCGTCCGCTCTTGCCGCGGTATAGCGCCATGTCCTGCCCGAAAAAGCGAACGGGTTGCGGCTGCTGCGTCACCTCATCGGCGGTGGCCACCATGAACCAGCCACGCGGGAAGGTCAGCTCGCCCAGGCCATATTCAGCTGTCTTTGCCATGATCTCTGCCCTTCCTCTTAGATGAAGCTGTCGCCGTTCGGCGCGCCGAGCATGACGCCGCCGAAGTTGCGGCCGACCACGCCCGGATTGTTGGCGACATGGGCTCGACCCGCATGAATGTCGCAGAAAGCGCGGGCGATCGGATTGCCGCGATAAATGGCTTCCGCACCGCTGGCCGCGAAGATGCGGGCGATCAGCGCGCAGCAGCGGCCGGAAATCTGCGCCGACTGAAAGCGATAGTGCAGTCGGGTTTCAAGATCCGCCTGCTCGCCCATGCGCGCCTTTTCAGTGAGGTGCGCGAAGTTGCGAAACAGGATGGTCTTCATCTCGTCGATCGCCACGCGGGTTTCGGCGATTACCATCTGCACATCGGGGTCGGCCGAGGCGCTGGCACCGCTGTTGGCGCTCCTGCGCTTTGCCCCTTTCTCGATGAAGCAATCGAGCGCACCTTGAAGCGCTCCGATGGACGAGGAGGATACGGCGCGGACAAAGACTTGCCCGAACGGCAGCTTGTAGAGGGGGCCCGGATTGACCTTCGCGCCGGGGTTCGTGGACGCAAAGCCATCCTTTGACCGATGGGTGCGGTAGGCGGGGACATAGGCGTCCTCGACCGTCACGTCATGGCTGCCCGTGCCGCCCAGCCCAATCGTGTCCCAGATCGGCAGCACCTTGAAATCGTCACGCGGGACGAGGAAGGTCCAGAAATCGGGCTCGCCCGTCTCGGGATCGTTGACGAGGCCCCCCAGAAACGCCCAGTCGCAATGATCGACGCCGCTGGAAAAGCCCCAGCGCCCGCTGATGCGATAGCCGCCCTCCACCGGCGTGACCTGCGCGCGTGGCATGTAGGAGGAGGAGATGAGCGTGGCGTTGTCCCCACCCCACACATCCTCCTGCGCCTGCGCGTCGAACAGCGCGAGTTGCCAGTTATGCACGGCGACGACGCCCAGAACCCAGGCGGACGACATGCATCCTTCGGCGAGCTTCATCTGCACCGCGTAGAAGGTTTCGATATCCATCTCATAGCCGCCATGGCGGCGGGGCTGGAGGATCTTGAAGAAGCCCGCTTCCTGGAAATCGCGGATGGTGTCGTCCGGCACCTTGTTGCCCGCTTCGCAGGCGTCGGCGCGTTCGCGCAGGACCGGCACGAGCGCCGCTGCCCGATCGACAAGATCGGCCATGGCGGGCGCGGTGGTTGCATTGGCTAACGTCATATTCCCTCTCCCTCTGATCAGGCCGCGTCGGCCATTTTTGCCTGTTCATCGGCGCCGAAGCCGACGCTGAAATCATGGCCCCACAGGCTGGCCGATGTGCTTTCGAAAACGGTGTGACGGTCCCAGTCCATGACCAGCCCGCCGCAGCCATATTCGAGCGCGAAGCCGCCGGGCGTTTCGACGTAGAAGCTGATCATGTGATCATTGGTGTGGCGGCCGAGCGTCGCCATCAGGCGTGCGCCAGACGCCAGCATGCGGTCATAGGCGTGGCCGACCTCGTCGATG
>CBIMKI010000260.1:0-3252 GCA_966244395.1 uncultured Sphingobium sp. | reverse complement strand
CGGATGCGGTTCCCGCTGTCTAGCAGGCCAGGTTTCTCCTGACCCTTGGGTCCGTAGCGAAGCAGTTTCATGCGGTTTCTCCGGAATGATGCGCACGGCGCGCCTCAGCCCGCCGGGGCGGGGCGTCATGCGGGGTGGAAAAGGGGAGGCGCTTAGCCGCGTCCGCCGTCAGTCCGCCGCGCGGCCGGTGACGACGAGGCTCGAATAGCGCTCGGGGTCGGTATAGCCCATGCGCAGATGCTCCAGTATGGCGAGCGTCGGGTCGGCATCGCCCCCCGCCACCAGGTTGAGCAGGGCGCGATGGTGATTGAGCCGCCAGCGCCGGATTTCCTGGCTGACATGCTCCAGCGCCTTGTGCGCGAAGAGCGATGTGGTGAGCGCGATCAGCGTGCGCTCCAGATAGGGATTGCCCGCCGCCCGCCAGATGGTCGCATGGAACTGCCGGTCCAGCGCCGCTGCGTCGATCAGCGGGCCGTCCCAATTCTCCATGCGCTCGACCAGGTCGGTCAGCTCGGCCAGGATTTCGGGCGTCACGCGCGCGCGCGCCAGCCGCATCGCTTCGGCCTCCAGCACGATGCGCAGCGAGTTGATCTGTTGCTCTTCCTCGTCCGAGAGCTTGGTCACGAACATGCCGCGCCGCTCCCGATTGGTGAGCAGCCCCTGTTCCTGGAGCTGGGAGAGCGCCTCGCGCACCGGGATGCGGCTGATGTTCAGTTCCCGCGCGATGCGGCTTTCGTTGATCCGCTCGCCGGGGCGGAAGCGGCCGGAGAGGATCTGCGCGCGCAGTTCCTTCATCACATAAGTGCGCAGCGTGGAGGGCGTGCCGTCCACCGCGCCTTGTTCGATCGTCTCTGCCTTTGCGTTCATCTGCACCTTTGTCCTGCGCCATATATGGCTTGCCCCGCGCGAATGCGCCAGCCTGCTTGCGGTGCCATCGTGTCGACAGGGGCGGCATCAGTGGTTGTGGCGCGGCACGTCATGGCCGATCCCGCGATATTGGAGCGCGAAGTCGAGGCAGGCGCCGTCCTCCAGCGAACCGACATGGGCGCGATACAGCGCTTCCCAGGGCGTCTTGCTGGCCGGGACGGACGGTGGCAGCTCGGCGCGGCGCCGGGCGATCTCGTCCTCGGGCACCAGCGCGTCGCAGCGCCCGCTATTCAGGTCGATGCGGATCATGTCGCCCGTGCGCAGCCAGGCCAGGCCGCCGCCGGCCGCGCTTTCGGGCGTCGCATGCACGATGGAGGGGCTGTCGGACGTGCCGGACTGACGCCCGTCGCCGATCGTGGGCAGGCTGGTGATGCCGCGCTGGAGCAGGGCGTCGGGCGGCTGCATGTTGGTGACTTCCGCGCTCCCCGGCCAGCCGATCGGCCCCGCGCCGCGCATCACCAGGATGCAGTTCTCGTCGATCTCCAGCGCGGGGTCGTTGATCCGGTCGTGATAATCCTCGCCCCCGTCGAATACGATGGCGCGCCCTTCGAAGATATTTTCGCGGCCCGGCACTTCCAGATAGCGGCGGCGGAATTCCGGCGAGATGACGCTCACCTTCATGATCGCGAAATCGAAGAGATTGCCGCTCAGGGGCAGCAGCCCGGCCTTTTGCATGAGCGGCTGCGCGAAGGGGCGGATGACGTCGCGATCGCTGGCGCGGATGCCCGCGATATTCTGCGCGACGCTCTGGCCCGTCACGGTCGGCCGGTCGCCGTGGAGCTTGCCCGCGTCCAGCAGCTCGGCCATGACGGCGGGCACGCCGCCGGCGCGGTGGAAGCCTTCGCCCAGATGCGTGCCGGCCGGCTGCACGTTGCAGAGCAGGGGCAGATCATAGCCCCATTCCAGCCAGTCGCGCACCGTCAGGTCCACGCCCGCATGCCGGGCCATCGCCATGATGTGCGGCTGGGCATTGGTCGATCCGCCGATGGCGCTGACCAGCGCGATGGCGTCCAGAAAGGCCTCGCGCGTCAGGATGTGCGCGGGCCGCAGATCCTCCTCCACCATCTCCACGATGCGCAGGCCCGTGGCATAGGCCATCTGCGCGCGGCTGGCATAAGCGGCGGGAATGGCAGCGCAGCCCGGCAGCGAGAGGCCGAGCACCTCGGCGACCGAGTTCATCGTCATTGCCGTGCCCATGGTGTTGCAGTGGCCGACCGACGTGGCCGAGGCCATCGTCGCCTCGATGAACTGTTCCTCGTCGATCTCGCCCGCGCCCAGGCGCTTGCGGCTCTTCCAGATGATCGCGCCGGCGCCCACTTTCTCGCCCTCGAACCACCCGTCCAGCATCGGGCCGGCGGAGAGGACGATGGCGGGCAGGTCGGTGGTCGCTGCGGCCATGATGCCGCTCGGCGTCGTCTTGTCGCAGCCGGTGGTGAGCACCACGCCATCGAGCGGGTAGCCGTAGAGGATCTCGACGAGGCCCAGATAAGCGAGGTTGCGGTCCAGCGCGGCGGTCGGCCGGCGACAATTCTCGAAAATGGGGTGGACGGGGAATTCCATGGGGATGCCGCCCGCGTCCCTTATGCCTTCGCGCACGCGCTGGGCGAGGTCGAGGTGGACGCGGTTGCAGGGCGAGAGGTCCGTGCCGGTCTGCGCGATGCCGATGATCGGCCGGCCCGAGCGCAACTCCGCGGGAGTCAGCCCATAGTTCATGAACCTTTCAAGATAGGTTGCGGTCATGTCGGGGCGCGACTGGTCCGCAAACCACGCCCTGGACCTCAAGCGCCGCGCGGGCGATTTGCCGTTCATCAAGCCTCCTGTCGAAAAAACTGTATACAGATTTTTCGCGCGCCGGGTCAACCTTGTCCCGCGCGATTTTCGGCGCTTCGGGCGCGCCGCGCTGAACCGCTTTCAACCCTGTCGTTCCCTGTCGTCAGCGCTGCGCCCAAAAGCGCCCCTTGCCGGTGCGGCCAAGGCCGGGATTGAGCTGGTTGCGGGGATCGAGCGTGCGGTAGAAGTCCGCCAAGGCGGGCTTGGCCGGGTAGAGATGGCCGACATTGTGCTCGGCGGGATATTCCGCGCCGCGCGCATCGAGCAGCGCCAGCATCTCTTGCTCCAGCGCATGCGGGTCGATGCCTGGCTTCACCAGATAATCCTGGTGAAAGACGTGGCAGAAGAAGTGCCCATAATAGAGCCGCGCGAGGCAGGCGTCCTCGATATGCGGCGGCAGATGCTCCACCCATTGCCGGCTGTTGCGCGGCAGGGCGATGTCGAGCGCGACGATCTCGCCCACGCTTCGCCTGTGCACGGCCCGGTAGCGCACCG
>CBIMKI010000259.1:0-3276 GCA_966244395.1 uncultured Sphingobium sp. | reverse complement strand
CCGCAGCCCTTCCAGATCCTCAAGATGGATCGCCGCCGCGGCAACATCGTCGTGTCGCGCCGCGCCATTCTGGAAGAGACGCGCGCCGAGCAGCGCAGCGGCCTCATCCAGACGCTGCATGAGGGGCAGATCATCGAAGGTACGGTCAAGAACATCACCGATTATGGTGCGTTCGTCGACCTGGGCGGCATTGACGGCCTGCTGCACGTCACCGACCTTTCCTACAAGCGCATCAACCACCCGAGCGAGATGATTAACATCGGCGACGTGGTGAAGGTGCAGATCATCCGCATCAACCGCGACACGCAGCGTATCAGCCTGGGCATGAAGCAGCTCGAGAGCGATCCGTGGGAAGGCGCCGCCGCCAAATATCCGATCGGCGCCAAGCTGACCGGCCGCGTCACGAACATCACCGAATATGGTGCCTTCGTGGAGCTGGAGCCCGGCATCGAAGGCCTGGTCCACGTCTCCGAGATGAGCTGGACCAAGAAGAACGTCCACCCCGGCAAGATCGTCTCGACGAGCCAGGAAGTCGACGTGCTCGTGCTCGAGGTCGATGTCGACAAGCGCCGCATCAGCCTGGGCCTCAAGCAGGCCCAGAGCAATCCGTGGGAGAGCTTCGCGGAGCGTCACCCGGTCGGCTCGGAAGTCGAGGGCGAAGTCAAGAACGCCACCGAATTCGGCCTGTTCATCGGCCTGGACGGCGATGTGGACGGCATGGTCCACATGTCCGACATCGCCTGGGGCCTCTCGGGCGAGGACGCACTCAACCTTCATCGCAAGGGCGAGGTGGTGAAGGCCATCGTGCTTGACGTCGATGTCGAGAAGGAGCGCATCAGCCTGGGCATGAAGCAGCTCGAAAAGGGTGCTCCCACCGGCGCCGGCACTTCGAGCGGCCTCTCCAAGAACGAAACCGTCACGGTCACCGTGCTCGAAGTCCGCGACGGCGGCCTCGAGGTTCAGGTTGGCGAGGATGGCGCGGCCGGCTTCATCAAGCGGAGCGACCTTGGCCGCGACCGCGACGAGCAGCGCCCCGAGCGCTTCCAGGTCGGCCAGAAGTTCGATGCGATGGTCACGGGCTTCGACCGCTCCAAGAAGCCGAACTTCTCGGTCAAGGCACTGCAGATCGCCGAAGAAAAGCAGGCCGTCGCGCAATATGGCTCGTCCGACAGCGGCGCGTCGCTGGGCGACATCCTGGGCGAGGCGCTCAAGGCAAAGAGCTGATTTGCGAGCAAAAAATCCAGCTCATCCTTAGAGCCTGAAGAATGGCCGGCCGATCTCGTATCGGCCGGCCTTTTTCTTGGACGTCTGGCTGGCGGGGAACTCTACAAAATCGCTTGATTTGGTAGCAAACAGTGTCAAATCATGGGCTTCCCGATGGCGCCATGGGGAGTGGCATGGCCGCTTCGATCGCGGGAGCTTAACGACTGGCTTCGGCCAAGTAGAAAGATGGCACCATGATTCGTTCGCAGCTCGTCCAGAAACTGGCCATACGCAATCCCGAACTCAATCTTCAGGAAGTCGATAAGATCGTCAGCCTGATATTCGATTCGATTGGTGACCGATTGGCGTCGGGCGGCCGGGTCGAATTGCGAGGCTTCGGCGCCTTCACGACGCGCGCGCGCGATGGTCGCACGGGCCGCAATCCCCGCACCGGCGTGGCGGTGGTGGTGCCGCCCAAGCGCGTTCCTCACTTCAAGCCGGGCAAGGAAATGCGCATCAGGCTGAACGCGGACGACTGACCCGCCAAAAATAGGCGCGTCACTGCGGAGAGAGTTCAGCGCCTTTTGCATCCTGTCGAGACGGTCCGCACAAGGGGAATAGACGGCTGGCGATTGGGCGCATGTCATGGCATGACGCCGGCGCTTCTCCATGCGGACGTGGCGAAATGGTAGACGCAGCGGACTTAAAATCCGCTTCTCGTCTGAGAGTGCGGGTTCGAGTCCCGCCGTCCGCACCATTGAGAGCAGCAGGTTGCGGCGCCGGCTATCACAAGCCGGTTGGCCGACGCGGCCGGGCGGGCTAGATCGGGGACCAGCCGGATTGAATCGGAGCCAGGCGCCGGTATTCCCCATATACAGGCTTTGCGGGCGGCCAATGTCCATTAGCCGGAACATGAGAAGTCATCCCGCAGGAAGGTTTGAAGCGTGATAGGGCGAGCGGGAGACAAGGCAAGGCGCGGGCACTGGCGGCCCATCCTCGCCTGCCTGACCGTCGCACTATCAAGCTGCCAGGGCGGCGATGCTGCCCGGCCGGTCGTCGTCGACCTGATCGGCGCTGGTGCCGGGCTTGCCGATCCGCTGCGGCATCATGGATCGTTCGTCGGCGAGGCGGTCCTTGGCGCCACAGCGCAGGGCCTCGTCGCCTTCGACGCCCAGGGCGAAGTCGTCGCAGCGCTAGCCGAGAGCTGGATCGTCGCCGATGGCGGGCAGAGCTATATCTTCCGCCTGCGCCGTGCCCATTGGGCCAATGGCGACCCGGTCAAGGCGGAAGCCGTCGCGACGCTGCTCCAGCAACGTATGCGCGCAAGCCCCGATCTGCTTGCCGGCCTGCGCCCGCAAGTGCGCGCGATGACCGACCGTGTGATCGAAATCCGGCTGGACACCGCCCTCCCCGCGTTCATCCAGCTTCTCGCCCAGCCCCGGCTCGGCCTGCTCGGCAAGGAAGGGGGCACCGGCCCTTATGTGGGTGAGCGTCGTCTGGGACGACTCTATCTCCAGCCACTCACGCCGCCGGACACGAACTCCGGCGATGAAGAAGAGCCGGAGATCCACCCCAGCGATCGGCGCACGCTTCAGGCAGGGCGCGCCGCTCTCGCGGTGACACTCTATCAGGAAGGCAAGGCCGATATCGTGCTCGGCGGGCGCTTCCAGGACCTGCTGCTCATTCCGCATGCCCGGCTCGGCGCCACGGACGTGCGGGCGGACCCTTCACCAGGACTTCTGGGCCTCGCAATCGTCGGCAAATCCGATTTCCTGGCCGATCCGGCGATCCGCGCGGCGCTCGTACGCGCCATCGACCGCACGAGGCTGGCGGCTGACCTCAACCTCCAGGGCTGGACCACAAGCACGACACCGCTCCCCGCCAAGCTCGACCTGACCCGGGACCCCAGTATGCCGGATTGGGCCTTTGAGACCATGGAGGAGCGCCTTGCAGCCGCTCGGGCAGCAATTGCCGGCTGGGCGGCAACCCATGGCGAACCGCCCTTGCTACGGATCGCCCTGCCTGCCGGCGCCGGGGCGACGCTGCTGTTCCATCGCCTGGCGGCCGATCTCA
>CBIMKI010000258.1:0-3308 GCA_966244395.1 uncultured Sphingobium sp. | reverse complement strand
CAAGATCGACCATGCGACCGGCCATTTTTGCGGCTTTGGCTATGCGCTCGACGGGCCGCTCACCAAGGCGTGCGAATATTTCGAGCTGGATGCGGGCGGCAAGGTGGTGCGCCGCGTGCCCTTCGAGGTCCCGCATTACACCATGCTCCACGATTTCTGCATCACCGCGGACTATGCCCTGTTCAACGTCTCGCCCTATATGTCGAGCTGGGAGCAGCTCGAGCGGATCGAGCCGCATTTCAAATATGATCCCAGCCTCCCCTTCTACCTCGGCGTGCTGCGCCGCGATGGCGCAGCGCCGATCCGCTGGTTCAAGGCCGAGCCCGGTTTCTGCGGCTGCCATGTGATGAACGGCTGGCAGGAGGGATCGAAGGTCCATGTCGACCTGCCCGTCTCCACCAACAACAGCCTGTTCTTCTTCCCGGACGTGGACGGCCATCCCTTCGACCGCGAGGCAGGCAAGACCTGGCTGACGCGCCTCACCGTGGACATGGCCGCGAACAGCGACGAACTCACCGACATCCGCCGGATCGGCGAGATGCCCGGCGAGTTTCCGCGCATCGACGATCGCATGGCGGGCCGCAAATATCGTCATGGCTGGATGTGCACCTATGCCTTCGACAAGCCCTATGAGGGCCCGCCCGGCCCGTTCGTGGGCGTCATCAATTCGCTCACCCACTTCGATCTGGAGACGGGCACGGAGACGGTCTGGTGGGCCGGCCCGCAATGCGGCATCCAGGAGCCCGCCTTCATTCCCCGCGCGCCCGATGCGCCGGAGGGCGACGGCTGGCTGGTGGCGCTGGTGGACAATCACATCACCAACTATTCGGAGCTGTGCATCTTCGATGCGCGCAAGCTCGGCGAAGGCCCCGTCGCCCGCGCCCGGCTGCCCATCCGGCTGCGCCAGGGCCTGCACGGCAACTGGGCGGACGCGCGCCGCTTCGCGTCCCTGGAAGCGGCGGAGTAGCGCCGCCGCATCGCCACAATTGCATTTTGCAATGGTTGCGATGCTAAAGGAATTTGCGCCCGCCGGCGCGCTGCGAGAGCCTTCCCGCTCGCGCGGGCGATTACACGCTCGCCTGCGCGATGGACTTTGCCCTAGAAGGGGCGAAAGTCTTGGGGAGGATATTTTCATGCGCATGCGCCAGGCCTGCATTCTCGCGACGGCACTCGTCGGTTCACTCTCATTCGTCCAGGCCGTCCGGGCCGATGTGAAGCCGGGCGACTGGCCCCGCTACGCCCGCGATCAGAGCGGCACGCGCTATTCGCCGCTCACCCAGATCAACCCCGGCAATGTCGCCAATCTCGCGAAGGCCTGGTCGCTGCGCATTGCCCCCAATGGCGGCGGCGCCATTGCCTCCAGCGCGACGCCCATCGTCGTCGACGGCCTTTTATATTACCCCACCGGCACCGCCATTCTCGCGCTGGAGCCCGAGACCGGCAAGGAAGTGTGGCGCCATCCGGTGAGCGGCGGCGCGGCCCGGCGCGCGGTCTCCTACTGGCCGGGCGACAAGGGCCACAAGCCCCGCATCTTCTTCTCCACCGGCAAGGCCATCTGGGCGCTCGACGCGAAGACCGGCCAGGTCGACACCAGCTTCGGCACGCAGGGCAGCATCGCCCTCGCCGTGCCTTATGGCTATCCGCCCACCATCTACAAGAATGTGCTCGTCGTCGGCGCGCAGACGCAGGAGATGATAAAGGGCGAGCCGGGCGACACCAATGCCTTCGACGCGGTCACCGGCAAGCATCTGTGGACCTTCCACACCGTCCCTCGCCCCGGCGAGGTCGGCCATGAGACGTGGCTGGACGATGGCTGGAAGGAGCGCTCCGGCAACAATGTCTGGATCTGGTACATGACGGTCGATGAGGAGACCGACACGCTCTACATGCCGGTCGGCGGCCCCTCGCCCAATTATGACGGCTCCTCGCGCCCCGGCGCCAATCTGTTCGGCAATTCGGTGGTCGCCGTGGACATCCACACCGGCAAGCTCAAATGGTATTTCCAGACCATCCACCACGATCTGTGGGACAGCGACCTGCCCGCCCCGCCCGTGCTGGTCGATCTCAATGTGAACGGCAAGAAAGTGAAGGCGCTCGCCGAGACCGGCAAGACGGCCTATATGTACATCCTCGATCGGCACACGGGTAAACCGGTCTTCGGCGTGGACGAAGTGCCCGTCGCCGCCGCGGACGTGCCGGGCGAATGGTATTCGCCGACCCAGCCCATCCCGAAGAAGCCCGTCGCCCTCTCGCGCAAGCACTGGACGGCGGACGACATCGTGACGCCCGCCGACACCAACGAGGCGCATGTCGCGGCCTGCAAGGCGCTGCTGGAGAGCTATGGCGGCACTTTCTTTAATGCCGGCCCCTTCACGCCCTTCTTCCTGCGCGAGGAAGGCAAGCCGCCCAAGGCCTCGATCAACCTGCCGATGAACGGCGGCTCCGTCTGGGGCGGCAGCGCGGCGGACCCGAACACCGGCCTCATCTATGTGAACACCAGCGAGGGCGGCTCCATCGGCTGGATGGAGAAGCGCAAGGAGGGTCAGGATTACGGGCGCGGCACCGCCGGGTCCAACCAGACTTACGACCGCGCCAACATGACCGGGCCGGGCGCTTACGCGTCCTTCGCCGCCAGCTACAAGGATGCGAGCGGCAAGACCGTGAACCTGCCCTGCATCCGCCCGCCCTGGGGCCGGCTGTTCGCCGTGGATGGCAACACCGGCGAGATCGCGTGGGAAGTGCCGCTCGGCGTCTCGGACGATCTGCCGGCGGGCAAGCAGAACACCGGCCGCAACAACGGCTCGGGCGGCCCCATCGTCACGGCCGGCGGCCTCGTCTTCATCGGCGCGACGGACGACAGGCGCTTCCGCGCCTTCGACGCGAAGACCGGCAAGGAAGTGTGGAGCACGCGCCTCAGCCAGAATGCGCATGCCGTGCCGATCAGCTATCAGGGCAAGGACGGGCGGCAATATGTCGCCGTGACGGCCGCCTCCTTCGGCGGCAGCGCGCGCGGGCCGGACGGCAAGCCGCTCAACGACGAGGAACTGGTGGTGTTCGCCTTGCCCAAATGAGGCGGGCGCACACATATCTGCAAGGAGAGGGTTCGATGAAGACAATCACCGCGGCCATGCTGGCCCTCGTGGCGGCCGCACCGGCGCTTGCCCAGGACCGGATCGTCCGCACGCCCGAGGGCGCGCTGATGGAAGCCAATGCCGATCTCGCCTACAAGCCCGGCGAACTGACGCGCGCGCAGCTCATGAGCCCCACGCGCGATCTCTTCCGGCAGGACAGCATGAACGTCTTCCGCC
>CBIMKI010000257.1:0-3339 GCA_966244395.1 uncultured Sphingobium sp. | reverse complement strand
CCACCCTCACCGTCACCCCGGCGAAGGCGTGGACCCGGGTGAGGAGACTTACTCCCCGCGACGGAAACCATTTCCGTGCTCCTGCGCAGGCAGGAGCCCAGGGCGAGATGGCACTGCGGCCGGGGCCTGGGCTCCTGCCTGCGCAGGCGCACATGGGGCTCTACCCCTCCGCCCTCGGATGCGCATTGCGATAGACGTCGAGCAGATGCGCCGCGTCCACCTGCGTATAGATCTGCGTCGAGGAGAGGCTGGCATGGCCGAGCAACTCCTGGAGCGAACGCAGGTCCGCGCCCCGGCCGAGCAGATGCGTGGCGAAGCTGTGGCGCAGCGCATGGGGCGTCGTGCGCTCGTGCAGGCCCAGCCGTCCGCGCGCGCCCTGTACCGCGCGGCGGATGAGCGCGGGCGAGAGCGGCCCGCCGCGTGCCCCACGGAACAGCGGCTCATCCCTGGCGGCCGCATGCGGGCAGACCGCCAGATAGGCCTCGATCGCCGCCTTCACTTGCGGCAGCAGCGGCACCACGCGCGTCTTGCCCCGCTTGCCGGTGACGCGGATGCGGTCCCCGAGCGGCAATATCTCGCCCGTGAGGCCCAGCCCCTCGCTGATGCGCAGCCCCGCGCCGTAGAGCAGCAGTAGCACCGCCCAGTCCCGCGCGCCGATCCAGCCGTCGCGCGCGCTCTCGGCGATGTCCTGCGCCAGCGCCACCGCTTCGTCCGGGCTCACCGGGCGCGGCACGCCGGGCTTGACGCGCGGCCCCTTGATCGCCGGCACGTTCCCGTCCTCGCCCAGCGCATGTCTCAGGAAGCCGCGCAGTGCGGACAGTTCGCGCGCGGCCGAGGCATTGCCGATCCCATCGACGCGCCGGGCGGCGAGATAGGCGCGCAGGTCGCTCGTCTTGAGCTGCGTCAGGGCGGCCCGGTCGGGCGCCCGCCCGTCCATCTCCTCCATCCAGGCCAGCAGCCGCTCCGCCGTCGTCACATAAGCGCGCACCGTGTGGGCCGAGGCGCGCTTCTCCAGCGCGAGATGGTCGCGCCACGCCGCGACGATACGGGCGCCTGCCTCGCTCATAGGCCCTGCGGCGCGAGCAGGGCCTGCCAGAGGTCGATCAGGTCCTCGGGGAAATAGGGCTCGTCGAGGGTCGCCAGCGCCTCGGGCGTCCACCAGCGATGCGTCTGCATGACGCGCCGCTCCAGCGCGGTATGGCCGGCGAGGCTCACTTTGTCATGCGCCGCGCGCACCGCGAAATAGCGCTCTTCGGCATCCACTTCGATGCCCTCCAGCGTCGTGAACACCACATGCTTCACATGCAGGCACGGTCCCGGCTCCATGTCGAAGCCGGTCTCTTCCATCAGCTCGCGCCGCGCCGCCGCCTCGAAGCTTTCGCCCCGGTCGAGCGCGCCGCCGGGCGTCACCCAGAAGGGCGGGCGATCGTGCGGCGTGAAGCGGAAGAGCAGCAGGCGCCCTGCCGGATCGGTCACCAGCAGCCGTGCGGACGGGCGCCTGGCCCGGCGCGTCATTCCCCCGGCGCCCGCGCCCGAATCGCGAGCGCATGGACCTTCTCGCGCATGAGGTCGCCCAGTGCGTGATTGACCATGCGCTGGCGGGCGACCCGGTTTTGCCCGGCGAAGGCCGCCGCCACGATCTCCACGGTGAAGTGGCTCTCGCCTGATCCATCGTCGCCCATATGGCCGCGATGGCTCGCGCTGTCGTTGATGACGGCGAGCTGTTCGGGATTCAGGGCGGCCTCAAGCCGCGCGGCGATTTCACGGCCCACCGGGCCTAGCGAAGCGTTCATCATTGCTCCTATATAGAGGCTTTGTCTCTTTGCGTCAGGAGGATGTCGCAACTTGGCCCGGTCCAATGCCGCCGACGGAGAAACCCGTCGCCACACGCGCTTCCATGGCCGTGTGGAGAGTTCGACGCGCGCCTGCTCGCATGAGGGATGCGCGGAGCGGGGCGAGTTCCGCGCACCGCCCGAGACGAAGCGCGGCGCGCCGGACGGGCCGCCGCAGTGGCGCTGGTTCTGCCTCGACCACATCCGCGCGTTCAACCAGGGCTATAATTTCTTCCGTGGCATGAGCGCGGAGGAGATCGACGAGGCGCAGCGGCCCTATTCCGGCTGGGGCAGCGAGACGCGCGCCTTCTCCTCGGCCGCGGCCTCGGGCACGCCGCCGCCGCGCTGGGCGGATTTCGACGATCCGCTCGATGCCATCGGCGCCCGTTTCAAGGAGCGCATGGCCGAGCGCGCGCAGCGCATGGACGGCAAGCCCCTCTCGGGCGCGGATCGCGATGCGCTGAGGACCATGGGCCTTGGCGCCGATGCCGACCGCAAGGCGCTTCGCACGCGCTACACCCAGCTCGTGCGCCGCTTCCATCCCGATCACAATGGCGGCGACCGCACCCATGAGAAGTCCTTGCAGGACGTGATCGCAGCCTATACGCACCTGCGCAAGGCGCCGGCGTTCGCATGACGCCGGCATGATCTGAAGACTCCGTTCGGGCTGAGCGAAGTCGAAGCCCTGCATTGAGCGAAGACGAAATGACCCTCGCTTCGCTCGGGCGAGCCCTTCGACAAGTTCAGGGCGAACGGGAATTGAAGGCCCGTTATGACTGACATTCCCAACGCCAATCCCGACATGCGCAGCGAAGTGCTGATGAACGCGCCCGACCGCAAGGTGAGCGCGCGCGAGCTGTTCGGCGTGGATGTGGACATGCAGGTCCCGGCCTTTTCTGAGGCCGACGAGCGCGTGCCCGATCTCGATCCGGCCTATGTGTTCGATCCGGACACCACGCTCGCGATCCTGGCGGGCTTCACCTATAATCGCCGCGTCATGGTGCAGGGCTATCACGGCACCGGCAAGTCGACCCATATCGAGCAGGTCGCCGCCCGCCTCAACTGGCCGTGCATCCGCATCAACCTGGATGCGCATATCAGCCGCATCGACCTGGTCGGGCGCGACGCCATCGTCTTGAAGGAGGGCCAGCAGGTCACCGAGTTCAAGGAGGGCCTGCTGCCCTGGGCGCTCCAGCGCCCGGTCGCCCTGGTCTTCGACGAATATGATGCCGGCCGGCCGGACGTCATGTTCGTCATCCAGCGCGTGCTGGAGACGGACGGCAAGATGACGCTGCTCGACCAGAATCGCGTCATTCGCCCCAATCCCTATTTCCGCCTGTTCGCGACCGCCAACACGGTGGGTCTGGGCGACACGACGGGCCTCTATCACGGCACGCAGCAGATCAACCAGGGTCAGATGGACCGCTGGAATCTGGTGGTCACCCTCAATTATCTGCCGGCCGAGACCGAGGCGCAGATCGTCCTCGCCAAGTCGGGCGAATATGAC
>CBIMKI010000256.1:0-3373 GCA_966244395.1 uncultured Sphingobium sp. | reverse complement strand
CCATGATCTGTTCGTAGACCGGCTGGTTGTTCTTGAAGAAGCCGATGAGCGCGCCCCAGTAGAAGTTGCTCGATTTCACCAGATATTCCCGGCTGGTGACAGTGAGGCCAAGGCGCCCCTCGCGGTGCTGGAGCAGGCCGAGCGCGCAGAGCAGGGGCGACACGATGCCGAGCGCGCGGGCATTCACGCGGCAGGCCGCCGCGGCATCCTGGAGCGAGAGCGGTCCGTCGGCCAGCCTGTCGAACAGCCCGATCTCGTCCGCCGCCAGCATGGCGGGGAGGTTGTGGCTGGCCAGCCAGACATCCCAGATCAGCCGATCGTCGACCGGCGGCGAGCGATATTGCCCCTTCATCTCTCTCTCCCTGTCCTGCCGGCCTGCGGTTCATGCTGTCCACAATGCTCGGCTTCCCTTTTCGTTACAGGGAAAGGACGGCGCCTGTCACGCGGCGCGGACATGGAAATGGCGGCCCCGGGGCAATCCGGCGCCGCCATTGGTCCCATTGGCATGGGTGGATCAGAGCGAGATGCTGAGCCCCGCCGTCGCCACATGGTCCATGCGGTCGCGCCCGCCGCGCACGGTCGCGAACTGGTTGAGATAGCCGACCTCGCCGCTGAGCTTGCCGAGGAGCGGGAACTTGAGCGCAACATTGTTGCGCATCCGGTCATAGCCGGTCTGCGCCTGGAAGCTGGTGCTGCTCAGGTTGATGAAGCTCTCATGGCCGAAGCTGAGGGTGGTCTTGCCGTCCGCGCTCACCGGCAGCGTATATTTCGCATAAGGGCGCACGCGCCAGCCGGTGCCGTTCACGCCCTCGCGCCAGCGCTGTTCGGTGCGCACGCGCAGGCTCAGCGAGCCGCCGCCGAGCTTGGCGACATTGTCGAGCGTCACCTGCTGGCGGAAGCGGCGCTCCATCACCGCGAAATTGCCGCCATTATATTGCGGATCATGCGTATAGCCCGCCCAGATCGTGACGATGTCGTTGATCTTGTAGCCGAGCAGAAGATTGTTCTCGATCTCGTAGAGGCCCTTCTTGGCATTGCCGAACCTTACGGTCACTTCCTCGGAGAGGCGCCAATTGTCGCCCAGCTTCACGCTCGCGCCGCCCTGGAGCCAGAGCTGCTGGTCTTCCTCGGCCGCCTGCGCTGCGCAGGGAATAGCCGCAAGGCCCGCCCAGACGAGCGGAATCAGATAATTTTTCATTGTGCGCCTCGAACCCGAAATGTCACGAGATTGTCATATTTTGTGAGCGCCTGATACCCGACACGGCTTAAAAAATGATGTGCGCCGCACAAGCCGCTCGCCGCGTCGCCGTCAAGTCCACAAGCGGGTGAGCAGGTAGAAGAGCGCGCCCACTGCCGCGGAAGCGGGGATGGTGATGATCCAGGCGGTCATCACATTCTGCGCGACGCCCCAGCGCACGGCCGACGCACGCCGCGCCGTGCCCGCGCCGATGACGCAGCCGGTGATGGTGTGGGTGGTCGAGACCGGAATGCCCATGAGGGAGGCCGAAAAGACGATGATGGAGCCGCCGGTGGAGGCACTGAAGCCCTGATGCTGCGAGAGCTTGGTGATGCGCGATCCCATGGTCTCGATGATCTTCCATCCGCCCGTCATCGTGCCGAGCGCGATGGCGATGTAGCATGAGATCGCGACCCAGTGCGGTACGTGGAATTCGCCGGAGAGATAGCCCGTCGAATAGAGCAGCACGGTGATGATGCCCATGGTCTTCTGCGCGTCGTTGAGTCCGTGGCTCAGCGAATAGGCAGCCGAGGACGCGAGGTGCAGGTAGCGGAACGTGCGGTCCGCGCCCCGCGCGCCGCTGTTGCGGAACAGCCAGCTCGTGACCAGCATGACCAGCATGGAGAGCAGCATGCCGAGCGTGGGCGAGAGCACGATGGCGATCAGCGTCTTGTTGAGGCCGCTCCATTCGATTCCGTTGATGCCGGCATGTGCGACGCCCGCGCCCACCAGCCCGCCGACCAGCGCATGGCTGCTGGAGGAGGGAATGCCCTTGAGCCAGGTCACCACGTTCCAGAACATCGCGCCGACCAGCGCGCCGAACACCACCGCCGGCGTCACCAGCTCCTTGTCGATCAGGCCCGCGCCGATGGTCTCCGCCACCTTGTGCAGGGCCGGAAAGGCAAGCGCCAGAAAATAGGCCGCGAAGTTGAAGAAGGCTGCGAAGATCACCGCGGTCACCGGCCCCAGCAGCCGCGTCGCGACCACCGTGGCGATGGAATTGGCTGCATCGTGCAGCCCGTTGAGGAAATCGAAGGCCAAAGCGATGACGATGAGGCCGACCAGCAGCGGCAAGGCGAGTTCGTGCATGAGCCCGCCGCCGTCAGCTATGATCGATCACGATGCCGTCGATCTCGTTCGCCACATCTTCCAGCGCGTCGACGATCCGCTCCAGATGCTTGTAGATCTCGCGGCGGACGGTAAAGCCCATCGGGTCCGTGGGACCGAAGGTCTTGAAAGCGCGCTTGACGCCCTCGGCATGGATGCGGTCGGCATGGCCTTCCATGCGCACCAGCCGCTCGGTAAGTTCATGGAGTCGCTTGCCGTTCTGCGCGACGTTGCGCAGCAGCGGAATGGCCTCGGCCAGCACCCGTGTCGAATCGACGATGATGCCGACCATGTCCTCCATCTCCGGCTCGAAGACATTGAGGTCATAGAGGTCGATCGCGGCGGCCGCCGCATTCATCTCGTCGATCGCGTCGTCCATCGATCCGACCAGGCTGGTGATCGCGCTGCGGTCGAAGGGCGTAAGGAAGGTCTGCCGCACATTGCGCAGCACTTCGCGGATGATCTCGTCCGCGTCCGTCTCGCGCTCGGCGATCTCGATGATATGGTCGGCGCGATGGTCGCCGTCATGCACCAGGCGCGAGAGGGCGGCGCCGCCGTCCACCACGGTCTGTACATGTGCCTCGAACAGCTCGAAGAAATTGCCCTGCTTGGGCAGAAGGCGGTGGAACCAGCCAAACATCCAGTGAATCCCTGATTTCTGTGCGACCGTGCCGAGCAGCGACTCCCGCTGCGTGGCGGCGCGAAATTCCGATGCCGCGAAGGAACGGATAAGCTCGCGCAGATCCGTTTCCTCGACGGCGTCTGCCGCGTCGGAGAGGCTGAACCAGCGCCGCTCGCGCTCGTCCGCTTCCTTCCAGCCGCTCAGCTCCCGATTGACCGCGAGCGGAAAGACTTCGACGTCGACCATCAGCGACGCCCCGTTGCGGCGGCGCTTGCGGTAGCGATAGGAGCCGAGCGGCGTGGGGCAGACGGGGCCGGTCACGCCGGCCTCCTCCTCTGCCTCCGCCGCCGCGGCCTGGTGCGGACTGACGCCGGCGCCGGGATTCCCCTTGGGAATCACCCAGCGCC
>CBIMKI010000255.1:0-3394 GCA_966244395.1 uncultured Sphingobium sp. | reverse complement strand
CGGCGCTCGCCTCGGGCTTTACCGAAGCGGCGGCGCGGGCCAGCACGGGAAGCGCGCCATAATGGACGCCGGCAGGCCCCGCCGCGCTGCCGTCGGGCGCCGCGCGCGTCTGGAACGCGCGCATGGCGGCTATCCGTTCTTCGTTCCCCTCGTCCATATAGGCGATCTGGAGCAGGTCGGCGATGTCGCGGGCATTGCCGTCCGCGTCGGGCTGGTCGGCGAGCGCGTCGTAGAAGCTGCGCGCGGCTGCGCCGGAGAAGACGCCGAGCCGCGTCGCGGTGGCCGTGCCGGGCAGGCGCTGGGCGAGCGTCAGCATCGGCGCGCGCGCCTCCCAGGCGCGGACCTGCGGACCCGCCGTGGCATAGAGTGCATCGGGAATGACCACATTGGTCGCCGTCGCCAGCCCAAAGCGCCAGGTGGTGAGGCGCGGCACGCCCTCCCACTCGATCTTGACCGACCGGCGGCTCTCCGGCCCGGCGCCGACCGCCTTCTCGACCAGGCGATAGTCGATGCCGCGCGCGATGCCGCGGCGTTCCGCCTGGTTGAGGATAGCCGTCGCGCTGTTCTGGTCGGCGGAGAAGGAGGCGCAGATGGCCTGCGCCATGAACCAGCTCGGCTCATTGGAGAAATCGCGCGCGCGCGGCAGCAGCGGGCACATGCCGGCCGGATCGGCGGAGGCAAGCAGCGACTGCATGGCGATCGCATAGAGGCGGCGCGAATAGCGGTCGTTGTCGACGCTCTGGATGAGCAGGCGGGCATTGTCCGCCTCGCCCATGCGCAGCAGCAGCCAGGCGCGCTCGGCCACCCAGTCCGCGCCGCCGATGCCGGCGGGCGTATCGCTCTGCGAGACGAGCGCGCGGCGCAGCAGGATGCTCGCCCAGCGCGAGGCGATCGGCGCGCGCGTCGCCGCCATGATGCGCGCCTTGCCGCCCCCTTCCGCGCGGCCGAAGGCATTGCCGCCAAGGCCGCCAAGATCGGGCGTGAGCAGCCCCACCCGGTCCAGCGAGCGCCGCGCCGAAGCCGGCAGATCGTAGAGCGTGCCCTCGACCACCGTATCGACTTCCGCCTCGTTGAGCGCGCTCGCCGCGACGTCCTCGGCCGGTGGGAGGGCGGGCGCCTGATCCGACAGGCTGCCGGTCGGCAAGGGCGGCTCGGAGCGGCTCGGCGTCGGCGTGGGCGCGGGAGCGCGCGGCGCCGGCGGCGGATCGCCGAAGCCCTCGGGCAACAGGGATTCGGGCGCCTGCGCAATCACCGGAAGCGCGATTGCCAGGGCGCCTGCCCCGACAAGCGCGTGAATCCGGGTGAAGCGCATCGCCATGGGCCTCAGCGGCCCAGCTGATCGGCCGGAATCGCGATCTCGACCTGCTTCTGGGCCTGCTCGCCGCCCGCCATCCAGGCCGCGACGAGCACGGCAAGGACGATGAGCACGGCGAGGATCAGCAGGATCGAGAGCGGACTACGGCGGCGACGGGAATCGTGGCGGTTGATCTTCATGATCCTTCTTGGGGTCCGCTGCATTGCATTGATCGGGTCCGCGCGGGGACAGGTCGCCGACGGAACGGCGTTGCCTCGTGCGCAGGCGGCTGTATAGCCGCGCTCATCATGCTGCGAAACGATAAATGTGCCGAAGAGGTCGCGAAAGGCTCTCTGGTCCTCGTCGGGCTGATGGGCGTGGGCAAGTCCACCATCGGCAGGCGCCTCGCCGCGCGCCTCGGCCTTCCCTTCGTCGATGCCGACGAGGAGATCGAGAAGGCGGCGGGCATGACCGTCCAGGAAATCTTCGATTCCCATGGCGAGACGGCGTTCCGCGACGGTGAGCGGCGCGTGATCGCGCGGCTGATCGACGGCACGCCCAAGGTCATCGCCACGGGCGGCGGCGCCTTCGTCAATGAGGAGACCCGCACGCTTATCCTGAAGAAGGCGACGGCGATCTGGCTCGATGCCGACATCGACATTCTCGTCAGCCGCGTCTCGCGTCGCGACGGGCGACCGCTGCTCAGGGGCAAGGACCCGCATGAGGTGCTGACGCGCCTTTCCGCCGAGCGCGCGCCCTTCTATTCGCAGGCGCCGGTCCGCGTGCGCAGCACCGATTCGCCTCATGACGCCACGGTCGAGGCCATATTGGAGGCCATCGGCCAATGACCGAGGTGAATGTCGACCTGGCCGACCGGCCTTATGCGATCCGGATCGAGGCAGGCCTGCTCCAGCGCGCCGGCGAGGAGCTGCGCGCCCTTGCGGGCAAGCGTCCCTTCGTCATCGTCACGGACGAGAATGTGGCCGCGCAAGGCCATGCGAGCGCCCTCGTCAATTCCCTGCTCGCCGCGGGCCATGCCGACCCTCGGCTCATCCCGCCGCTCAAGCCCGGCGAAGGCACCAAAAGCTGGCAGCAGCTCGAAGCGCTGACCGATCAGCTCATCGAAATGGGCGTGGAACGCAGCGACCATATCATCGCGCTGGGCGGCGGCGTGATCGGCGATCTGGTGGGATTCGCCGCCTCGGTCGTGAAGCGTGGCTGCAACTTCATCCAGATTCCCACCACATTGCTGGCGCAGGTTGACAGCTCGGTGGGCGGCAAGACCGCGATCAACAGCCGCGCGGGCAAGAATCTGATCGGCGCCTTCCACCAGCCCTCCCGGGTGCTGATCGACCCCGACACGCTCGACACGCTGCCGCTGCGCGAGACGCGGGCGGGCTATGCCGAGGTCGTCAAATATGGCCTCATCGACGATTTCGACTTTTTCGGCTGGTGCGAGGCCCATGGCCCGGCGCTGCTGGCCGGCGACGGGGCCGCGCGCGCGCATGCCATTGCGAAGAGCGTGGCCGCCAAGGCGAAGATCGTGTCCGAGGACGAGCGCGAGACGACCGGACGGCGCGCCCTGCTCAATCTCGGCCACACATTCGGCCATGCGCTGGAGGCGGAAACCGGCTTTTCCGACCGGCTGCTGCATGGCGAGGGCGTGGCCGCCGGCATGGCGCTCGCCTTTGCCTATTCGGCGCGGCGCGGCGAATGCCCGGGACAGGACGCCGCGCGCGTCGCGGCCCATCTGCGCGCCGTCGGCCTGCCGGCGAGCCTCGCCGAAGCGGGCGTGAACGCCAGCGGCGAGACGTTGGTCGGCCACATGCTGCACGACAAGAAGATGAGCGCGGGCACCCTGCCCTTCCTGCTCGCCCGAGGCATCGGCCAGACCTATCTCGCCAAGGATGTCGACCTGGCCGACGTGGCGGCATTCCTTGACGAGAGCCGAGGCTAGCGACGCCGCAGCGAGAATATCGCATCGCCATAACGCAAACGCTGCATCTCAAAAGCATGTGCTCCTGCGCAGGCAGGAGCCCAGGGCAGACAAGCAATGCGGTCGCGTCTTGGCTTCCTGCATGAGCAGGATCAAAGGCGTTG
>CBIMKI010000254.1:0-3398 GCA_966244395.1 uncultured Sphingobium sp. | reverse complement strand
CGACCAGATCAGGCCGGTGACGTGTGCGGTCTCCGGCCGCGCCTGAACAGCCGCCCGACGGTGGCCAGGAACAGACCGAGCGTCACCACTGGCCAGGCCAGCAGCGCGACCTGGGCGATCAGCGGCTGCACAGGCCAACTCCATGCGGCCGGCCCGCCCGCATCGGCCCCCGGCCTGCACAAGCGCGCTCAATAGGCATGGCGATCCCAGATCAGGCGGAAAATGGTCTCGAAGATGATGCGCAGATCGAGCAGCGGCGACCAGTTCTCGATATAATAAATGTCATATTCCACGCGCTTCTTGGCACGCTCGATCGTGTCGATCTCGCCGCGCAGGCCGCGGATCTGGGCAAGGCCGGTGATGCCCGGCTTGACGCGATGACGCGCCGCATAACCACGCACGGCATCATGATAATAAGCCTCGCCCACGCGCATCGCAGTGGCATGGGGCCGCGGCCCCACGATCGACATGTCGCCCCGCAGCACATTGATGAGCTGCGGCAACTCGTCGATGGACGTGCGCCGGATGATCCGGCCCACCCTGGTCACGCGCGGATCGCCTTTGGTCGTCCGCGCCGCGCCGCTCTCATCCTGCCGGTCGACATACATGGAGCGGAACTTGAGCACCTCGATCTCGAGATTGTTGAAGCCGAAACGCTTCTGCTTGAAGAAGACCGGCCCCTTGCTCTCCAGCTTGATTGCCAGCGCGGTCAGGAGGAGAAGCGGCGACAGGACGACAAGCCCGATCAGTGCCAGCAGGCGATCCTGAACCCCTTTGAGCACGCCGTCGAAATCGCGCACCGGCTGCTGCCAGACGTTCAGCACCGGCAGCGAGCCGATATAATTGACCTGATAGCGATCGCGCAGGACGAGGAACTCGCGTGGCATGATGCACACGTCGATGGAGCCGGCGGACAATTGCTCGATGATGGCATTGAGGCGCTCCTGCCGCACCAGCGGCAAGGCGACGATGAGCTGATCGAGCATGCCCGCACGCGCCAGGTCCAGCAGCTCCTCGAAACCGCCCAGATAGGGAAAGCGGCCGATCATACCGGTTTCGACGCGCGTGCGGCGATCGTCCGCAAAGCCGATGATATTGATGTGCGGCAGGCGCTCGATGTCGAGCAGTTCGAGCACGCGCGTGGTGATCTCCCGGTCCGCGCCGTAGATCGCGACACGCTGGCCGATGATGCCCTGCCGCATGATGAGCCAGATGAAGCGGCGGAACAGGAGCCGCGAGAGAATGAGCAGCGTGAAACTCGTCACGATATATGTGACCGCGAAGGTCGAGGAGAGATCCGCGAGCCGCCCGAACTGCAATATGGTGAAGCCGGTGAGCGTCGAGGCGACGGCGAAATCAAGGACCGTGCCGCTGCCCAGATCGTCGCCCTGGCCGCGCAGCGCCGAATAAGCATCGCGCGAGATGCGAATCAGGAAGAAGTTGATGGCGAGCACGATCGCCGCCGTGGCATGCAGCCGGAACTCGAAATAATATTGGAGATAGCCGTCGATAAAGAGCGCGGTCAGCGCGAAGGCGGACAGGAAACAGGCGATGTCGTTGATGATGCCGCCCGAACGCAGCACGTTGGACGTGAACCGAACATATTTGTTCTTGGTGGGCCGCCTGGCACGCATCGATCAGCTAAGCTTCCGCAACGAAATTCCTGACACTCAAAACTTGCCCAGCAGCCCGCGATCCGGCGGAGCGCCCGGTCGATCGTCGACACTGTAGCGCGTCGCCGCCGCCGCTTTGCCCGCTGACGCCTCGGCCGCGCAAGCGGCATTGTCGGTCCACCCGCATTGCCGGGCCATGATCTCCCAGGCCAGCACTGAAGATGGCAGCCCACGCGCAAAGGCGCGCGAGACAGATACGGCCCGGCTCTTATTCCCCGAGTCGTGAAGAAATTGCGTATATCCTTCTATCAACGGGAAATTCTGGGGCATCTGCTGAAGACCCTCCTCGAAGATCTGTCCGGCGCGCCAAGCAGCCCCCGACCTGGCTTGCAGACGCGCCTGCACGATATAAGTCTCCGGATTGGTCTGATCGCTGTTCATCGCGCGCTGCGCGGCCTCAAGCGCGAGATCCAGGCGCCCGGCCCGCTCGTGCAGCAGGCTCTGGAGCAGCAGGCCATCGACATTCTCCGGATCATCCTTGAGCACGGCGGGCAGGGTATCGCGGACAACATCCATATTGCCAAGCGCATAGGCGGCCCGCAGATGAATGGACACCCCTATGCCGCGCAACGCCTGGGGCGCATTGAAATAAAGATCGTCGGCAAGCTGCGGCTGGCCGTGCAGAAGCAGATAGCGGCCGACATTGAGAAGAATGACAGGGTCGCCCCAATCCTTCGCCGCCTTGATGGTCTCCCGCGTGAAGGGAACCCGATCATATTCCCGCCACAGACGCAGCAGCACCGCAAGATCGCCCGGCTTCGCCACCGATTGGGCGAGAAGGCGCGTCGTGAGATCGCGCGCCTGCGCCGTTCGGCCGATCTTGTAGAGCAGGTTGATCTCGTCCAGCATCAGGGCCGCGCCTCGCCCCGGCGCCAGTTCCGCAAGCCTGGCGAACCCCGCCGCCATTGCCGCAGGCCGCTGGAGCGCGCGATCCAGATTGATCCGCGTGATGACGAGCGCGCCGGAGTTGGGCGCCCGGCTCAACCCCGCTTCCACAAAGGCAAGCGCCTCCTCATATTTGGCTTGCTTAGCCAGCACGCGCGCGCGGATAATCATCCCGGCCTCGTCGGCCGGATTGAGCCTCAATATCTGCTCGGCCGTGGCCGCCGCCGCCTCTTCCTGATTGCGGTAGAGCTGAATGAGGCCCCTCACTTGCAGGCCGACCAGCGAATTGGGGTCCAGAGCCAGCAATTGCTCGGCGGCCCGGGAGGCTGCATCCATCTCGCCCACCTGGAGGCCGAGATTGGCGACAAGATTGAGCGCCTCCTTGTTGGCCGCATCCAGTTCCAGCGCCCGCCTGCCGGCGAGATAGGCATCCGCCGCCTCCCCGGCGCGCAAATGGATCTGCGCCAGCAGAAGAAAATATTCCGCCTTGTTGTCCCGCAGAGAAATGGCCTCATGAATGGCCCGCAGGGCGCCGATGCGATCATTGCCGCCGGCCAGCATCGCGGCCTGCTGGGCCAGGGTGTCGGCGCGCTCGCCCGGCGTGTCGCAGGCGGTGAGCAGCAACAAGGAAAGGCCGGAGCCGGCAAGAAGAAGCCCTGTAAACAAGGATCTGCGCCTGCCCCGGTGAGAGCCGCCAATCTCGGGAAGGCAAAAGCCGCGGCTCTTGCCGCCGCCAGGGAAGAAGGTCATGCGCCGCGTTTCTCCAGCCGGCCGGGGCTGCGACATCTATCGCTCTGCCGCGATAGAGGCAACGCACGCCGAAAGAACAGCGTCAATGCT
>CBIMKI010000253.1:0-3413 GCA_966244395.1 uncultured Sphingobium sp. | reverse complement strand
CCGCGACACGCTCGGCTGAGCCCTTCGACTTCGCTCAGGGCTAACGGCGGTTATGGTTCAAGGGCTGCAAACGCTCGCAAGCCGCCTTCACCGTGCGCTTTGCAGGCGATACGCACGCCTCTCCGGAGGAAGATCAGGATCATGCAGCAACGCTGAAGCGCCCCGCAGCGCGTGGTGCTGTGTCTGGCCCCCGGCGAGGAGGCGCCGGGGCTGTACTTTCGCGCCCAGCTATGGCCCGATGGGGCGCATCGCCGGAGCAATCGCGAAGGCGCTGCCCCGCGCCCGGCCATCACTCCGCCGCGATGGCGTCCGTCCCGGCGGGAAGCGCGATGCCGTAGAGCTTGGCGGCATTATCCCAGGTGATCTTGCGGACGAATTCGGGGTCGGCGCCCTTGGTGAACGCGTCGATGGTCTTGCGGCTGTTGGGCCAGACGCTGTCCGGATGCGGATAGTCCGAGGCCCAGAGCAGCTTGTCGTCGCCATAGAAATCGCGCAGCGCCACGGCAGTGGGATTGTTCTGGAAGGTGCCGTAGACCTGCCGCTTGAACAGATCGGACGGCTTCATCTTGTGCGGGATGCCGCCGCGCTGGTTCCAGAACTCCTCCGTCTCCCAGAGGCGGAAATGGCGATAGTCAAGCTCCTCGACCACCCAGGGCAGCCAGCCGATGCCACTCTCCGCGATCACCACCTTAAGGCCGGGATGGCGCTCCAAAATGCCCCAGGCAAACAGGTCCACGAACGGATCGAGGAACTGCTCGACGAACATCTTCACATGCAGGAAAGTGGCGCCGGGCGAGCCCTTATACTTATCGAACGCATTGGTGACGCTCGGGAAGACCGTGACGTGGAAGGAGAGCGCAATGCCGCTCTTCTCCAGCAGCGCGAACAGGGGCTCCCAGCGCGGATCTTCCAGACGCGGCTGCGCCACGGCGATCTGGAGATTTGCCTGCTTGAAGCCGCCAAGCGCGACGATGTGCTCCAGCTCGCGCACGGCGCTCTCGGGATTTGTCGGCAGCAGCGGCACGCCGATCAGGCGCTGCGGATCGACCGAGCAGAAATCCTTGAGCCAGCGATTATAGGCGCCGTAGCAGGCGTCCGTCAGCGGCTGGTCGGGGGTGTTGAACGAAGTGACCGGCCCGAAGATGACATGGGCATAGACCTCGTCCCGGTCCATGTCCGCAAGGCGCAGCTCGGGCACGGCGGGCCGGCGCTCGCTCACATCCTCCACGCCGCCCCGATCGAAGGCCGTGAAGATCGGCTTGGGCCCGGCGAAGGTGGACGGCAGGCCGGACCAGGGGCCCCAGCTCTCGCCCTCGCACATCCACATGGCGCGCCCGTCCTTGACCTCGACACGCGGCGCGCGATCCCGGAACTGTTCGGGCAGGTAATTTTCGAACAGATCGGCCGGCAGCTGATTCATGTCGAGATGGTCGTCGCACGAAATGACCGGATGTCGCATCATTCACTCACTCCTCATGCGCCCTTGACGGGCGACTTTTCTCGGACCGGCTCAGCCGGCGACCGCCTTTTCCCGTTCCGGCCGGGCACGAACCGGCCGCGGAATTTCTGATCGTCATGCACCGCAGCGCGCTCATGATGGAGATGGCCGAAAAACGCCGCGGGTGCCGTGTGAGCCGCGCGCATAGGTAGACGAATGGGGCGGCTCATGCGGCAGCGCCTTGTTCTCGGCGCGCTTGCGGCGCGGCACGTCCGCCGATGCGATTTCGCCTTCCTCGCCAAGACGGGCGGCATAGGAACGGCAACGCGCGGAGGAACGCCCGCGCCCGGCAGCGAGACGGGACCGGCACCGTTCGGTCCGGCAGCAAAGACCGGGTGCAACCGGTTGACCTGCAAGGCGCTCTCCCCTGACGCGCTTCTGGCTTTTTCGAATCAGCCGCCAAGCCTGACAATGTGCTTAGCGATCTAATCAATCTGCCCGCTCATGCGAGGGGATGCAAGCCTCGCAATCCGCCGCCTGTCTCGCGCCGGGAACGCTCAGGCGGGGCGCCGCGCCTCGTAGGCGGCCGGAATGAGCAGGACCGACACGGCACTGCCTTCCTCGCCAGACTCGTTCACATTGGCGCGCCGCAGATCACGCTTGTAGCGCCGATAATCATATTCGGTGCCGCGATGGAGCGTGCAGCGATTGTCCCAGATGAGCATGTCGCCCGCGCGCCATTTGTGGGCATAGATATATTTGGGCTGGCTGGCGAAGGCGAGCAGCTCCTCGAGCAGAGCCTGTCCTTCCGCATCGTCCATGCCCTCGATGCGGAAGGCATGGGAGGCAATGAACAATGTCTTGCGGCCATTGGCGCTGCGGCGCACCAGCGGCTGCATGGCGCCGGGCATCGCCTGGCGGATGCGCTCGGCCTCCTCGGGCGAGACGCCGCCCTTGATGCGGCTGGCGGCAAAGCTGTGCTGCGCGACCAGGCCCTCGATCCGGTCCTTCATCGGCTGCGGCAGCTCGTCATAGACATGGCGCAGGTCGACGAATTCGGTCTCGCCCTTCTCCGGCGGCACGACGAGGCCGCGCAGCATGGACCATTTGCTCGGCATGTCGTTGAACGAGCTGTCGGCATGGAAAAGCTCATTGCCCTTCGAAAATTTGGCGCGCGCCGAATCGGGGTCGATGATCTCCCCGTCCGAATCCAGATTGGAGGCGTCATAGAGTTCGTGCGCGATGCGGCTCGGCTGCGCCTTGCGGCTGTCATAGCCGGGCGGCAGCTCCAGCGGCCCGAAGGCGCGGGCGAAGCGCAGATGATCGGCATCGCTGATATGGCCGCCGCCACGGATGCAGAGCACGGCATGCTCCGCCATCAGCGCCTCGACGAGATCGACAAGATCGGAATCCGGCGCGACCGTCAGATCGGCGCCAATGAGTTCTGCGGCGAAAATGCCGTGAAGCCTGTTGACTTGCATGCCCCTCTCCCCTTGGGCCCGCGCCCCTTTCGGCGCGGTGTGCAGTGATATTATTCAGTTTCTAATGATTTACAATGTCTATTTTATCGCGGGCGAAACAGGGCCGAAAACGGCGCGATGCAGCGCGAGAAGTGCATCGGCGAAGGCCTGCGGCGTCTCGGCGGCCGGATCGTGACCGGCACCGGCTGCGACGCGATGCCCGATGAGCGCCGGGAACTTGTCGTCCGGCCCCCCGCCCAGCATGGCCTCGCCGCCGGTGAGCAGCATGGTCGGGACACGGACGGACGGCGGCGGGCTCAAGGCGGCGTCGAGCGCGGCATATTGCGGATCGCCCGGCGCGGCGCCGATGCGGTGCGCATAGCTGTGCCAGGCGACCTGCGCAAAATCGGGATTGTCGAAGGACGGCGCCGTGCGGGCGAACAGCGCTTCGTCGACGAGGCCGGGCGACCACAGGCGGCGCAGATGCAGGCAGATGTCGCGCGGCCGCTCGGCGA
>CBIMKI010000252.1:0-3415 GCA_966244395.1 uncultured Sphingobium sp. | reverse complement strand
AAAGCAGCGGCTCACGCCACCGCATGCACCCGCGCCAATGGCTGCATCGGGTGCGTCACCAGGCTCACCTCGACGATGTCCAGCCCCTCCAGCCGGCGTGGCCGCTCGCCCTGCGCGGCGACCACGCGATAGCCGAAGGAGAGTCCGTCGACGGCGCCCTGCCGCAATAATGCTGCGGCCTTTTGTGCCGCCATGCTGCGCCCCTCGACCCGTCCGATCACGCGCAGGCCGTGCGCATCCTCGGCGGCCAGTTCGATGGTGCCGATGCGCTGCTCCGCCCCATGCTGCCACAGCAAGGGGAGTGCCCGCCCCGCCATCCGGCGCAGGCTCTGCGCGAAGGCGCCCGGCGCGATGATGTCGCCGCCATTGTCCAGCCTGTCGAAGATCGCCGCATAGCCCGCGAAGCGCACCGGCGCGTCTGCCACGCCGCTCACGGGCGCAGCATCCGGGCGAGGTCCAGCTTCACGGCCAGGCCCAGCAGCACCAGTGCCACGCCGATCCGCACCAGCCAGCCGAGCGCGGCATTGCGCGCCGCGCGCTTGGCGTCCCGCCAGCCGTGCAGCAGGTCGCGCAGTTCGCGCACATCCTCATGCGCCGTCGCGTCGGCCAGGCCCAGCCGCTCCAGCGCCCGCGCCGCGCCCAGGTCGCTCGCTTCCTCCACCAGCGCGCGGATGGTGACGAGGTCGCCGCCGTCCGCGTCCGCCTGCGCCACCAGCAGGGCCAGCATCTCGCCGCTGCTGCGCGCCGTCATTGCCCCTCCTCCACGCGCGGCGCGATGCCCAGCATCGCCCGCTTCTCCGCGCCGGTCAGGAAGTCCGCCGCCGCGATCCGGTCCCACAGCATCGCACGGTCCTCGATCAGGGCCGGCAGCGCATTCATGTCCACCTCGATGGAGAGGCCCGGCATCACGTCTGCCAGCCCCTGCGAGAGCCCGCCCAATATCTTCTCGGCGAGCGGCAGCACGGTCTGCCGCCAGAGCGCCTTGTTGGCCTCGCGATAGTTGGAATAGGTGCTGTCGCCCGGCAGGCCGACCAGCACCGGCGGCACGCCAAAGGCGAGCGCAATGTCCCGCGCCGCCGCCGCCTTCAGTGCCACGAAGTCCATGTCGTGCGGCGAGAGGCTCATGGATTGCCAGCTCAGCCCGCCTTCGAGCAGCATCGGCCGCCCGGCATTGCCCGGCCCCTGGAAGGCCGCCTCCAGCTCCGCCTTCAGCCGGTCGAACTGGTCGGGCGAGAGTACCGCGCCCTCCCCGCCGTCATAGACCAGCGCGCCGGAGGGCCGCGCCGCATTGTCGAGCAACGCCTTGTTCCAGCGCGTCGCGGCATTGTGGATGGCGACCGCGCCCGCCGCCGCGCCCAGGCAGCCCAGGCCATAATGGTCGTCCGCCGGATTGAGCGCCTTCAGGTGCACGATGGCCGTGTGCCCCGCCGCATCCTCGCTCGCATAGCTGACGGCGCTCTCCCCGGCCCGGTAGCGATAGGCGCGCGGCCAGCCCTGCGCATCGGCCTCCACCGTCACGCGATCGGGCCGCAGCGCATAAAGGCTCGCCGGCCGCCCGTCCGGTCCATGGCCGATCTGCACATAGCCATTGCCGTGCAGCAGCAGGTGCGCCGCCAGCGTCTCGACCAGCCTCTGCCCCGCCGCGCGCCGCTGCACCAGCCGCAGTGCCGCCGCCGCATCGTCCGGCCGCTCGGCGCTCGCCCGCAATGCCGCGCTGCCTGCGCCCTCGCTCACCAGCCGGAGCGCGCGCTGCGCCACCGGATTGGCGAGCACGGCCGCGCGCATCTGCGCCTCATAGCCCTGCGGCCAGTCGCCCGCGCCGCTCCATCCCGCCGCGCACCAGGCGCGACCGAGCGGCGGCCGCGGGGCAGGCCCCGCGCCCTTCCTTCCGAACCATTTCATGCGATTGTCTCCTTGGCGCGCAGGCGCCCTCAGCTCAGGAACGAGCGAGTCCGCGTATCTCTTGCAAACGGCAGCACTTCGCCGCTGGCTTGCGGTTGGAAGCGGTCGTTGCGATTTCCCCCACCGTCATTCCCGCGAACGCGGGAATCCACTTCGGACGCCACCGTTGTTGCTGGATTCCCGCCTTCGCGGGAATGACGGAAGTTGTCTCGAAAACAGCCCTTCCACCACGCGCTGCACCAGCGCCGCAAATGCTCTCAGGCCGCGATCAGCCCCAGCCCTACGCCCTTCACGGCGGCGCTCGTCCTGTCGGACACGTCCAGCTTCTCGTAGATCCGCCGCATATAAGTATCCACCGTTCCCGGTGAGATCTCCAATATCTCGGCGATCACCGTGTTGCTCTTGCCGCGCGCGACCCAGTCCAGGATTTCCTTCTCCCGGCTGGAGAGCTGCCGGTCGAGCGCCACTTCGTCGGCGAAGAGGGCGCAGATCCGCAGATGCGCCGCCTGTGCCGCGAAGTGCAGCGTCGACAGCGCGCTCTGCGTGAGGTCCAGCCCCTGCGCCCGCCGCCCGATGCTGATGACGGCATTGCGGTTGCCCGGGCCGTAGCACGGCAGCGAATAGCCGTCCGAGAAATCGATCGCGCGCATCGCCGCCAGGAACTCCCGCTCTTCCGGCGTCATCTGGGCATTGGCCCACACCTCCGTCCAGCGGACCGGCACGCCCGCCGCCAGCGCCGCGCGCGGCACGATGTCCAGGCGCTGGAAATCGAAGGAGAGATAGGTCTCCACTTCCTCGCGCGTGAAGCCGTCCTGCAACGGCACGGCCGAAGGCGCATATGATGCGCTGCGGACAAGATAATAGCTGCTCGCGCCAAAGCCCTGGCGCCGGAAATAGCGCGTCATGTGCCGCCAGATCATGGGCAGCGTCAGCGCGTCCGAAATGCGCCTTAGGATGACGTCCATCCGGGAGCAGACTCCTTGTCGTCCTCGCCTATTCGCGATGCAGTCTATGCGTTTTCGGGTGAAAGCACCACAACTGTTGCAAAATAGAGATAGTTGGCCCCCACGACCTTTATAGGGACCGCAGCCGGGCATTTCCAGCGCGCGAGAGCATAATTTCCGTGAGGGCCCAGACCAGTGCGTCCGCCCGGTCCGGCGAGCGGCCGGGACCTTCATAGCCGCCCTCGATGGTGAAGCCGCAAAGCTGGTCCTCCAGCGCGGGAAAGGGCGTGGCGTGGCGCACGCGCCCCGCCTCGTAGAGCGCCGCGACCGGCTCGGCGCGCGCCGCCTTCCCCCGCGCGGCATGGACCAGCCGCACCGGCAGCGCGATGCCTGTCGCTTGCAGCACGGCGCGCACCATATCGCCGCCATTATTCGCCTCCGCGACGACGCGGTCCGCCCGCCAGCGCTCCGCCGTGCTCGCGACGCATCGCGCCCATTGCTCGGGAGAGGCGCCGGCGAGCGTCGCATCCTCCAGCACATGCGCCGTACCGCTTCCGTCCCGGCCCGCC
>CBIMKI010000251.1:0-3476 GCA_966244395.1 uncultured Sphingobium sp. | reverse complement strand
GGTCGGGTCATGTGACCATGCGCGAGCTGATCGGCGAGGCGCTGGAGACGCTGGCGCCTTCAGACCCCGCCGTCGCCCGTATCCGCGACGAGAAGCTCCTCGATTTCGATCATTTCGGCGGCGAGCCGGGCCAGCATGATTTCTCGGCCTGCGGCTTCCCCGGCATCGTCGCGCAGCATTATGAGTGGATGGAGCGCGCCAGTCCCGATCGCATGTCCTGAGGGCGGTCCGGGCGGGCCAGCAGCGCTTTGGGCTCGCCGATCGTCGCGAGCAGCCGCGTCGGGTCGATGAGCGCCACTGTTTCCCCGCGCGCCGCCATGCCTTCCAGCGCCGCGAGCTGGGCCATCGCCACCGGCACGTCTTCCAGCGGCGCGCCCTTCAGCACGGAGATGCCGAAGAAGGCGGCCAGATGATGCCGCAGCACGGCCGGGTCGAGATTCGGTCCGTCAAGCCCCATGACCGAGTAGATCAATGTCTCGTCCACCTGCTGCCCGGTGGAGAGTGGCGGCTGGACATAAGGGAAGTCGACCACGCGCGCCTGCATCCGTGCCCAGATGCGCAGCCGGTCGAACTGGTCCATGCCGCTATGCGCCGAATCGCGCGCATAGGCCTCGTCGCTCATCCGGAACGGGTCGTTCTGCTCGATGAAGATGGCGACGGGGCGCCCCGCCGCGCCCTCGAACAGGCCGCCGATCAGTGCGCGCAGCGCCGCCATGAAGCGGCGTAGCGCGCCGCGTCCGCGTGCAGCAGGGCAGATGTAGAGATAGTTGAGATTGGCCGTGACCGGCGCGTCCGGCACGGTCGGGTCCGGCGCCATGGCGATGACGTTAGCGCCGCCCACCATCGCGCCGTCCCGCGGGTCTTCCGCTACGACGCACAGCTCCCGGAACGGCCCGAAGCGCGCGGCGAGGTGCGCGTGCATGGGGTCATGGTTGAGCGCGAGGCACCGGGCGAATCCCTCGCGATCCTCGGTCTCGTCCGGCAGGGTGAAGGCCTGCTCATAGCCTTCGAAGAAGCGCTCGAAGAGCGGGTCCTGCGCGCTGTCGGTCAGCAGGAGCCTGAGCGAAGGGTCGGTCATCTCCGCGCCTTCACCACAGCATGCGGACATGTGCAAGAGCGCCAGGCGGCCTGTAAGCCGGGTTCTGTCCACCGGCCGCCGTTTCCTTGCGGACGCGCGGCCGGATGGGCGATCATTCCTCTAGGGCACGCATTGCTGCGGGCCTCAAGCAACCAACCCGGGCGACTGGGCCGAAACATGCCCTGCGGCCATCCCGAAAGATGATCCGCGCGCCGCCCCTATTCGGTCTTGCTCCCGGTGGGGTTTACCTTGCCGCGCCCGTTGCCGGCCGCGCGGTGCGCTCTTACCGCACCCTTTCACTGTTCACGGGGCCGAGGCCTTCGTGACCTGCTCTCTGTTGCACTGTCCCTGATCCCCGCTGGGCGAGGACCGCCGGACGTTATCCGGCACCGTCGTTTCGTGGAGCCCGGACTTTCCTCGCCGGGCATCGCTGCCCGCCGCGATCGCCCGGCCGCCTGGCTGAGGGGCATATAGAGGGCCATGGGCGCGGCGTCATCCCCCGGTGTATCGCACATCTGGACGCGGGGGATAAATGTAATTGTTAAGTCACTAAGAAATAGCTCTTAAATCATTACGGTCGAATTTACCTGTGTTGATGAATTGTCAATATGTGATCGACTATTTCTTTTCGGGCGAGGAGAACAGGACAAGCCTCGCAGCGTTCGCGCGCCGGAACTTCAGCGCGTGCCGTTGGGGGAGAGGATATGAGCAGGCGGCTGCTGGGGTGGTTACCCGCCCTGGTCATCGCGGCGATCACGGGTGTCGCCTTCTTTTTTCTGGGAGCCTGGAAGACGGCCGGATTGCTGGCGCCGCTCGCGCTGATCGCCGCGCCGGTGCGCTGGGCTGTGCCGGGCCTGAGCCGGCTGTCCGCCCAGAGCATGGAACGCGGCATGGTCTGCCTGATTCTCTGCCTCATCGGTCTGGTCGTGCTGGGCGTCGAGACGCTGGATGCTCGCGATGAGAGACGCGAGGCGGCACAGCCCGCGCGCGCGGTCGATCCCCGCAACGCACCGCCGCCCGAGCCGGATGGCGCGGAATATGAAGAAGCCGCCGCGGAAGGCGAGGAGGGCGCTGCATCTGCCGCGCCGCGCGGGACGCCGCCGCTCCTGCGCCGGGTGTCGGGCGAAATGGTCCGTCTCGCCATAGACAATGCGCGCAGTTGCGACCGTGCGCATCTCGATGCCGCTGGGGCCTTGGCCCGCCTGGACGAAGAGCCGGCGGCCTCCGCCGATGCCCGCGCCGCCGTGGCGGCCGCGGCAACCGAATGCGAGACGAGCTGGATCAGCTTCAATCGGCCCGAGCTGCGCGGCGATCCGGCGCGCAACTATCATCGCGAGTCGGATGCGCTTCACGCCTGCGATCGCGGCTATCTCGGCCGCTGGCTCGCCAATGACAATCTGCTGGGCGCACTGGATCGTGGCGCATCGTCCGAGGAGATCGGCCGCATCCGGCGCATGAACAGCGCCAACGACACGGCGGTGGAGATGTGCGGAACGATGCTGAGCGAGCTTGAATCCGCCGGGGCCTGAGGCGGCCGCCGCTCAATCGTCGCCGCGCGGGCGGGGCAGGAGCAGGGCGAGCAGGATGGCGCGGCACTCGCCGCAGACGATGCCGTCGATCAGTTCGGGGCGGAAGCGGCGCTGGAAGGCGCGCACTGCCGCCTCGGGTTCGGCGATGTCATAGCCGAAGCGTTCGAGCGCCAGCATGAAGGCGCCGTCCGACCAGTGCGGGTCCATGAGGTTGCGGGTCGGGCGCGGCAAGGCGAGCCGCAACCGCGCGAGGCGGCCCCAGGGAAAACGTTCGCCCGGATCGAGCTTGCGCGCGGGGGCGATGTCGCTGTGGCCCACCACATTGCCGCGCTTGATGCCGTGTCGCGTCATGATGTCGTGCATGAGCGGGACGAGCGCGCCGATCTGCGCCTGGGGGAAATCGCGATAGCCCCATTCATGGCCGGGATTGACCAGTTCGATGCCGATGCTGGCGGAATTGACGTCGCTGATGCCGCGCCACCACGCCTGGCCGGCATGCCAGGCGCGCTTGCTCTCGTCCACCATGCGCACGATCTGCCCGTCCTCAGTCACCACATAATGGGCGGACACCTGGCTGTCGGGATTGGCGAGCCAGCGGATCGCACTCTCCGCATCAGGCATGCCGGTATAATGGAGCACGAGCATCGAGATCGGCAGCTTGCGCTCGCCGAAATTGGGCGACGGCGTCTCGATCATTGCTGCATCCATTGTCACAGCCCGCGTCTCTGGTCGTCCCGCGAAGGCGGGAGGCTTGCCGTAGGGGCCGCCGCGGGGACCGTCAATGCTGCTGACGGTGCCGTGCCGTGGGCGGCATCACGCCTGGCTCGATGCCGCCGGATTCGGTGTCGATCGAGGAAGAGGGCGTCCTG
>CBIMKI010000250.1:0-3492 GCA_966244395.1 uncultured Sphingobium sp. | reverse complement strand
CGGCTCAGCTCGTCCATCTGGATGCGGGGCGTGCGTTTGATGGCGGCGAGAAACTCCTCCCCCGCCTGCACGATGGCTGAATGTTCTTCGAACAGCTCGACCGACACGGCCTCCTGCTCCCTTGTTTTGCGACTCCGGGAGCACAGCCTAAGGTAGGAAAAGTGAATAATTCATCCACAAACGATTGCGCATGCGCGTTGCCGTGGCGGCGGTGCGTTCAGCCCAGCGCGGTCACCAGCCGGGCAAAGGCGACCGCGCGGTGGCTGATCGCATGCTTGGCCGCCGGCTCCAACTCGCCGAAGGTCAAGGCGTGGCCGGCTGGCTGGAACACCGGATCATAGCCGAAACCCTGTGTCCCGCGCGGCGGCCAGACGAGGCTGCCCTCGACCCGGCCCTCGAAGAGCGCCATCTCCCCGTCCGGCCAGGCGAGGCAGAGTGTGCAGACGAAAGCGGCGGCGCGGTCCACCTCCGGGCCGCGCTCGCAGAGCAGGCCTTCAACCTTGCCCATGGCCATGTACCAGTCGCGGCCCTTCTCGCCCTCGAACCATTGCCGCTCAGCCCAATCGGCCGTGTAGACGCCCGGCCGCCCGCCGAGCGCCTTCACCTCCAGCCCGCTGTCGTCGGCAAGCGCGGGGAGGCCGGACGCGGTCGCGCTGGCCAGTGCCTTGATGCGGGCATTTTCGGCGAAGGTCGTGCCGGTCTCCTCCGGTTCGGGCAGGCCGAGCGACCCGGCCGAGACCGGCGCCATGCCATGCGGGCCGAGCAGGGCCGTGATCTCGCGCACCTTGCCCTCATTATGGCTGGCGATGACGAGGCGGCCGGGGGAGAGCCTGCGCATCAGCGGCCCGTCGCGCGGTCCTGCGCCTCGAAGATGCCCGCGCAGCCGATCCGGGCGAGGCGCAGCAGGCGCAGCAGCGCTTCCTCGTCATAGGTCGCGCCCTCGGCCGTCGCCTGCACCTCGGCGATATTGCCGTTGGAAAGCAGCACGAAATTGGCGTCGGCATGGGCATTGCTGTCCTCGATATAATCGAGGTCGAGCACCGGCGTGCCTTCGTAGATGCCGCAGGAGACCGCCGCGACCTTGGCTTCGATCGGGTCGGTGGTGAGCGCGCCGGAGGCGAGCAGCTTGTCGACCGCGATGCGCAGCGCCACCCAGGCGCCGGAGATGCTTGCCGTGCGCGTGCCGCCGTCTGCCTGGATGACGTCGCAGTCGAGCGTGATCTGCCGCTCGCCCAGGGTCTTGAGATTGACCACGGCGCGCAGCGAGCGGCCGATCAGGCGCTGAATCTCCTGCGTGCGGCCGGACTGCTTGCCCTTGGCCGCCTCGCGGCTGCCGCGCGTGTGCGTGGCGCGGGGCAGCATGCCATATTCGCCCGTCACCCAGCCTTCGCCCTTGCCCCGCAGGAAGGGCGGCACTTTCTCCTCGATGCTGGCCGTGCACAGCACGCGCGTCTCGCCGAAGCCAACGAGGCAACTGCCCTCGGCATGTCGGGTGAAGCCGGGCTCCATGGTGATGATACGCATTTGGTCGGGCGCGCGGCCGGATGGGCGCATGGCTGGTTGCTTTCCTTCAGGATGGGGCTGGCGCCCGTGAATGTCGGGTCTGCCTTAAGTCACGGGCTTCCCGGCTTGCAAGGGCGAAGTCGCCGGTGCGCGCCGCCGCTCATAGGCAGCCTGGATGGCCTTGCGCGCCGGCTGCTCCAGATAGCGTAAGGTGAGGGCCGAGGCGCCGATGACGAGCGGAAAGGCGCCGGCGATCACGATGGCGCGTTCCAGCATCGGCGGCAGCGTCAGCCTGTGCAGCACGGGCTCGTAGAGGAAATGCCAGAGGCTCAGCACCCAGAAGTGATTGAGATAGACGGAATAGGAGATGTCCCCCAGCCAGTGCAGCGGGCCGCTCTTGAGCGGCGTCGCCAGCCAGCCCCGGTCCGGCCACGTCGCGGCGACCAGCAGAAAGAAGCCGGGTATGGCGAAGACGTCGTTGAGGCCGAGGAGCAGGGTCGCCAGCGCCAGCACGAGTCCGGCGGCCTGTAGCAGACCCAGCTGCCCGTCGCGCAGGGCTGCGAAGCGGGCGCGCTGGGTGTAGAGGATCATGCCGAGCCCGAAGCCGGCGAGGCAGCGCAAAATGGCGGCGCCCTTCACGATATCCAGCACGCCTGTCGAGAGGCCCACCCAGGCATAGAAGGCGAGGGCGAAAAGCGCGAAGGCCGTCAGCGCCCCGCGCCGCCAGCGCGCAATCAGCGCGGCGAGCAGTGGAAAAAGCATATAGGCCGTCCACTCCGCGCTGATCGACCAGCTCGGGATGTTCCAGCCGACTTGCCCGGTCAGGCCCCAGGCATTGAGCAGGAAAAGCTGTTCGAAGAAGTTCAGGATGCTCATGGGCGAGAGGAGATCGTCAGATACGGTCTTGCCGGCCAGGAACCGGATGAACTGCTGCCCGGCGAACACGGCCGCCAGCATGAAGAGCGTGGCGACGTGCAGCGGATAGATCCGGGCGAAGCGATGGACGATGAAGGTTCTGATCTGGGCTCGGCTGTAGGGCGCCCGCTCGTCCATGCGGGTGGAGTAGCTGATGATGAAGCCGGAGAGGATGAAGAACAGATCGACCCAAAGATAGCCGCGCTTGAAGAAGGGCGTTGCGCTCTCGAAGGGGAGATAGGACTGCGTGCCGAATTGCAGATGATAGGCAACGACCAGCAAGGCGGCGATTCCGCGCATGGAGGTGTGGGAACGAATATAAGGCTGCATCGGCCCCCCATATGCAGATCGATCGATCGGTCGGGCGGCGCAGCAGAGCGCCGCCGGGCGCAATCAACCCCAGCGGCTGTCCGATTGCAAGGCGGATGGCAGCGGATGGCAGAGGATTGCACGTCTCAGCGGGACGATGCGCTCGCCGCTTGGCCCTGGCGCGAACCCATCCTACATAGTCACCATGACGGCACCGGCCATCGATCTGTTGAGCGACCGCGCGCGGGATGTTTTCCGTCTTGTCGTCGAATCCTATCTGGGGAGCGGCGTGCCGGTGGGGTCGCGCACGATCAGCCGGCTGCCGGGGCTCAACCTGTCGCCGGCCTCGATCCGCAACGTGATGCAGGATCTGGAGGAGGCGGGGTTGCTCGCCGCGCCGCATACCTCTGCCGGGCGCATGCCGACGCAGGCGGGCCTGCGCCTGTTCGTCGACGCGATGATGCAGTCGGCCGAGCCCAGCGCGGAGGATCGCCGGGTGATCGAGCGAGAGCTTTCCGGGGACGGACCGATCGAGGATGCGCTCAACACGGCCTCGGCCCTGCTCTCAGGCCTGTCCGCCTGCGCCGGGCTGGTCATGGTGCCGCGCCGCGAGACGCTGGTGCGGCAGTTCGGTTTCGCCTGGCTCTCGCAGGCGCAGGCGCTGGCCGTGCTGGTCGGCGCGGACGGATCGGTCGAGAACCGCATCGTCGACCTGCCGCCGGGCGCGACGCCCTCCATGCTCGCCGAGGCGGCCAATTATCTGAC
>CBIMKI010000249.1:0-3505 GCA_966244395.1 uncultured Sphingobium sp. | reverse complement strand
CGCTGGCCGAGGCCAAGGCGGGGCTGGCGCTGCTCCAGGCCGGGGCGCGCAGTGAGGACATAGAAGCCGGGCGCGCCGCGCTCGCCGCCGCCAAAGCCGCGCAGGCCAGCGTCGCCACCGACACGGCCGACACGCGGCTCACTGCCAGCATGGACGGCACCATCGTGACGCGCGCCCGCGAGCCGGGCGCCATCGTCGCGCCGGGCGAGACGGTGTTCACCCTCGCCATCGACAAGCCGCTGCGCGTGCGCGCCTATGTGGCGGAGGATCAGCTGAGCCGCGTCGCGCCGGGCATGGCCGTCACCGTGACGGCGGACGGCAACCCCAAGCGCTATCGGGGCACCATCGGCTATATCTCGCCGCGCGCGGAGTTCACGCCCAAGACCGTGCAGACCAGCGACCTGCGCACGGACCTCGTCTATCGGCTGCGCATCATCGTGGACGATCCCGACGGCAAGCTGCGCCAGGGCCAGCCGGTGACGGTGGAACTGGCCGAGCGCGCCGAGACCGGGCGCTGAGCGTGAACGGAGCGCGCCGCCCGGCCGATGCGCTTCCCCGCCGTCCGGGGCGAAGCGTGGCGCTGTCCATGCCTGGCCACACGGCGCGGCGCTCCCGCGCGGGCAGGAGTCAGGGACGGAAAAGCGTTGCCCATGCGCCCTGGGCTCCTGCCTGCGAAGGAGCACGCGGTGGTTTGTGGCGCGGGACTTTGGTGGCGGATGCGGCCGAGGCGGCGGGCACTGTCGCTTGCGATGGTGCCGGCATTGAAGAAATCAGGCTTCGGCGGAAGCGGGACAGAGCAGAGCGTGGCGGTGCCCAGGCTCGGCGGCGAAGTGCTGTGCCCATGCCTGGCAACACGGTGTCGTGCTCCTGCGCAGGCAGGAGCCCAGGGCGGAAAAGTGCCACCCATGCGCTCTGTGCGCCTGCGGGTGGTCTGTGGAGCGGGGCGTTGGTGGCGGATGCGGCCGAGGTCGGTGGTGCTGAGAGGCGCTTCGGCGTCGCCATGGAAGCGGTCGGGATTCGGCGTTGGCGAGTGACGTCCGGTTCGGTGCTCGGTGGGCGGGCGCGGCGTTCTGTCGCCCTGGGCTCCTGCCTTCGCAGGAGCACGAGCTTGCGTAGTGGCGCGCGCTTGGGTCGACGGGCGGGACGGGCGTGGTGAGCGTCACCGAGCCCTCCGTCGCTTATGCCAGCGGCATCGTGAAGCGCTTTGCCGGCGCGGGCGTGCCGGCGCTGGAGGGCGTGGATATCGCCATTGCGCCGGGGCAGGTGACGGGACTTGTGGGGCCGGACGGCGCGGGAAAGACGACGCTCATCCGCATCCTCGCCGGGCTGATGGCGCCCAATGCGGGAACGGTCGAGATCATGGGCGCGGCGCCGGCCGAGCGGCTGGACGACATCGGCTATATGCCGCAGCGCTTTGGCCTCTACGAGGACCTGACCGTCCGCGAGAATCTGACGCTCTATGCCGAGCTGCGCGCCTTGCCCAGGAGCGAGCGGGAGGCCGTGTTCGACCGGCTCTTCGCTTTCACGGACCTGAAGCGCTTCCAGTCGCGGCTCGCGGGGCGCCTGTCCGGCGGGATGAAGCAGAAGCTCGGCCTCGCCTGCGCGCTGGTGCGCACGCCGCGCCTGCTGCTGCTCGACGAGCCGGGTGTCGGCGTCGATCCGATCAGCCGGCGCGAACTCTGGGCGATGGTGACGGAGCTGACCGACCAGGGCATCGGCGTGCTCTGGTCGACGGCCTATCTCGACGAGGCGGAGCTGTGCGACACGGTCTATCTGCTCAATGAAGGCCGGCAGATCTTCACCGGGCCACCGGCGGACCTCACCGGATCGGTCGCCGGGCGCGTCATCCGCGTCTCGGGCTTTGCCGAGCGGCGGCGCGAGGCACTGACCCATGCGCTGGACCGGCCCGACATCATCGACGGCACCATCCAGGGCCGCGCGATTCGCCTGCTGGTGCGCGATGGCTGCGCGGTGCCCGATGCCGCCGCGCTGGACATGGGGCCCGAGACGCGCGTGGCACCGGCTCAGCCGCGCTTCGAGGACGGCTTCATCGAGCGGCTGGGCGGCGGCCCCAAGGGCACGAGCGCGCTCGCGCAGACCTATCGCGAGATCCCGCCGAGCGACCGGCCGGCCATCGAGGCGCTGGGGCTCACCAAGCGATTCGGCGCGTTCACCGCTGCGCGCGACGTGCGCTTCTCCGTGCCGCGCGGGCAGATCTTCGGCCTGCTCGGCCCCAATGGCGCGGGCAAGTCGACCACGTTCAAGATGCTCTGCGGCCTGCTCACGCCCACATCCGGCACGGGATCGGTGGCCGGGCACGACCTGCGTCGCGCGCGGGCGGAGGCACGGGCGTCGCTCGGCTATATGGCGCAGAAATTCTCGCTCTACGGCGATCTTTCCGTGGCGCAGAACCTCGATTTCTTCGCGGGCGCCTATGACCTGCCCCGGGCGCAGGCGCGCGAACGGATCGCGGACATCACCGACATCTTCGAGCTGGGCGCGCATCTGAAGCGCAATGCCGGCGCGCTGCCATTGGGCTTCAAGCAGCGCCTGGCGCTCGCCTGTGCGGTGCTACACCAGCCGAGCGTGCTCTTCCTCGACGAGCCGACCTCCGGCGTCGATCCGGTGATGCGGCGGGAGTTCTGGACGCATATCAACGGACTGGTCGGGCGGGGCGTGACGGTGCTGGTCACCACGCACTTCATGGACGAGGCGGAATATTGCGACCAGGTGACGCTCATCTACCGCGCGCGGCAGATCGCCAGCGGCGCGCCGGACGCGCTGAAGGCACAGGTGCGCGACCTCACCGGCGCGCCGGACCCGACGATGGAGGACGCCTTCATCGCGCTCATCCAGGCCTCCGATGCTGATGACGAGCAGGAGGCGGCGGCATGAGCGAGGCCGCGCCTTCACCCGCGACGCCCGATCGCGGCGCCTCGCCCTTGCGGCGGCTGCTGGCGCTGGTGGTCAAGGAGTTCGCGCAGATCCGGCGCGATCCCTCCACCTTCTACATCGCCTTTGCGACGCCGCTGATGCTGCTCTTCCTCTTCGGCTATGCGATCAGTCTCGACGTCAAGGAGACGCGGATCGCCCTTGTCATGCAGGATTCGAGCGCACCGGCGCTCAGCCTCGCGACCAGCTATGCCAACAGCGCCTATTTCCACGTGACGCCGGTGCGCGCGCTGGTGCCGGCGCGGGACCTGCTGCGCGCGGAGAAAGTGCGCGGCATCGTGGTCATCCCGGCCGACTTCGGATCGAGCATGGCGGCCGGGCGGCCGGCGGACATCCAGATCATCACCGACGGCGCCATGCCCAATCAGGCCAATTTCATCGCCAACTATGCCGAAGGGGTGCGCATCGCCTGGATGCAGAGCGAGATGGCGGACCGGCTGGGCGCGGCGCGCACGCCCGCGCCGCCGATCGATGTCTCCGCGCGCATCTGGTACAATCCGGCGCTGGAGAGCCGCTTCTTCCTGGTGCCGGGCTCGATCGCGGTGGTGATGAC
>CBIMKI010000248.1:0-3507 GCA_966244395.1 uncultured Sphingobium sp. | reverse complement strand
GGCCGAGCATGTCGGCGCGCAGATGATGTACGACCAGATCGTCGACGTCGATCTTTCCAGGCGCCCCTTCAAGCTCACCGGCGACGGCGGCACCGAATATTATGGCGACACGCTGGTGATCGCGACCGGCGCCCAGGCCAAGTGGCTGGGGCTGGAGAGCGAGCATCTGCTCCAGGGCAAGGGCGTGAGCGCCTGCGCGACCTGCGACGGTTTCTTCTATCGCGGTAAGAAGGTGGTGGTGATCGGCGGCGGCAACACGGCCGTGGAGGAAGCGCTCTATCTCACCAACCATAGCCATGACGTGAAGCTGATCCACCGCCGCGATAGCCTGCGCGCCGAGAAGATCCTGCAGGACCGCCTCTTTGCCCATCCCAACATCAAGGTGCTGTGGAACAAGGCGGTCGACCGCTTCGTGGGCGGCGGCGATCCGGAAGGGCTGGTCGGCGTGGACCTCACCGACACAGTGACGGGCGAGAAGAGCCATGTGCCGACGGATGGCGCCTTCGTCGCGATCGGCCACAAGCCCGCGACGGAGCTGTTCGACGGCAAGCTGCCGCTCGACGAGGGCTATCTCGTCGTCGAGAAGGGCACGAGCCGGACCAGCATCCCCGGCGTGTTCGCGGCCGGCGACGTCACCGACAAGGTCTATCGGCAGGCCGTGACGGCGGCGGGCATGGGCTGCATGGCCGCGCTCGATGCCGAGCGCTTCCTGGCCGAGGCGGACTTCGAGGCGCAGCAGGAGCATGCCATCGCCTGAGGAGGCGGCTTTCCGGCGCTTTGTGCACCTCCGCGCATTCGCGATCTCAACCCACAGATCATCCACGGAAAAATCGCGGTAACTGTCGCGGCAACCTTTTGCGTTGAGACCGCGGCAAGACCCTGTGCCTAGGCTGAGCGGCAAGTCTGAAAAGAGATTTGGTCGCAAGGCAACCGATTTCGGAAGATCATGCCGGCGCGTCCTGCGGGATGTACCGGCGCGCCCGGCCGCTTGAGCCGCCGGAACCGCGATCCTGCCGATACCGCCTGACCCGGAATGGCCGGGAAGACCAGAAAACCGTTGTCCAGAGAAAATGAACGAGGGTCGGTCAATGTTGCGGTATGTTCTTCTTGGCGGTGCGCTGGTGCTCGCTTCGGCATGCGGCTCCAAGACGCAGACGGTGCTGACAGGCAACAGCACCTATGAGATGCGCTCCTCGATCATCACGCTGTCCGCCGGGCTCACGCCCGACCGTCGCCAGGAGTTCGAGCAGGCCATCGCCACCATCATCTTCGCGGCGAACGATCGCGGCCTGGTGCAGAATGGCGAAGTTCTGACGCCCGCCGCGATCGGCATGCTGAAGGGGCGCACCGTCACGCAGATCATCGAGAACGCCAAGCTGCTCCGCACGGCGGCGCGCTATTAGGGCGTGATCGGAATGGCGCGTGGAGCGCGGCCTTGCTGTGCAGACAACACGTCGGGGGTGGCGGTTCCATCGTCTGGAAAGAGCCTGCTCATGGCTGATTTTGCGGCGGGAAATATATACGACGGTTGAGGATCAGTCGTAAAATTGCCTCCCTTTTTTCAAGGCGCTCCACTGCATTTCATCGTGACCAAACAATATCGTCGCTCCGTCCCGCTCAAGTCGATTAATCTCCTCCAGCGAACGCATATAGAGGTCGACGTCAAAGGTGTTGAGCGGGGCGTAACGGTTGTGAAGTGAAGAGCCGACCGGGACCGCATCCGATGCCAGCATGAAGGGACCGGAGCGATCAAGCAGGACATGGGCTCCCATCATACCGGGCGTGTGCCCAGGCAGCGGAATAAGGGTCACGCGGCCGTCGCCGAACAAATCATGGTCGCCTTCGACAGGCTGCAACGTGTGTCCAACATCCCATTCGCTACGGATATAGCCCTTTCGCTCGGCATCGATCGCCTGCGCGGCCGCGAGTTCTTGAGCAGAGCATATAATCGTCGCTCGTTTGAAATAGGCGTTGCACCCGCAATGGTCGAAATGAAGGTGCGAGCAGATCACAACATCGATGTCGCTCGCCGAGAGACCGGTTAGCCCAAGCTGACCCATGATGGTGGCGCCCACATCAAAGATGGGTTCGCAAAAACGGGCGTGAGCACCCCAGTGACCCATACCGTCATCGGCGGCTGCCGGATTGCAACCTGTATCGAAAAGCACATTCCCCTGGGGGTGCTTCAGAAGCACGCAGGAAACGGGCATCTCAAGTAGAGTTTCCGGAGCAGCGTCTAGATAATAGACGCGCCTTGGCATGCGAATGCGCCCGCCAGATAATATATGCATCTGCATGACGGCTGACTATCCGGCACAATCTACTTCCGCAATGTTGTCGATAACGGCCGTGAGGGGGCGGGCTTGCAAGGAATGCAACGTGCTTCAAGGTAGAGTATTCACGCTCCACCTTTTCGCGATGGCCCGCGCCACGTGCTCAGGGCGCGCCGGCGTCGGTTCCCAGCTTCTGATATTCGGCGGCGATGGACGGATCGCAATCATAAGGGAAGACGTGGCTGCCCGGCTCATTGCGCCAGTGGATGAAGCGGGCGCCCTTGTTGTCGAGCACCTCGGGGTCCTCGAACCACTGGATGGCGGTGAGGCTCTTGCCGTCCGCGCTGAGCCGGTAGCGCTCCACCATGTGGATCTTGTCGCTGTGATCCAGCCCGTTGTTGGTGATGGTCGATTCCGAGAAATGGGTGGTGTCGACGACCAGTACGTCGCCGTCCCAATGGCCGATGGAGTGGCCGGTCTTGCTGTGCGGCGCGTCGGCGTCCGGATGGCCGCGTCCGTCCATGAAGATGAGCCGTACCTGGTCGAAATACTCATATTTGAAGACGATGAGCTGCGGCGTCTGATGGATCTCGAAAGGGAAGGGCCCCTGGATGGAGTAGACCGAAGAGGGCGCGGCACAGACGCGCTGGAGCGTCATTTCGTCGGTTGGCTTCCATTTCAGCGCTTTGTCCAGCGCCTGCGGCTTCATCTTGAGGCCCCCGAATTCGCCCTGGCCGAATTCGACGACGCCGGTATCCTCGATGACGACCGTATCCGCGGGGAATTTCGCCTTGAGTTCGGCCTCCAGCGACGCCTTCTCCGGCACCGGGCGCATGTCGAGCTGCCAGAAGCCATTGAGGTCCGGCGCGTCCTTGGCGGCGGCGGGCGCGGCGAGCAGCGCGAGGGCGAGGGCCAGCCGCTTCAGGCCATGATGCCGCATCACTTCTCGTCCGCCATGCCGAAGGGCGCCTGACCGATCAGCTTGCCATTGCCGTCGAAGGCCTGGCGCAGGCGCAGATAGGGCTTGCCGTCGCGCGAGGTCCAGCCCTCGATGGTGATGGGGTCGCCTGGCTTGACGATATTGCGGGTCCATCCCCGGCGCATCAGCACCGCGGGCGAGCGGTGCCCGGACAGCGTCTCCACGATGCCCCGCCCGATCGCGTCGGACCCGATGAGCGCGAACGGCCCGATGGGGATGTCCCCGCCGAACTCGTCGCCCATCGCGGTGATCGAG
>CBIMKI010000247.1:0-3507 GCA_966244395.1 uncultured Sphingobium sp. | reverse complement strand
CTCGAAGGCTCCGACCAGCATCGCGGCTGGTTCCAGTCCTCGCTGCTGGAAAGCTGCGGCACGCGCGGCCATGCGCCCTACAAGGCCGTCCTCACCCATGGCTTCGCGCTGGATGGGCAGGGGCGGAAAATGTCCAAGTCCCTCGGCAACACCGTCGATCCGCTGAAGATCATGGACGAGAGCGGCGCGGACATCCTGCGCCTGTGGGCCGCCAGCACCGATTATTTCGACGATGTGCGCATCGGCAAGGAAGTGCTGGCCGGCGCGTCGGATGCCTATCGCAAGCTGCGCAACACCTTCCGCTATCTGCTGGGCGCCCTCGCCGGCTTCGCAGAGGCGGACCGTGTGCCCGTCTCCGCCATGCCCGAGCTGGAGCGCTACATGCTCCATCGCGTGGCCGAGCTGGACGCGGAACTGCGCGGTATCGTGGACAAGGCGCAGGGCAGCGAGACATGGCTGGAGTTCGGCCGCTACACCCGCGCCCTCAGCGAGTTCGCCAACAACGATCTCTCCGCCTTCTTCTTCGATATCCGCAAGGACTGCCTCTATTGCGACGTCAACATGGCGACGGGCGCCGAGACGCAGAAGCGCCGCGCCTATCGCACGGTGCTCGATCATCTCTTCCATGCGCTGGTGCGCTATGCCGCGCCGCTCATTCCCTTCACCGCAGAGGAAGTATGGCAGTCGCGTTATCCGAGCGAGGACGGCTCGGTGCATCTGCTCGAATGGCCGCAGGTGGAGGCGCGCTGGCGCGATCCGTCGCTCGGAACCCGCTGGGCGGCGATCCGTTCATCCCGCGATCAGGTCAACGAGGCCATTGAGCCCCTGCGGCGGGAAAAGGTCGTGCGCTCCTCCCTTGAGGCGGACGTGCGCATGGCCGATGTCCCGGCCGATCTCGATTTCGCGGAGATGTGCATCGTGGCGAGCGTGACGGAGGATGAGAGCGCCGGCGGCGTGCGCATCACCGCGACCGATCATCACAAATGCGGTCGCTGCTGGCGCCATCTGCCCGAGGTGGCGCAGGACGGCGAGCTTTGCGGGCGCTGCGAGGACATATTGGCATGAGCGGGGCCGCGCCGCCCGTCCGCTTCCATCGCAAGCTCGCGCTCGGTGCGGCGGCCGTGGTCGCGCTGCTCGATCAGGCGATCAAATATTATGTCACTCATCCTCTGGATCTCTCGCATCCGCTGACCGAGTCGATTCATCTGACGCCCTTCTTCGCGCTCACCTGGGCGGAGAATCGCGGCGTCTCCATGGGCTTTCTGGAAGCCGAGACCGATCTCATGCGCTGGCTGCTCGTGCTGCTCCTGCTCGCCGTCTCCAGCTTCGTTGCCTGGTGGCTCTGGCGCGAGCGCAATCGCGACGATGCGCTGGCGCTCGGCCTCATTCTGGGGGGCGCGGTGGGCAACATCGTCGACCGGGCGCGCCTGGGCTATGTCGTTGACTATGCCGATTTCCACATCGGTGAATGGCGCCCCTTCCTCATCTTCAATCTTGCCGATGCCGCAATCACGGTCGGCGTGCTCATCCTGCTTGCACGCGCGCTCCTCCTGCGCGAGAAGGCCGCTTCCAAGGAGACAAGTTGACATGCGAATCCACTCTGCTTTGCCTCTGGCCGCCACGGCGCTGGCGCTGCTCTCGGGCTGTGGAGGCACGAGCCTGTTCAATCGCGAGCGGCCGGACGAGTTCGCGGTCACGCGCCAGCCTCCGCTCGTCATCCCGCCGGATTTCGCCCTGACGCCGCCCGCGCCCGGCACGGCCGCGAGCCAGCAGAGCAACATCCAGCAGCAGGCGCTCGACACCATGTTCGGCGGTCCCGCGCCGCGCAGCGGCAGCGAGACCTCGCTGCTCAACCAGGCCGGTCAGGCCAGTGCGGACATGGGCATCCGCTCCTCCGCCGCCGATGGCCAGACCCAGGTGCTCGACAAGGGCCGCACCGTGTTCGACATCGTCGCCGCCCCCGAGGGCGACGGCCAGAACGCCCAGGTCGCGCTCGGCCAGCAATAAGATTGGTCCGGGGCGACGGGACTTCCTGTTTCCCGATCTCTCGCGCCCGACTTCCCGATCTTCCACACCGTCATCCCGGCGAAGGCGGGATTCAGGTTGGGACAGCAACCTCTTGCGTCGAATGCCGCGAGCCTTTGGTGGAGGGAGAGGGGATACCGCTCTCCCATCCTGTTGCATCATGCTTCCGGGAAAATCCGTGCTGCTGCGAAGGCAGGAGCCCAGGGCGCTGAAAAGTGCCATTGCGTCATGGGCGCCTGCCTTCGCAGCAGCACGGAAGGCCGAATGACGTGGTCAGCAATACTCGCGCCGCCCTGCTGGATTGCTTCGCTCCGCTCGCAATGACGAGGGATTTCAAGCCATCATCGGGTTACACCCGCTCCGCCAGCGCCATCGCCGCTGCCGGGTTGCGCACCTTCGCGCCCGAGATGAAATAGGCGAACACATCCCGCGCCTTCCCGTCGGCGGGCGCGTCCGTCACATAATCCAGCCCGTCCGGCCGCTCGCCGCGCGCCCAGGCCTTCGCGATTCCCGCCCAGCGGTCCAGCGACGCCGCATCATAGCCGGTCGGCTCATCCTCCTGCGTCTTCATCAGCCGCGCATAGACGAAGTCGGCGGTCGGATCGGCGATCTGCGGGTGGCGTTCATGGTCCGCGACCACGATGCCGACCTTGTGCTTGCGCGCCAGCGCGACGAATTCCGCGCAGGCGAAGCTCTCGTGCCGCGCCTCGATCACATGTCGCGCCTTCACCCCCTCGATCCGCGCGGGCAGCATGTCGAGGAAGGCGGCGATGTCCTCCGCGTCGAACTTTCGCGTCTCGCGGAATTGCCAGAGGATCGGCCCCATCTTGTCGCCCAGCTCGCAAAGGCCCGATGCGAGGAAGCGCCCGATGCTCTCCTCAGCCTCGGCGAGCTTCTTCTTCGCGACGCAATATTGCAGGGCTTTCACTGCGTAGACGAAGCCCTCCGGCGCGGCGTTGCGCCATTTGGCGAAGGTGGCGGGGCTTTGCGTGCGGTAGAAGGTGCCGTTGATCTCGATGGTGCGCAGATGATGCACTGCATAGTCGGCTTCCTTCGCCTTGGGCAGATCGGCCGGGTAGAAGGTGCCGCGCCAGGGCTCGTAGGTCCAGCCGCCGATCCCGGTGCGGATGGCGCCGCTCATGCCCGCGCCTCCGTGCCTCCGAGCAGGGCCGCGCGCCGCTGCGTGAGATAGAGGGCGAAGGAGCTTAACGTGCTTTCCCACGGGTCGGGCATGGCCTGGGGTCCCTCTGGATCGGGCATGGACATGTCGTTGCGCTCGAAGAAGATGGCCACGAACCCCTCGATGTCCTCGGGGTCGATCGGCACGTCCTCCCGCATTCGGTCGTCGACATTGGGCGGTGTCTCCGGCCCGTAATAAGCCGCGATCCAGGTGTAGATCTCGTCTGCGATGTCGGCATACACCCCGCGCTTGCACAGGGCCTCGACGAGCTCCAGCCCGTACCCGACCGATCCGGGGACGGC
>CBIMKI010000246.1:0-3552 GCA_966244395.1 uncultured Sphingobium sp. | reverse complement strand
TGATGAAGAGCCCCTGCGCGGGCTCGGGAACATCGGCCGTATGCCAGACGCCGGGCGGGTTGAGGGCATAGTCGCCCGGGCGCAGCTCGATCGTCTGCACGCGCCCGTCCGGCAGTTCCTGATGCAGGATCATGTGCCCGGAGATGCAATAGACCAGCTCGCCGCCCGCCGGATGCCGCTCCCAGCTCTGCCAGTCTTCCGTGAACGTGAACGCCGAGACAAGGCGTCCGTCCGCACCGTCCGCCTGATGGCGCGCGCCATAGTCCATGTACCAGCTCATGTCGCGGCCGAACTCCGGCTCACGCGTCATCACGCCGCCCCGCCCCAGATGAACCGGAAAGCGCTCCAGCGAATAGCCGTCCATGCCCGTCTCCTTCCCCTTCTCTCCTGTCTGCGCCTAATCTATCATGGCGGGCGGGCGGCCTGAAGCCACGCCATTCTCCTGAAGTGGGACGACGATGGCGACATCATTTTACGAGTGCAGCGTTCCGACCTTCCTCCAGACGGTGAAGGCTCTCGGCGGTGTTCTGGATCGCGCCGCCGTCCATTGCGCACAGAGGGGCGGCGATCCCGAACAATTTGTCGACGCGCGCCTTTTTGCAGATATGGCGCCTTTTCATTTTCAGGTCGAAGCCGCATGGCACCATGCCGTGTGGGGCCTGGAGGCCGCGCGGACCGGCATATTCGCGCCGCCGGAGCTGGTTGGGCCGGTGCCTTTCAGGGATTTGCGCGCCATGATGGACAAGGCGCAAGCGGCGCTGACGGCCTATGTCCCGGACGAGGTCAACAGCTGGGCAGGCAGGAAGCTGGATCTTCAGATCGGTCCGCGCCGGCTGGTCTTCACCGCCGAGACATTCATTCTCTCTTTTTCGCTGCCAAACTTCTATTTCCACGCCGTCACCGCATATAACATCCTGCGCGCACAAGGCGTGCCGATCGGCAAGCGTGATTTCGAAGGCCAGTTGCGGACACTGTCGGCCTAGAGCATTTTCAAGTCAGACGGCTTCATCTGGCGACTTACGAAAATGCGGAAAACAAAAGAAAATAGCCGCGCGTCCACGGCGCGACTGCTCCAGGGCGCCGGACTGTGGGCAAGCGTCACGACCGGCATTGCTCGCGCATCTATCCAGACGCCCGGTCTTGAACGGTCGAAACCCGCCAGGTCAGCTGCAAGGCCATTCCCCTGCATCACGCTCCATCGCGCGTGCGAAGACACAACACATCGGGGTTAAAATTAAAAAAAAAGCACGTTATCAATTCATTAATCGCAGCCTCTGCCATCAGACATGAAGCGCCCGGGCAGCCCGGTTGTGCTTCCCCGCCTATGTGGGCGGTCCGGCTCGCCCTTCGCGCCGCAACGACGACGCACGGACCGTAACGTCGAGCGCCACGGCCCCGACGCGAGGTGCCACAATCTCGCAAGCCGCGCTGTCCCGGCGGCGCGAGGCCTGCGCTCAGCCTGCGATGGCAGCCTTTACCGCCTCGATCGCCTTGTCCGCCGACGCGCCGTCCGGGCCGCCGCCCTGCGCCATGTCGGGTCGGCCGCCACCGCCCTTGCCGCCCAGCGCCTCAACGCCCGCGCGGACGAGGTCGACGGCGTTCAGCCGGTTGATGAGGTCGTCGGTCACGCCCACCACGATGCTCGCGCGGCCCTCATTGACCGAAATGACGGCATTGACGCCGCTGCCGAGCTTCTTCTTGTTCTCGTCCACCAGCCCCTTCAATCCCTTGGGATCGAAATCCTGGAGGATCTGGGCACTGAACTTGATGCCATTCACGATATCGGGTTCGGCTTCCGCGCTCGCCGCGCCGCCACCTGCCGCACCCGCGAGAGCCAGTGCCCGCTTGGCGTCGGCCAGTTCCTTCTCCAGCCGGCGCCCCTGCTCCACCAGCACGGAGACGCGCGCCGCCGCCTCGTCGGGCGTGGTGCGCAGTGTGGCCGCGACCGCGCGGAGTTGCTCGTCGCGGTGGACGAGCCACTGGCGCGCCGCCTCGCCGGTCAGCGCCTCGATGCGCCGCACGCCGCTGGAGACCGCGCTTTCGCCGACGATCTTGAAGAGCGCGATGTCGCCGAGCGCGCGCACATGCGTGCCGCCGCACAGCTCCACCGAATAGAAGCGCCCGCTCTCATCGGGGCCGCCCATGGAGAGCACGCGCACTTCCTCGCCATATTTCTCGCCGAAAAGCGCCATGGCACCGGCGGCGATGGCGTCGTCCGGCGACATGAGCCGGGTCGTCACCTCCGCATTCTCGCGGATCTGCGCGTTCACATTGGCCTCGATCGCGGCGATCTGCGCTGCGGTCAGCGCTTCGGGATGCGAGAAGTCGAAGCGCAGGCGGTCCTCCGCAACGAGGCTGCCCTTCTGCGTCACATGCGCGCCCAGTTCGCTGCGCAGCGCCGCGTGCAGCAGGTGCGTGGCGCTGTGATTGGCGCGGATGCGCGCGCGGCGGCCATGGTCGACGGCGAGATGCACCTTGTCGCCCACCCGCACGGTGCCGCGCTCGATGGTCGCATGATGGACATGGAGGCGGCCGAGCGGCTTGCTCGTCTCGCCGACGTGGGCGAAGAACCCCTCGGCGCTGATGGTGCCCGCGTCGCCCGTCTGCCCCCCGCTCTCGCCGTAGAAAGGCGTCTGGTTGGTGAGAATTGCGACCGCCTCGCCCGCGCCGGCGGCGTCCACGCGCGCGCCGTCCTTCACGAGCGCGACCACCTGGCCCTCTCCGGTCTCGCCCAGATAGCCGATGAACTCCGTCGCGCCCTCGCTCTCCGCGATGTCGAACCAGATCTCGTCCGAGGCCTTCTCGCCCGAGCCCTTCCAGGCCGCGCGGGCGGCGGCCTTCTGTGCGGCCATGGCAGCATCGAAGCCGCTGCGGTCCACGCTCAGGCCCTGCGCGCGCAGGGCGTCCTCGGTCAGATCATAGGGGAAGCCGTAGGTATCGTAGAGCTTGAAGGCGGTTTCGCCGGGCAGCGTCGCGCCCTGGGGCAGGCCGGCGACCGCCTCGTCGAGCAGCTTCAGGCCCTTGTCGAGCGTCTGCCGGAAGCGGGTCTCCTCGCGCAGCAGCGTCTCCTCGATGAGCGGGCGCGCGCGCACCAATTCGGGATAGGCCGCGCCCATCTCGCTCACCAGCGCGCCGACCAGGCGGTGCATCAGCGGATCGGCCGCGCCCAGCAGATGCGCGTGGCGCATGGCACGGCGCATGATCCGGCGCAGCACATAGCCGCGCCCCTCATTGGCGGGCAGCACGCCATCGGCGATGAGGAAGCCCGATGAACGCAGATGATCGGCGATGACGCGATGACTGGCGCGGGCACTGCCCTCCGGCGCCACCTTGGTCAGCGCCACGGATTGCGCGATCAGGGCCTTGAACGTGTCGGTATCGAAATTGTCGTGCACGCCCTGCATGACCGCGGCGATGCGCTCGAGGCCCATTCCGGTGTCGATGCTGGGCTTGGGCAGCTCGGTGCGCGAGCCGTCGGCCGACTGCTCGAACTGCATGAACACGAGGTTCCAGATCTCGATGAAGCGGTCGCCGTCCTCGTCGGGCGAGCCC
>CBIMKI010000245.1:0-3714 GCA_966244395.1 uncultured Sphingobium sp. | reverse complement strand
AGATAGGGCGCGCGCGCTTCCTCGCGCGTCAAATTGTCCACCACCTGCGGAATAACGTCGCCCGCCCGCTGGATGCGCACTCGGTCGCCAACCCGTAGGCCGAGGCGTGCAATCTCGTCGCGATTGTGTAGCGTGACATTGGAAACGACCACGCCGCCGACAGTCACGGGCATCAGGCGCCCGACCGGCGTGAGCTTGCCGGTGCGGCCGACCTGAATGTCGATCGCCTCCAGCGTGGTCTCGGCCTGCTCGGCGGGGAATTTATGTGCGATGGCCCAGCGCGGCGCCTTGGCGACGAAGCCCAGCCGCTCCTGCAAGGCGAGGCTGTCGACCTTGTAGACGACGCCATCAATGTCATAGGGCAAGTCCGCGCGCTGGCGTTGGATCGCCTCATAGCAGGCGAGCATGGCGGCAGCGCCGTCGCAATGCACCAGATGCGGCGAAACCGGCACGCCCCAGGCTTCCATGGCCTTCATGACGCCAAACTGCGTGTCGGCGGGAAGTCCGGAGACAGCGCCCCAGCCATGGGCAAGAAACCGCAGCGGGCGGCTCGCGGTGACGGCGGGGTCCTTCTGGCGCAGCGAGCCTGCGGCGGCATTGCGCGGATTGGCGAACTGGCGCACGCTTTCGGGATCGAAGGGCTCTCCACGCGCCTCCGCGGCCGCTCGCGCCTCAATCATCAGACGCGTGTTGAGCGCAGCGAAGGCAGCCTTCTCCATGTAGACCTCGCCCCGCACTTCGAAAAGATCGGGCGCACCCGAGGGAAGCGTTTGAGGAATATCGGCGATACGAGCAACATTAAGCGTAACGTCCTCACCCATCTCGCCATCGCCGCGCGTCGCGGCTTGGACGAGGCGCCGCTGCTCGTAGCGCAGGGAGAGTGACAGCCCGTCGATCTTGTCCTCGGCCGTGAAGGCAAGCGGCGCCTCCACAGGCAGATTGAGATAGCGCCGTACACGGGCAACAAATTCCTCGACATCCTCGGCGGCGAAGGCATTGTCCAGGCTCATCATCCGCTTTTCATGGCGGATCTTGGCGAGCGCGGAGGCGGCGACCGAGGCGCCGACCTGCCGGTTCGGACTGTCCGCGCGGATCAGATGTGGAAAGGCGGCCTCCAGCGCATTGTTCTCGCGCACGAGCGCGTCGAAGGCCGCGTCGCTGATCTCGGGCTGGTCCTCGGCATGGTAGAGCGCATTATGCTTCGCGATCTCGCGGGCAAGGCGCATGAGGCGGTTCGCGGCCTCGGCTTCCGACATGGCGGGAGCATGGATCGTCATTCTCTTCCCTCTCTTCTTGCAAGACGCAGAAGAGGCAAAGCTTGAGGCACGCGCATCATACTCCCTCCAGCAGCCGGTCGGCCTGGGCGCGGGCCTCGTTGGTGATCTCGGCGCCCGAGAGCATGCGGGCGATTTCCTCCCGGCGCTCGGCATCGTCCAGCGGGTGGACGCCGGTGCGGGTAATAGTGCCGTCCGAGCTTTTCCGGATAAGCAGATGCCCAGCCCCACGCGCCGCGACCTGCGGACTGTGGGTAACGACGATGACCTGCGCGCCCTGCGCCAGGCGGGACAAGCGCTCACCGATCGCGCCCGCGACCGCGCCGCCCACGCCGCGGTCGATCTCGTCGAAGATCATGGTGCCTGCCGCCCCCTGCTCGGCCAGCGCAACCTTGAGCGCGAGGATGAAGCGCGAGAGTTCGCCGCCGCTGGCAATCTTGGCAAGCGGCGCGAAGGGTGCCCCGGCATTGGTGGAAATGAGGAACTCCACATGGTCGCGACCATGGGGCCGCCACTGCCCTTCCGGCAGTACCTCGATCTGCATGCGGAAGCGGGCGGCATCGAGCTTCAGCGGCGCCAGTTCAGCAGCCATGGCGGCATCGAGCCGGGCGGCAGCCTCGGCGCGCGCAGCACTCAGCGCCTCGGCCGCACGCACATAGACGGCGCGCGCGTCCGCAACGGCACGTTCAAGATCGGCCAGGCCCGCTTCGCCCGCATCGATCCGGGCAAGTTGCTCGCGCATCCGCGCGGCGAGATCGGCAAGGTCGTCGGCCGGCACCTGATGCTTGCGTGCGAGCGCCCGCAGATCGAAGAGGCGCGTCTCGATGGCGTCCAACCGGCCGGGGTCGACGCTCAGCGCGTCATTGGCCTTGGAGAGATGGTCCTCCGCCTCACCCGCCTCGATCACCGCGCGATCGAAGGCGGCGAGCGCATTTGCGAGATACTCATGCTCGGCGGCGATCCGGTCGAGCCGGCGTGCGGCCTGCCGCAACCGGGAGAGTGCACCATCCGCACCGCCCAGCAGGGTTTCAAGCGTGGCCAGATCGTCGGTGAGACGCGCGCCCTTCTGCATATCGGCACGCTCGGCGGCGAGTGCCTCCTCCTCGCCCGGCTCGGGTGCGAAGCGCGCCAGTTCCGCGACGGCATGGGCGAGATAGTCGCGCTCCCTGGCGGCGCTCTCCAGCGTGGCGCGCGCGGCCTCGAGCCGATCCTGCGCCTGCGTCAGCCCTTCATGGGCGAGCGCGACGGCAGCGGTATCGAACGCGCCGAAGGCATCGAGCAGCGCGCGATGTCCGCGCGCATTGAGCAAGCCGCGCTCGTCATGCTGACCGTGAATCTCGACCAGATGCGCGCCAACATCGCGCAGCAATGCGGCCGAGCAGGGCTGGTCGTTGAGAAAAGCGCGGCTGCCGCCATCTGCCTTGAGCGTACGGCGCACGATGAAGGGCTCGCCGGGCTCGATCGCCACGTCATTGTCGGCGAGCAGCGCTGCCAGCGCAGAGTCGGCGTGGGGTGGATCGAAGGTCGCGACGACGCTCGCCCGATCGGTCCCCGCGCGCACCAGACCACTGTCCGCCCGCGCACCGAGCGCCAGCCCTAGCGCATCGAGCAGGATCGACTTGCCCGCGCCAGTCTCGCCGGTAAGCACCGTCAGCCCGCGCGCGAACGCGAGATCGAGCGCCTCGATGAGGACGATATTACGGATCGACAGGCCAGTCAGCATAGCCGGAAAAGACCTAATCCAACCGGCGGGCGTCTGTCACGCGTTCGGCGCGTGTTCCCGCATCAGTTCGTAAGCGCGCTCATACCATTTCGAGCCGCGGAAGTTGGTGCCGAGCACGGCGGCCGCACGCTTGGCTTCCTCGATCATGCCGAGCGAGAGATAGCATTCCACCAGGCGTTGCAGCGCCTCGGGCGTGTGCGTGGTCGTCTGATAATTCTCGATAACCTTGCGGAAGCGCAGCGTCGCGGCAATCCACTGGCGGCGGCGCTCGTAGAAACGGCCGACCTCCATCTCCTTGCCCGCCAGATGGTCGCTGACCAGATCCATCTTGAGGCGGGCGTCCGCAGCGTAGCGTGAATTGGGAAAGCGGCGAATCAGCTCGCCCAGCGCGTCCTGCGCCTGCAGTGTGATCTTCTGGTCGCGCGTCACATCGCCGATCTGCTCATAATAGCAGAGCGCGATGAGATAATAGGCATAGGGCGCATCGCGGTTGCCGGGGTGGATCGACAGGAAGCGCTGAGCCGACTGGATGGATTCGGTATATTCGCGCGCGCCATAATAGGAGAAGGCGCTCATCAGCTGGGCGCGGCGGGCCCAGGGCGAATAGGGATGCTGGCGCTCGACCTCGTCGAAGATCACCGCCGCTTCCGCATAACGGCCCTGATCGAGCCGCTGTTTGGCCGCATTGTAGAGCGTGCTCACATCGCGCGCGACATA
>CBIMKI010000244.1:0-3731 GCA_966244395.1 uncultured Sphingobium sp. | reverse complement strand
AAGGCGTGGGATGAGGACTTCACGATCGGCTCGGCCATCGACACGCTGTCGCAGGGCATCACTCTGGGAGAGCTCTTGCAGGGAATCACGGTCGAGGGGCGGGCCTATGCGGGCGGCTGGTGGGAGTGGCTCTCGCCCTTCAGCCTGCTGTGCGGCGCCGGGCTGCTCGTCGGCTATGCGCTGCTCGGCGCCTGCTGGCTCAACATGAAGACGGAAGGCGACCTCCAACGGCAGGCTGTGACCTATGCCGGGCGGCTGGGCATCGCATTGCTGGTCGTGATCGGCGCGGTCAGCCTCGCGACATTGGGGCTGGAGGCGCAATATTATCAGCGCTGGCTCGCCTGGCCGGGCGTGCTGGCGACGGCACAGGTGCCGCTGGCGACGCTCATCGTCACGGTGCTTTTCTACCGCAGCCTGCGCGGGGGGCAGCACGTCGCGCCCTTCCTCTGGGCGCTGGGGCTGTTCGGCCTGTGCCTCGTCGGCCTCGCCGTCTCGATCTGGCCGGACGTGATTCCCGCGCGCGTCTCCATCTGGGCGGCGGCCGCGCCCGCGCGCAGCCAGATGTTCATGCTGATCGGCGCGGCCATCATGCTGCCGATCATCCTCCTCTACACCGGCTGGGCCTATTGGGTGTTCCGCGGCAAGGTGGGCCATGAGGGCTATCATTGATGCGCGGCCGGCTGGAGCGGCTGGGCTGGTTCATGCTCATCTGGGCGGGGAGCGTCGCGGCCCTCGGGCTGGTCGCCTGGCTCATCCGGCTCTGGATCAACTGATCTTCCCCATCGGCGCGCGCGCGCGTAACGTCGCGCCATGACCAAGTTCACCGTCAACGACCGGCCGGTCCAATATCATATGGACCCGCAGACGCCCCTGCTCTGGGCCCTGCGCGACGCCTCCAACCTCACCGGCACCAAATATGGCTGCGGCACGGGCGACTGCGGCGCCTGCACGGTGGACATAGACGGCGTGGCGGTGCGCAGTTGCCAGGTGAGCATCGCGGCGGTGGAAGGGCGGTTCATCACCACCATCGAGGGCCTCTCGCCGGACCGCAGCCATCCGGTGCAGCAGGCCTGGGCGGCGCAGAACGTGCCGCAATGCGGCTATTGCCAGTCCGGCATGATAATGGCGGCGGCGGCGCTGCTCCGCCGCAACCGCGACCCGAGCGATGCCGACATCGACGCCGCCATGACCAATATCTGCCGCTGCGGCACCTATCCGCGCATCCGCGAGGCGATCAGGCAGGCGGGGCGCGTCATGCGCGGCGACGAGCGCATCGCGGCCGCGCCCGCGCCGGGCATCGACCCGGCCGACGCCGCCCGGCAGGTGCCCGGCATGAGCGCACCGGCGCGCGAAGGCCGGGACTGAGCGCGCGCCTTTCCTTGCGCGATGCTGCAGGGGCCATTCAGCGCTTTGACAGGGCCTGCGGGCTATTGAACAGGCATGAACCGGCGCGAGGTCGCCGGATGCGAGGACAATATGCCTGAGAAGACATGGATCAAGGCCGCGCTCCTGACAGCCGCCGCCATTGGCCTGGCCACGCCCGCGCTGGCCCAGCCGGGCGAACGGGGCGAGCGCGGACGCGGCGAGCGCATGAGCCAGGGCCGCACGGATGCCCCGCGCGGGGACTTCCGCATGCGCGGCGACGACAGCCGCCCGCGCGCCGCGCCCGGCATCTCCCGGACCGCGCCGGCCCCTGCCCCGCGCGCCGCGCCGGCACCGCGCGACAGGCCCAATGCCGCGCCGACGCAGCGCGCGGCGCCGCCCGTGACGGCAGCACCGACGCAACGGACGCGCGAGCCGCGGCCCGGCACGCGCGAATGGTATCAGCAGCGCGGCGTCGAGGCGCCCCGCGCCCAGCCGGACCCCGCCACCGCCCGGCCCCGCTCGTCCACGCGCATGGAGCGCGAGCGGCCGGACGATCGCAACCGGCCGAACTGGCAGAACAATCAGGGCCGCGACAACAACGACCGGCGCGTCAATGACGGCCGCAACTGGAACGGCCGCGACCGCGACCGCGACGGGCGGGACTGGAACCGCGAGCGCAACTGGAACGACAATCGCTGGAACCGCAACGACTGGCGCTATGTGCCGGGTCCGCGCGTGCAGAACCGCTGGGACGGCTTTGACCGCTGGGACAATGGCTGGCGCCGCGACCGGCGCTATGACTGGCAGCAGTGGCGCCGCTCCAATCGCGACGTCTTCCATCTGCCTTATTATCGGGCGCCGTTCGGCTGGACGCGGGGCTATTCGCGCTTCTCGATCGGCATCTATCTCGACAACATCCTGTTCTCGACCAGCTACTGGATCGACGATCCCTATCGCTTCCGCCTGCCGCCTGCCTACGGGCCGTTCCGCTGGATCCGCTATTATGACGACGCGCTGCTGGTCGACCTGCGCGACGGCTATGTGGTCGACGTGGTCCACGACGTCTTCTGGTGAGATGACGGACAGGACATGAGGGAAAGGGCCGGTTTCGCAGCCGGCCCTTTCCATGCCCCGGACTCTTGCCCCAGCCGCCGCGCGATGGCAGGAAACAGGCGATGAGCGAGACATTTCCCGACGATCCGGACGTCCCATCGGAAGCCCGCGCGCAGATCGGCGAGGCGGTGCGCACGCGCCTGCGCCGCAATCCCATGGTGGCCAAGCTGGACACCGACCGGGCCGAGATGTTCCTGCGGCACGGCTTCATGACCCCGCAGGAATGCGACCAGATGATGGCACTGGTGGACGCCGAGGCGATCCCCTCCAAGCTGTTCTCGGGCAGCGCCAATGCCGACTATCGCACGAGCTGGAGCTGCAACCTGCGGATCGAGGAGCCGCTGGTGCTCGCCATCACCCGGCGCATCGACGTGCTGATGGGCTTCGACACGGACCGGGGCGAGCTGTTGCAGGGCCAGCGCTATCATCCCGGGCAGGAATATAAGGTCCATTGCGACTATTTCCCCCCGCGCGTCCATTATTGGCCGCTCATGCGCCAGTGCGGCGGACAGCGCGTGTGGACCACGATGATCTATCTGTGCGACGTGGAGGAAGGCGGCGAGACGGAGTTTCCGCGCCTGGGCCTGCGCGTGCCGCCGCGCCGGGGCACCCTGCTCATCTGGAACAACATGCGCCCGGACGGCAGCCCCAATGGCGAAACGCTGCACGCGGCCCTGCCCGTGGCGCGCGGCGCCAAATATGTGCTCACCAAATGGTATCGCGAACGCCCCTGGGTCTCGGTGCCGACGGACTAGGCCGGAACATACGGCGCTGGATTGCCGCGCGGCTTCGCCGCTCGCCATGACGACTGCATTCAGGGCAACCGCGCTCCAGGGCCGCAGGCGCCGATTGCCGCTTGCGCCGGGCTCGGCTAGTCACGTCCCATGACCGGCGCGCATCGCCGCTGTTGCCCGAAAGGATCGCTCATGCCCCGCCCCGCGCGCCTGCTCCGCGCCCTGCCGCTGTTGCTCTGCGCCGCTAGCCCGGCCCTCGCCCAGCCGGTCGCGCCGCCGCCCTCACCGCCGGCGGCCGCGCAGAGCGAGGACGAGCGACTCTTCGCGCTGTTCGCCGCGTCCGACGAGGCCGACCTCGAGCGCAATCCTATCGATGCGCTGTTCCGGGGCGACCTGCGCCACGCCGACCGGCTCGGCGACTATGTGAGCGACGCTTATTTCGACGCCGAGCGGGCGGCGGCGCGGGCGGACCTGGCCGCGCTCAAGGCCATCGACCGCACGAATCTGAACGCGCAGAAC
>CBIMKI010000243.1:0-3741 GCA_966244395.1 uncultured Sphingobium sp. | reverse complement strand
GCAGATAGGACCAGACCTGATGCTCTGTCGCTTCCGCGCCCATGACGCCGACGAGATTGAGCAGCAGCCCGAAGGTCACCGGCAGCCCATCCTGCGGCACCTGGCCGCCATGAATGTGATGCACCGGATTGCCGAGCTTCTTGTCGACCGGCTGGGCGGCATAAGTGCCGCGGAACTGCTCATATTCGTCCACCGCACGCGGGATGACGCCGATGTGGAGCTGCTTGGCGGCCTTGGGCTCGCGATAGATGTAGAAGGCGAGACTCTCTTCCGTGCCGTAGGTCAGCCACTGCTCGATGGAGAGGCCATTGCCCTTGGACTTGGAGATCTTCTCGCCCTTCTCATCGAGGAACATCTCATAGTTGAACCCCTCGGGCGGACGGCCGCCCAGCGCCTTCGCGATCCGGGAGGATTGCGTGACGCTGTCGATGAGGTCCTTGCCGGCCATCTCGTAATCGACGCCCAGGGCGACCCAGCGCATCGCCCAGTCGACCTTCCATTGCAGCTTGGCGCCACCGGAAAGAATCGACTGCTCGATGGTCTCGCCCTCGTCGACGAAGCGCACGATGCCCTGCTCGACATCCACGACCTCGACCGGCACCTGGAGGACCGCGCCGCTCTTCGGGCTCACCGGCAGGACGGGCGAGTAGGTCGCCTGGCGCTCGGCGCGCAGCGTGGGCAGCATGATGTCCATGATCGCCCGATAGGCGCGCAGCACGCCCTTCAGCGCCTCATCGAACCGGCCGGCGCGATACATCTCCGTCGAGGAGACGAACTCATAGTCGAAGCCGTAGCGATCGAGGAACGCCCGCAGCATCGCATTGTTGTGATGCGCGAAGCTCTCATATTTCCCGAACGGATCGGGCACCTGCGTCAGCGGCTTGCCGAGATGCTGCGCCAGCATCGCCTGGTTGGGCACATTGTCCGGCACCTTCCTGAGGCCGTCCATGTCGTCGGAAAAGGCAATGAGCCGCGTCGGCGCGCCGGTCATCTCCTCGAAGGCATGGCGAACCATGGTGGTGCGCTGCACTTCGTTGAAGGTGCCGATATGCGGCAGGCCCGAAGGGCCATAGCCGGTCTCGAACAGCATCGGCCCGCCGGTCTTGCCCTCGGGATAGCGTTTCAGCAGCTTGCGCGCTTCCTCATAGGGCCAGGCCTTGGACACGCGCGCGGCGGCGCGCAGCTCGTCTGTCACGATGTGGTCGGTCATGGGCTCGCCTCTACCCTCGCCTTCGCAGTTGCAACAGCCCGAAAATAACCTTTCCCAAAGGCCAATGCGCGTGCTTTCCCGATTATTTACCTCTTCATGCAAAAGTATGAACGCGCGACCGTTATAGGCACCATGGTCGCAGTCGAGCCATGGGGGAAGTGATGGTCATGCAAGTGGAACGCCAGTACAAGCGAATGGATGTCGAAATCCCGGTGACGGTAACGACAGTCCTCGAATCCTTCGACGCCTCTCTGGTCGACCTGAGCGAAGGCGGCGCGCTCGTCACGGGCTGCGCGGTTCCCGAATGCACGCGCTTCCAGATCGAATATATGGGCCAGACGCTCTACGCCCAGTGCCGCTGGTCGGAAATCGACCGCATGGGCATCAAGTTCCTCTTTCCGCTTGTCGACGGACCACTCCACGAGCGCCTGCAGGTGGCCCGCGCCGCCAGCCTCTACGACGACGGGCCGGGACTCGGCCTGGCGATGGCACCATTGCAGGGCGGCCGCGGCATCATGGCGCGCGCGCGCACCTTCGGCCGCCGCAACTGATCGGAATCCGGGTCGTTCACGGCCTGTTCCAGTTCCTCGCAAAGCCGGCTAAAGGGAGGCGATGGCCTCCCTCAATCTGCCTCCCGCCCTTCACGCGACGCATGCCGGCATCTGGCTCGCGCGCGAGGACGGCAGCCTCTCCATGCTCGCGCGGGGCGAGGCGCTGGGCCTCGCCGCGAGCACGCCGCTGCTGCTGGTCAATGCGCCGCTGATCGGCGCGCGGCTGGGCAATCCCGACCTGCACGGGCTCGACCTGCTGGAGCTTTTCGCCTTCCTCTTCCCCGCCCAGTTCGCCGTGCCGACCGTGGCGGGCCTGGCGCGCACCATGGGCCTGACGCCGCCGGACGGCGACAATGCGGCCGCGCGCGCCATAGCGTCCATCGCAGCGGAGATGCTGGACTGGTGCGGCCGGGCCGACTGGGCCGAGCGCGAAGGCGCCTGGACGGCGCTGCAACAGCTCGAGCGGCTGCGCTGGAGCTGGGCGCCGCTGCTGCGACACCGGATCACGCAGCCGCAGCGTGCCGAACGCTGGCTGTTCAGCCGCCTGCCGCAATGGGAAGAGGAGCCGCCCCCGCCCCAGCCGCGCAGCATCACCCTGCCGGACGAGGCCGTGCTGCACCGGCTGGCCGAGCTGACCGGCACGGGCGCAGAAAAGCGCGAGGGGCAGCGCGACTTCGCCCGCGCGGCGGCAGGCTGCTTCGCGCCGCGCCCGGCCCGCGGCGAGCCGAATGTGGTGCTGGCGGAAGCGGGCACGGGCATCGGCAAGACATTGGGCTATCTCGCGCCCTCGACGCTCTGGGCCGAGGAAGCGGGCGGCACGGTGTGGATCTCGACCTACACCAAGGCGCTGCAACGCCAGCTCGACCGCGAGACGCGCCGCCATTATCCGAGCGACGCGGCCTTCCGCCGCCATGTCGTCATCCGCAAGGGGCGGGAGAATTATCTCTGCCTTCTTAATCTGGAAGATGCGCTGCAAGGCGGCTTCGCGGGGCGGGCGGCCGTCCTTGCGCAGTTCGTGGCGCGCTGGGCGGCCTATAGCCGCGACGGGGATATGGTGGGCGGCGACCTGCCGGGCTGGCTCCCGGCGCTGTTCCGCCGGGCGGGCGCCACGGCGCTCACGGATCGGCGGGGCGAGTGCATCTATGCCGGCTGCCCGCATTTCCGCAGCTGCTTCATCGAGCGGGCGACCCATGCGAGCGCGCATGCGGACCTGGTCATCGCCAATCACGCGCTGGTCATGATCTCGGCAGCGCGGGGACGCGAAGGCCATGGCACGCTCGCGCGGCTGGTCTTCGACGAGGGCCATCATCTCTTCGACGCGGCCGACGCGACCTTCGGCGCGGCACTCACCGGCCGGGAAGCCATCGAGCTGCGGCGCTGGGTGATCGGGCCGGAGAGCGCATCGCGCAAGGGGCGCAGGCGGGGCCTCGCCGCGCGGCTCATGGACGTATCGAGCTATGATGCGGACGGCGCCGAGGCCATCGAGGCGGCGATCGAGGCGGCGCGCGCGCTGCCGGCCGACGACTGGCTGCGGCGCATCGTGGAGCATGCCCCGGAAGGCGCGGTGGAGCGGCTGCTCGCGGCAGTGCGCGACACTGTCTATGCCCGCGCCGAGCGCGACGGGAAGGAGGCCGACCCCGGCTATGGGCTGGAAATCGACCTTACCGAAGCGGACGGGCCACTGATCGACGCGGCGACGGACGCGGCACAGGCCCTGGAGGCGCTGCTGGCGCCGCTGCAACGGCTCGCCAAGCGGCTGGTCGCGGTGATCGAGCTGGCGCCTGACTGGCTGGACGGCCCGGCGCGCGCGCGGATCGACGGGGCGATCTCCGCGCTCGGCTGGCGATGCGACCTCTTGATGAGCTGGATCGCCCTGCTGCTGCGCATCGGCGGGCCGGCGGACCCGGACTTCGTGGACTGGCTGGCGGTCGACCGGGTGGAGGGGCGCGAATATGACATCGGCCTCCATCGCCACTGGCT
>CBIMKI010000242.1:0-3787 GCA_966244395.1 uncultured Sphingobium sp. | reverse complement strand
GTCCACGCGATTGCGTACGCACAGGAAGGTGCCGTAATTGTTGTGCGCCTCGGAATTATCCGGATCGATCTGCAGCGCGCGCTTGAAATTGGCTTCCGCCTTGGCGTCCTGCTTAAGGGAAGCATGCACCAGGCCGAGGCCGGTATAGGCATAGCCCTGCCAGGCCAGCGCGACCGCGATCAGCGACAGCGCGGACAATCCGGTGTTGGCGGCCAGCAGCGTGTTGAATTTCGAGCGGATGGGCGCGGACTTCTCAAACCAATCGAGCATTCTCTTCTTCCTTCCAGAACGAGACGTGGCGGCGGCCACACGTTCACCCCGAACACGATGTCCTATCGAGGTTCCGAGAAAGAGGGGCCGCGCTGTTCCGGCCGGCCTGTTCACGCCCTGGAGCATCGCATCCGCCTGAGTCGCCAGACGGCCCGTTCTCGCTCGGATGGTTCCCCGCCTCTCCTGGCAAGGGGCGGCGAACCGACCTCACGGGAAAGCCATGCAGCATGATTGGGAAAAATAGAGTTAACCCGATCGCCCATTGGCGGGGTCAGCCGAGAAAAAGACGAAGGCGCCTTTCAAATCTCGGCGTTGATGAGCCAATCGTGGAAAATCCGCACTGCGCGGGAATCGAGCGCGCGGTTGCGGCACACGAAGAAATAGCGGTAGGGACTCTCGATATGCTGGTCGAACAGGCGGGCGAGGCGCTCGTCATGAGCGCCCTGGAGGTGGCGCCCGTGCATGACGGCGATTCCCATGCCCTGCGCGGCCGCTTCCAGCATCAGCGCGCCCGAATCATAATAATCGATCGAGGCCGGCTGGAGATCGGGCAGGCCCACGCCCGCCTTCCACACATCGAAAGTCGTCGCCATGTCGCGATGGATGAGGACGGTCTCGCGCGCAATGTCCTCGGGGCGGCTGATCTGCTGCGGCCCCTCGGTGCGGGATTTGGCGGCGATCAGATAGACCGCGTCACGATCCAGCTCGCGCGCATAGAGGGCCGGATCGACATCGCGCGCGAGCACGATGGCGGCATCGAGCCCGTCGCCCAGCCGGGCAATGGCATTGGGGCTGGTGTCGACATCGAGATGCAGCTCGGGATGCGCCTTGCGCAGTTCGCCCAGGCGCGGGAAGAGCCGCTGGCTGGCGAAGAGCGGCAGGACACTCAGCCGAATCCGCAGCGCGCGCACGCCGCTGGTCGCCACCTCGATCGCCGCGCCCAGCGCGTCGAGCGCGGGCGCGATCTCGCTCAACAGCCGCTGGCCATGCTTGTTGATTTCGAGCTGCTGGTGGCGCCGGTCGAACAGGGCGAAACCCAGGAACCGCTCGAGCGCCTGGATGCGGCGGCTGAGCGCGGGCGCCGACAGCGCAAGCTCTTCCGCGGCCGCCTTGACCGAACCGGTCCGGGCGACCTGCACGAAGGCTTCCAGGGCAGTCAGAGGCGGCAGCCGGCGCATCTTGAGGCGGTTCTATTCCCTCTGCGGAAATGTTGCGACGCACAACAATGCCGCATCTTCGCGCGCGGCGCCAGAGTTGATTTGACCATGGAGCGATCGGGCGCGGCGGCGCCTTCGCGTCAGGCCGAGCGGCGCGCCAGCCGCCGCCAGAGATATTCCGCCGGCCCGTGCCGCATATGTCGGCGCCACAGCACGGACCAGAGCAGCATGATGGCCCAACCGGCAAGCGCGACGAGGAACAGCGCCGTCCGGTCGAGCATGCCGAACAGCCCGGCGCCATAGCCGTAGAAAAGTCCGGTCGCGAGCAGGCTGCACAGCAGATAGTTGGAGAGCGCAAGCCGTCCGACCGCGCGCACCGCGCCCACCAGCGCATGATCCGGGAAGCGCAGCGCAAGGCCGATGGCGAATGCGGCATGGGCGGCCGCGAGCGGCAGGCGCAGCGGCAGCGACCAGCCAAGGCCCGCCGCCTGCGCGGCCAGCGAGTCGTGCGAGAGCAGCACCCAGGCGGTCAGCCCCGCCATCGGCACCAGCCCCACCAGATAGGCGCGCCGCCATGTCGCGCGATATTGCGCCACCGTCCATTGCGCAGCGAGGAAGCCGCCTTTCAGCATCGCCATGCCGAAGGCCATGAAGGCAAGCAGTTCCGGCAGGGCGAACAGCAGCAAATTGGTCGCGGCCAGCCCCGCCTCGCCGAGCCGCCCGGCGAGGATGGCGCCATAATCGCCGCGATGAAGCGCCACGTCCGCCGCCACTGAAAGGCTGCCCGGCGCGCCGGTCAGGTCCGCATAATCGCGCCAGCGCGCGAGGAGGTCGGCATTTGCGCCGGCTGCCAGCGCGGCCTCGCGCAGCCAGAAGGGCGGCAGCACCGCCGCGAGATCGATCGCCCATTGCGCTGCCAGCAGCGCGAGGGTGATCTTGACGAGGCCCAGCGCGTCGAACCGCACGAAGGCCGTGGCGATGAGCCCGGCGACGGCGAGCGGCAGCAATATGTCGCCCGACCACAGAAAGACGTGGTGCGCGAGGCCGAACACCGCCAGCCAGAGCATGCGCCGGCGATGCGCGGCCAGCCCGTCCCGCCCGTCCATCTCCGCCGATTCCATGACGAGCAGCATCGAGGCGCCGAACATGATGGCAAAGAGCGCGCGGAACTTGCCGTCCACCAGCAGGAAGTTGAACGTCCACGCCGCAAGATCGAGCGACCCGTCCGTGCCCATGGTGAAGGGATTGAGCTGGGCCGCCTGCGGCAGGCCGAAAGAGACCATGTTGGCCAGCAGGATGCCCATCACGGCCAGGCCGCGCAGAAAGTCCAGAGCGTCGATACGGCTGCTGTCGTCGGTCATGGCGCTTCCTATCGCCTTTTGCCGTGGCGTCCAGCCCCGCGCCATGCCAAAGGCGCCGCCATGCACAGCGCGCAGACCAGCGAGTCCGGGCGGAAGGCCGCGATCGGCGCGGCCTTTGGGGCCGCCGCGCGTCACTATGAGTCGAGCGCGGGCGTGCAGCGCATCGTCGCCGCGCATCTGGCGGAGATGGCCGCGCGCGCGCCGCTACCCGCACCGGCGCAGATATTGGAGATCGGCTGCGGCACGGGCCTGCTCACCCAGGAGATTCGCGCCTGCTGGCCCGCCGCCACGCTGATCGCGACCGACCTCGCGCCGGAGATGCTGGCCGCCGCCGGGCGGCGCGGCGCCGCCAGCCAGCTTCTCGCCATGGACGGCGAGGCGCCGGTGTTCGAGGGGCCGTGGTTCGACCTCATTCTCTCCAGCCTCGCCTTCCAGTGGTTCACTGATCTGCCCGCCGCCCTTGCCCGGCTCCATGCTCTGCTGCGTCCGGGCGCCAGCCTCTATTTCGCGACCATGGGCGCGGAAAGCTTCGCAAGCTGGCGGCAGGCGCATGAAGCCTGCGGCGTGGAGGCGGGCATTGCGCCTTATCCCACGCTCGCGCAGCTCCGCGCGCTGCTCGCGCCATATCCGGACGCCTTCGCCTGCGACGAGCACCATGCCCTGCCCGAGCGCGGCGGCGCGGCGCTCGCCCGCCATTTCCGGGGTCTTGGCGCGCAGGTGCCGCGTGCGGGCTATGCGCCGCTCGGCGCCGCCGCGATGCGCCGGGTGATCCGCGCTTTCGACGCGGCGGGCGGCCAGACCAGCTATCATGTCCTCTATGGCCGCATCACCCATGCGCCCTGAATCGCCTCCCATTCCGCGCCGCGCCCGGCCGGCGGATGCCGCGCCCCTCGCCGCGCTCAAGCTCGCCACCTTCCGCGAGACCTTCCTCGACGGGTTCGGCATTGCCTATCCGCCGCAGGACCTGACGCTGTGGGACAACTTCGTGCGGGCGGCGGT
>CBIMKI010000241.1:0-3831 GCA_966244395.1 uncultured Sphingobium sp. | reverse complement strand
TATCATGCGACTCTCTTTCCCGGCTCGCCCGGTTCCCGCCCGCGCAGGAGCACGTGGTGCTTCGGGGCGTGGACAGTCGACTGTGTCGTCGATGGCGGATTTTGGAGATCGCGTCGCCAGCGCGACGGCTCCCTTTGCAGGAGAACGGGAGGTCGCGCCGCATGATCGACGTCCTTTTCCTCGCGCTCATCCTGCTGAGCGCCGTCCTGCTGCTCTGGCCCTTCCTTGTCTATCCGCTCACCCTGCGCCTGCTGCCCACGCGCCCGCTCGCATCCGATCCTGCCGCTCCCCTCCCAAGCGCCTCCTTGCTCTTCTGCGCCTATAACGAAGCCGCCGCACTGCCCGCCAAGATCGGCAACCTGCGTGCCCTCAAGGCCCGTCACCCGCATCTGGAGGTCCTCGCTTATGACGATGGCTCCAGCGACGGCACCCACGCGATCCTCGCCAAAGCCGCCGACATTCTCACGCTCGTCCAGGGCCCCGGCCGCACCGGCAAGGCGCACGGCATGAAGCGCCTCGCAGCCCGCGCGACGGGCGACATTCTCATCTTCACCGACGCCAACGTCCTCCTTGCCGATGATGCCATCGAACGCCTGCTCCCGCATTATGCCGATCCGACCGTAGGCGGCGTGCTGGGCTCGCTCGTCTATGGCGGCACGCAGAGGAGCGCGACGGCCAGCGTCGGCGGCCTCTACTGGCGCATCGAGGAAGCGCTTAAGGACGGCGAATCCCGCACTGGCAATGTGATGGGCGCGGACGGTTCCATCTTCTCCGTCCGCCGCGCGCTCTACCCGGATTTCCCGGACGATGTTCTGGACGATCTCACTGTTTCCATGGCCGTCGTCTTCGCGGGCCGCCGTCTCATCAAGGCCAGGGACGTGCGCGCGCATGAGGCGCTCGTCGCCGAGCGTGCGGACGAATATCGCCGCAAGCTGCGCATCGCCGCCCGCGCCTGGCACACGCATCGCTACCTGCGTCCCCGGCTTGCCCGCATGAGCGGCCTTGATCGCTTCAAATATGCCTCGCGCAAGATCGTCCGCTGGTTCGGCGCGTTATGGATGGCCATCGGCGGCGCGGCGGCGCTGGCGCTGGCCTGGCGCTGCACGCCCGTCGCGGCCATGGGCCTCTTCGCAGGCGGCCTCATTCTGCTCCTGCTGGGTCTCCAGATGCGGCGCGGGCCGCTCGCCGCTTTGGTCGACCTGCTGCTCGCTTATGTCGCGACGCTGCGCGGCGTCCTGCTCGCCATGCGGGGCAGGACCTTCACCACCTGGGCACCCGCCAAGTCGCGGGACTGAGCCTCTCGCATTCGCGCGATACTCTTGTATAGCACTCCGTCATGATAACCGTTCAGCGTGTCGCCAAGGCAGCCGGCAAGCATTTCACGCGTACTTTCCTCGCGCTGCGCAAGGCGGCGGGAGCGAGAGCCACGCGCCATTGCCCGGCCTGCCACAAGGACGTCGTGGGCTGGTTCCGCTATGGGCAGGAGCGCGAATGGGGCTGTCCGGAATGTGGCGCCTCTCCCCGCGAGCGGCTGATGCACGCGCTGCTTGATCTCGACGTGATCGCCCTTCCGCCGCACGCCGCCATCCTCCATTGCGCGCCTAATGAGATGAGCCTCGTCCATCGCTTCCGCGCTGCCGCGGGCGATTATGTGCCGGCTGATTTCGATCCTTCGCGCTATCCGCTGCCCGACATTTGCCAGCTCGATCTCATGGCGCTGGATGACGAGGCGCGGTTCGACGTCATCTATGCCAGTCACGTCATGGAGCATGTGCCGGACGACGCGCAGGTGCTGCGTAACATCGCCCGCGCGCTCAGGCCCGGCGGCGAGGCCTGGCTGATCGTGCCGCTCTGGGAGAGGTCGAGCGAGGACGGCCCGCCGGACCTGGCCCCACGCGAGCGCGAGCGCCGTTTCGGCCAGTGGGACCATGTCCGCCAATATGGCCCGGATTTCGCCGATCGCATCCGCGCCGCCGGCCTCGCGCTGGAGGTCATCGACACCAGCGGCATTCCCGCCGGCATGGGGCATCGCATGGCACTCGGCGACACCTTGTTCCGCGCCCGGCGCACGGCCTAGGGCAGGGGCGGGCGGGGGCAATGACCGGCGGGCTCCTGGCGCTGGCCGCGCGGCTGGAGCGGCGGCGCAGCCTGCTCGGCCTCGCCAAGCTCGCCAATGTCGGGCTCGGCCTCATCTGGGGCTTTATCGTCACCTTCGTCTTCGTGCGCCTGCTGCCTTTTGCGGAGTTCCGCACGTTCCTGCTGCTGGTCGCCTTCGCCAACTTCACCATTTCCGCAGAACTCGGCTTCTCCACCGTCATCTATGCCCGGCTGCGGCGCGCGCGTCTCTCGGGCGAGGGGGATTTTCGCAGCGAGGAACTGGGCGTGCTGCTGCTCTTCATGGGCGGCGTGGTGGCGCTCGGCGCGCTGCTGATCGTCGCGGGCCTCGCCAGCGGCTTCATCCGCACGGATCATCCCGCGCTGTTCCTCGCCTTCTACCTCACCGCCGCGCTCAATCTCATTGCCCTGCTGGCCCGCCGCGCGCTCGCCGCGCTCGATCACAATCTCTGGTGGGAGGCGCTCGACTTCATCCGCCGCGCGCTCTGTGTCGCGCTGCTGCTTGCTGCGCTCATCGGCCTGCCGATCCTGCTCGCCGTCCTGCTCCAGCTCGGCCTCACGCTCGCCATGATCCTCCTCGGCCTTGCGACGGTGCAGCGCGAGCTGGCCATGCGCGGGCGGCACTGGCTGTCGCTGCGCGCCGGCTGGGCGCATGTCCGCGCCAATTATCTTGGCGACATCGGCCGCACGAGCCTCCTCACCGTCTGCGACGTCGCCGCCTATAATGCGCCTTATTTCACCATCGTCGCCGCCACGCACGATCCCCGGCCGCTGCTGCTCTTCGATTTCCTGTTCAAGATGTCGCGCGCGCTCACGGCCCTGGTGCGCGCTTTGGTCGAGACGCTGCTTCCGGACCTGACGCGGCATTTCCATGCGGGCGAGGCCGTTCGTTTCCGCGCGGATCTGCGCCGCTGCACCAGTCTGGCGCTCGCCATGGCCGCCGGTCTAGGCGCTTTCCTTATGCTGGCGGGAGGCGAAATCTCGCGGATCATATTCGACGGCAAGATCGTTCTCGATCTCACTGAACTTGCTGTCATCTTCGTCCTGCTTGTCAGCCTCTCGCTGATCTGCGTCTCGGTCTATGTGCAAAATGGCCTCGGGCGTTTCGCCGCGCTGGTCGCGCCGTCCATTGCCTTCGTCTGCGGCAGTCTGCTCAGCGTACCCGTCGCACTCTGGCTGGGCGGGGAGAGCGGCGCATCGTTCGCGCTACGCTTTGCCGCCTGCTATGCGCTTGTCCATCTCCTTCTGGCCGCCGTCCATGGCCGGATGCTCGTCACTCTCGGAAAGCCGGTCCGCGCATGAACGTCGCCATGATCGATCCCTCGCTCTTTACCGGGCGCTATGACGACAGCCTGTGCGCGGCCCTGGCGCGGCGCGGGCACGATGTGCGCCTGCTCGCCCGCCCGATGCGGCCCACTGATGCTATCAAGCCGGTCGGCTATGCCTATGCGCCGCGCTTCTTCCGCCTGGGCGAGCGTGCTCGCTCCCTGCTGGGGGATGGGCTGGCCGGCCGCATCGTCAAGGCCGCCGGCTATGGGCTGGACGCACTCTGCGGCCCGCTCGATGCCTTGGCCGGGGATGTCGCGCATTTCCAGTGGCTCCCTTTCGCGCCCGCCGATGCCCGCCTGCTCGCGCGCCTGCGCGGCCGCGCGGCGCTGGTGCACACGGTCCACAATGCGCAGGCCTATCATGGCGATGCGGCCGCCGCCGTGCAGG
>CBIMKI010000240.1:0-3844 GCA_966244395.1 uncultured Sphingobium sp. | reverse complement strand
TGAGCCCTTCGACTTCGCTCAGGGCGAACGGCGGTTATGGTTCAATGGCTGCAAACGCTCGCAAGCCGGCAATCAAGCGCATCTACTGCCCGCACCCCGGCCCCAATTGACAATGAACTGAAGCACGCACAGCCTCCCTTTCACACGCAGATGAAGGGGAGATGTCCGTGCCCATGCCCATATTGGCGCCTGCCGCCGTCCTTGTCCTGTGGTCCGTCGCCATGCTGCTCTGGATGCTGGCGACGCGCCTGCCCGCCCTTGCCAGGGCAAAGATCCCGCCCGAACGGACGGTGGGCGGGCGCGGCAGTGACCTCGACGCGATCCTGCCCGCAGTCACGCAGTGGAAAGCGCATAATTACAATCATCTGATGGAACAGCCGACGATCTTCTATGCGGTCGTGCTGATCCTCGCGGTGACTGGCCATGGTTCGGGCGTGAATGTGACGCTTGCCTGGGCCTATGTGGTGCTGCGCATCCTGCATAGCGTCTGGCAATCGACGGTGAACACCATTCCCGTGCGGCTGGGACTGTTCGCGCTGTCGAGCCTCGCGCTGGGCTGGCTGGCGGTCAATGCAGTGGTCGCGACTTTGGGGAGTTAAGGCCTCACCCTCGCTTGTGCTCCTGCGCAAGCGGGAGCGCAGGACCCAACCGAGGTGTCTTGCCGCCCTGGGCTCCTGCCTCCGCAGGAGCACTGCCGGTGCGGGACGAAAAATCAGACGCGGGTGAAGGTGGCCGCCAGTTCCACATGGGTGGACCAGCAGAACTGGCCGACGGGCTTGACGCTGTCGATGCGATAGCCGGCCTCGACCAGCGTCCTGGCATCGCGCGCGAAGCTGGCGGGATTGCAGGACACATAGACGATGCGGGGACAGGCGGAGTCGGCCAGCTCCTTCACCTGCTCGCGCGCGCCGGCGCGGGGCGGATCGATGATGACGGCGTCGAAACGGTCCAGTTCCCTGGGCACCAGCGGGCGGCGGAACAGATCGCGATGCTCGGGGAAGATGCGGCCGGGCAAGCGATTGCCACCGCCCTGGAGCGCCAGGACGAGGTTGCGGGCCGCTTCGGCCGCATAGACCTTCCGCCCCGGCACATCGCCGGCGACGGACAAGGCGAAGGTTCCCAGCCCCGCGAACAGATCCGCCACCATGCGCGCTTCGCCCACGCCCCGCCGGACCGCCTCGACCAGCGCGGCCTCCCCGTCCCGCGTCGCCTGGAGGAAAGCGCGCGGCGGAAAGGCCACCGGGAGCCCACCGAAAGTGACGGTCACCGGATCGGGCTCCCAGAGCGTCATCGGGCCGTCCTCCCCGTCCAGCATCAGGCGGGCGAGGCCCTGCGCGCGGGCGAAATCCAGCAGCGCCTCGGTCTGCTCCAGCCCCTTGGGCGCGAGGCCAGCGAGGATGACGTCCACGCCCTGGTCCACCAGCGCGAGATCGATGGAGCCGGTCTTCTCCTTGCCCAGCATGGCGGCGAAAAGGCTCCGCAGCGGTGCGATCAGCGCGAACAGGCGCGGCTCCAGCACATGGCATTCCTTGAGGTCCACGATGCGGTGGCTGCCCTGCGTGAAGAAGCCGATCTGCACGGACTTGCCGATGCGGATCACGCGCAGGGACGCGCGGCGGCGCGCGGCGGGCGGCGACACGTGCGGCGCGGCGATCTCGCCCGCGGCGACATCCTGCCCCGCAAGAGCGCCGGCCACGCGATCGCGCACATAATCGGCATAAGCGCGGTTCGAGAGATGCTGGAGCTGGCAGCCGCCGCATGCGGGGACATGGCGGCAGACGGGGTCGGCATGGTCGGGGCCGTAAGCGAGGCCGCCATCGGGCAGCAGCCGGTCGCCCGGCGCGCTGAACGGCACATGGCGGCCGTCAGCGGTCACGCCGTCGCCCCGCGCCGCGATGCGCATGATGAGATCGGGATCGCTCATGGCCGGCTTGCCAGAGCAGGGCCGACCTGGCGAACGAGATCGTCGGCGATGAAGGCCGCGCCCGCACGGCGCGCCGCCTCGCCATGCAGCCACACAGCCTCGCAAGCGGCGCGGAACGGGTCGCCGGTGACGGCGAGACGCGCAGCGCACAGGCCCGCGAGCACATCGCCCGTGCCTGCCGTGGACAGCCAGGACGAAGCCGGCGGGGCAATGACGGCGCGGCCATCCGGCGCGGCGACGACGGTATCTGGCCCCTTGTGGACCATGACGCTGCCCGACTGGCGGGCGGCCGCGCGCGTGCGGTCGAGCTTGTTGCCGGGCAGGTCGCCGAAGAGATGCGCGAACTCGCCTTCATGCGGCGTCATGATGGCGGGCGTCGGGAAGCCGCTGCCGCTGGCCTGCGCGATCAGCCACAGCGCATCGGCATCCGCGACGACCGGGAGGCCGGCGCCCAGCGCTTCGGCAAGGCGGCCGCGCGCATGGCCGTTTCGACCAAGGCCCGGGCCGACCAGGACGGCCCGCGCGCGCTCGAAGTCGCGCCCCTTGCTGCGCACGATGGCATGGCTGACGGGCGTGGTCATATCGTCGGCGAGCAGGCGGACATAGCCCGCGCCGGCGCGTGCGGCGGCCTCGGCACTGAGCGCGGCGGCGCCGGGCATGGCGCCCGCCACCACGGCGACGAGGCCGCGGCGATATTTGTGCGCGTCCCCGGCGGGCGCGGCGAAGCGGGGCGTCGGCAGGACGTGGGCCGCATCGGCCGGCGCGACGATGCCGATATCGACCAGCACATTGTGCGCGGCGAGCGCGCGGGCCGGCATCAGCAGATGCGCGGGTTTCCAGGCGCCCAGGGCAAGGCAGAGGCTGAATGGGGGAACCGCCGACAGCGGCACGGCGGCGTCGCTCTCCACGCCGCTCGGCACATCCACCGCGTAACTATGCCCGGCGGCGCGGACGAGAGCGCCGAGTCGGGCGGCCAGCGCATCGTCGAGCCCGCGCGTGAGGCCGATGCCGAACAGCGCGTCGACGAGTTGCGGGGCGGGCGCGGCGGTCATCACATCCTCGACCGGCCCGGCCCAATCGGCGCGCGCCCTGGCGGCGCTTTCCGTGCGGGGCTCGGCCAGGGCGGCGACGCGGACCGGCACGCCGAGATCACGCAGGCGGCGCGCGATGACATAGCCGTCGCCGCCATTATTGCCGGGGCCGCAGAGGATCAGCGCCTCGCGCCGGACGCCCGCGCGCCAGACGATGTCCGCCGCGCCCTCGCCCGCGCGGCGCATCAGCGCATAGGGATCGGTGCCCGCGTCGAACAGGGATTGCTCGGCCGCGCGCATCTGCGCGACCGAGAGGATGGGAGCGGCCATCAAAAGCCCCTCCCGTTGAGTTGCGCCCGCTCGCCGCTCAGAGGAGGAGCCAGGATAGTGCCTGGGCGTTGCCTGCCGGGATTGCGCGCGGCGCGCGATGCTGCGCATCGCCCCCACCTCCTGCCCCTCCCCTGAAGGAGAGGGGTGAAGAAGGGATCAGATATCGGCAAAGACATGCGTCTCCGCTTTGGCGCCGGGGTGCGTCACCGCGCCCTGCCAGGCGGGGCCGACATTCTGCGAATAACGCCAGAGCGCACCGGCCTGATAATCGTTGGTGCGCGGGCGCCAGGCCTTGCGGCGCTCGGCCAGCACGGCCTCGTCGACCATGAGGTCGATGGTGCCGGCCTCGGCGTCGATGCTGATGGTATCGCCATTCTCGACCAGCGCGATCGGGCCGCCATCGGCCGCCTCGGGGCCGACATGGCCGATGCAGAAGCCGCGCGTGCCGCCGGAGAAGCGCCCGTCCGTGATGAGCGCCACCTTCTCGCCCAGGCCCTGGCCATAGAGCGCCGCCGTGGTCGAGAGCATCTCGCGCATGCCGGGGCCGCCCTTGGGGCCT
>CBIMKI010000239.1:0-3873 GCA_966244395.1 uncultured Sphingobium sp. | reverse complement strand
TGAAGCCCGCCAGGCGGCGGAGCGCTCCGCCGCGGCTCAGGTCGCGGCCGCTGAAGCGCTGGTCCGGGCGCGTTCGCTCGACGTCGGCTTCACGCGCGTGACGGCGCCGATCGCGGGCCGCATCTCGGACCGGCGCGTCGATCCGGGCAACTCCGTCGCGGCGGACCAGACGGTGCTCACCACCATTGTCTCCACCGAGACGCTCTATTTCACCTTCCAGGGCTCGGAAGCACAGCTGCTCAAATATCAGCGCAGCGGCACCGGCGGACAGGGCGCGCCAGTCAAGGTGAAGCTCGCCGACGAAACCACATATGGCCGCGGCGGCACGCTGGACTTCATCGACAATGCCATCGACGCGGGCGCCGGCACGATCCGCGCGCGCGCCGTCATCCCCAATGCGGACGGCTTCCTCAAGCCGGGCATGTTCGGCAATCTGCGCCTGGAGGCCTCGCGCCCCTATCCGGCGCTGATGGTGCCGGACACGGCGGTCGTCTCCGATCGCTCGCGCCGCGTGCTCTATGTCGTCGCAAAGGACGGCACGGTGGAAGCGCGTCCGGTGGAGGTGGGACCATTGAGCGGCAGCCTGCGCGTCATCCGCAGCGGCATCGCGAAGGGTGACCGCGTCGTCATCGGCGGTCTCCAGCGCGCCCGTCCCGGCCAGAAGGTGAGCCCCAAGGCCGGCAAGATCGAGGACAGCGCGCCGCAAGCTGCGCCTGCCGCCGATGCGGCGCCGCCGCCGTCCACCGCCGTGCCCGTGAGCGGGCGCTAAGGAGGACTGCGCGTGAACATCTCCGGTTTCTTCATCGAGCGTCCGATCTTCGCGGGCGTGATCGCCCTCTTCATCACGCTGATCGGCGCCTTCGCCTTTCCGCTGCTGCCGCTCTCGCAATATCCCGAGATCGCGCCGCCCACTATCGTGATCTCCGCGCCCTATCCGGGCGCCTCATCCGAGACGATTGCCGAAACGGTGGCCGCGCCGATCGAGCAGGAAGTGAACGGCGTCGAGAACATGCTCTATATCCAGAGCAGCTCGACGCAGGGCCAGGCGCAGATCACCGTCACGTTCGAGCCCGGCACGGACTTGGATGCAGCGCAGGTTCTGGTGCAGAATCGCGTCGCGCTGGCCGAGCCGCGCCTGCCCGAGCAGGTTCGCCAGGTGGGCGTCACGGTCAACAAGCAGTCGACCGGCTTCCTCATGATCCTGACGCTGACGGCGGACAAGGGCTCCGGCCTCGATGTCGATTATGTCGGCAATTATGCCCAGACGGTCATCCGCGACCGGCTGCTGCGGCTCAAGGGCGTGGGCGGCGTGCAGGTGTTCGGCGGCGGCAGCTACTCCATGCGCGTGTGGATCGATCCCGATCGCGCCGCCGCGCGGAACATCACGTCGAGCGAGATCGTCGCGGCCCTGCGCGCGCAGAATGTGCAGGTCGCCGGCGGCGCGCTGGGGCAGGCGCCCTCGGGCACCGGCAATCCGGCCTTCGAGATTCCGCTCGACGTGCAGGGGCGCCTCGCCAATCCCGAAGAGTTCGCCAATGTCGCGCTGAAGACCGATTCGGCGGCGGGATCGGTCACGCGGCTGCGCGACGTCGCCCGCGTGGAGCTGGGCGGGCAGGATTACGGCATCCGGGCTTATTATAATGGCGACCGAGGCGTCGCGATCGCGGTGATCGAGCAGCCGGGCGCCAATGCGCTGGACGCGGCCGAGCGCGTGCTCGACGAGATGAAGCTCATCGGCGCGGATCTGCCTGCCGGCATGTCCTATGCCGCGCCCTACAATCCCACGGCCTTCGTCGCCGCATCGGTGAGTTCGGTGGAGGAATCGCTGCTGGAGGCGGTGGTGCTGGTCGTGCTCGTCATCATGGTCTTCCTGCAGACCTGGCGCGCGGCGGTCATCCCCATCATCGCCATCCCGATCGCGCTGGTCGGCACCTTCGCCGTGCAACTCGCGCTCGGCTATTCCATCAATTCGCTCTCGCTGTTCGCGCTGGTCCTGGCGGTCGGCATCGTGGTCGACGATGCCATCGTGGTGGTGGAGGCCGTGGAGAACCATGTCCGCAACGGCATGACCCCGCGCGCCGCCGCGCATCGCACGATGAAGGAGGTCTCGGGCGCGCTGATCGCCATCGGCCTGGTGCTGGTCTCGGTGTTCGTGCCGACCGCGCTCATGCCGGGCATTCCGGGCATCTTCTATCGCCAGTTCGCGGTCACCATTGCGGCGGCGGCGATCATCTCGCTGGTCGTCTCGCTCACTTTGTCGCCTGCCCTGGCCGCGCTGCTGCTGAAGCCGCATGCGCCGGGCGATGTCGACCATGGCTGGCGCTGGCTGCGGCCGGTGCGCGTGGCCGCGCACAAGTTCAACCAGGGCTTCGAGTGGCTTTCCGACCGCTATGGGCGGATGACCGCGCGGTTCGTGCGCATGGCGACGATCATGCTGGTGGTCTATGCCGGCCTGCTCGCCGTGGCGGGCTGGCGCCTGACCGCGACGCCGACGGGCTTCATCCCCGAGCAGGACCAGGGCATTCTCATCGGTGTGGTCCAGATGCCGCCGGGCGCCTCGCTCGACCGGACCAACGCCGTGCTCGACAAGGCGTTCGATGCCGCCATCAAGCAGGAAGGCGTGACCGGCGCCATCTATCTGGCGGGCATGGACGGCACCACGCAGGCGCAGTCCTCCAACGCCGGCACCATCTTCATGCAGCTTGCCGACTGGTCCGAGCGCGGGCCCGAGCAGAGCGCCGAGGCGCTGGCGCGCAAGCTGAGCGGCCTGTTCGCCGGCCTCACGGACGAAGCCAATATCTTCATGGTCTCGCCGCCCACCGTGCGGGGCCTGGGCAATGGCAGCGGCTTCGTGATGATGGTGCAGGACCGTTCGGACGCGGGCTATCGCGAGCTGGAGGGCGTGGCGGGCATCCTCGCGGGCGCCGCGGCGCAGCAGCCCGAGACGCTGACGCAGGTCTACTCCACCTTCAACACCGGCACGCCGCGCATCCGCGCCGACGTGGACCGCGAGCGCGCGCAGTTGCTGGGCGTGGAGCCCGGCCAGGTCTATGACGCGCTCGGCACCTATATCGGCTCGACCTATGTGAACGACTTCAACCTGCTGGGCCGCACCTATCGCGTGACGGCGCAGGCCGAGCCGGCCAATCGCGACGAGGTGGGCGATGTCGGCCGGTTGCAGGTCCGCTCGGCGAGCGGGGACATGGTGCCGCTCTCGGCGGTGTCGACCCTGCACAACGACACCGGGCCGGCGCGCGTCATCCGCTACAATCTGTTCCCGGCCTTTGAGCTTCAGGGGCAGGCGTCGCCCGGCGTCTCCTCGGGCGAGGCGCTCACCACCATGGAGCGGGTCGCCGACGGGGCCCTGCCGCAGGGCTTCGGCTATGAATGGACGGGCCTGGCCTATCAGGAGAAGGCGGCGGGCAGCAGCTCGGCCCTGATCTTCGCGCTTGCGGTCGTGTTCGTCTTCCTGGTGCTGGCGGCGCAATATGAATCGCTGGCGCTGCCGCTCGCGGTCATCCTCATCGTGCCCATGTGCATCCTGGCTGCGATGATCGGCGTGAACATCCGGGGCATGGACAACAACATCCTGACGCAGGTGGGCCTGGTCGTGCTGATCGCGCTCGCGGCCAAGAACGCGATCCTGATCGTCGAGTTCGCCAAGCAGGGCGAGGAGCAGGGGCTCAACCGCTTCGAAGCGGCGCTCGCGGCGGCGCGCGTGCGCCTGCGGCCGATCCTGATGACCAGCTTCGCGTTCATCTTCGGCGTGGTGCCGCTCGCCATCGCCAGCGGGCCGGGCGCCGAGATGCGCCAGTCGCTCGGCACGGCGGTGCTGTTCGGCATGCTTGGCGTGACGGCGTTCGGCCTCATCTT
>CBIMKI010000238.1:0-3950 GCA_966244395.1 uncultured Sphingobium sp. | reverse complement strand
CTTCCTGTCCTCGCGCGCGACCTCTTATGGATCGCCCGGCGAATATGTCTGGTATGCGGCCTCCAAGGGCGGCGTCGATGCGCTGACCAATGGCCTCTCGCGTGAGGTCGGCAAGGAGGGGATTCGCGTCAACGCCGTCTCGCCCGGCCCGATCGATACGGAGATGCTGGACGAGGGGCGGCGCATCGCGGCCGCCGCCGTCGTGCCGCTCGGACGGATCGGCACACCACAGGAAGCCGCTGCCGCCGTCATGTTCCTCGCGTCGGAGGCGGCGTCCTTCATCACGGGCGCGAATCTCGCCGTTTCGGGCGGGCGCTGACGGGGTGGCGGCGGGCTTGCCGGGAGATTGCGGTTCGCTTAGCCGCTTTCGTCGTCGGGGCGCCATCCCGCGCACAGCGCATCGAAGTCACGCGCCAATTCCGCAAGGCTGATCGCGCCCAGCCGTGCCAACAGCAAGCGCTCGGCATCCCGCATCGCGTCGTCCAGCGCGGCGTTGACCACCTTCTTGACGGCGCATTCCGGATCGGGATGTTCGCTGCCGAGCGCGAAAATCTGAGGGCCTCCGACCGCGCGGTAGATGTCCAGCAGCGATGTTTTTTCCAGATCGGCGGCGATTTCCCAGCCGCCGCCATGGCCCTTTTCCGAGCGCACATACCCCGCCTGGCGCAAGCCGGCCATCGTCCGGCGAACCACGACGGCATTGGTGCCGAGCATGCGGGCAATGGTCTCGGACGTCATCGGCCCGGTGTGGCGCGCCATGTGCAGCAGCACATGGAGCATTCGCGAAAGACGACGATCGGTGCGCATGCGGTTCCTTCGCACGCTTTGCAACATTGGCAAACATAGCCTCTCTCGCTACATATGAAGTTACGAATATGGGAGATGCTTATGCGTACATTCGAAAATGTCGACCATTGGGACAAGACGGCACTGGCTTATGAGAAGACTGCACATCCCTTCACGGAGCGATACGCCCGCGCGGCCCTTTCATGCGTGCCGCTGACCGGCGGCAGCCATGTTCTCGACGTCGCGGCAGGCACCGGCGCGCTTGCCCTCGCGGCGGCGCGGACCGGCGCGCAGGTGCTCGCCACGGATTTCTCGCCCGGCATGGTGGCGCGGATCGCCGCTGCCGGCGTGCCAAATGTCGAGGCGCGCGTTATGGACGGCCAAGCGCTCGCGCTGCCCGACGCCAGCTTCGATGCCGTCTTCTCGATCTTCGGCGTCATCATGTTCCCGGACTGGCGCGCAGGGCTGTCGGAAATGGCGCGGGTGACGCGCACGGGCGGCTATGGGGTGGTGGCCACATGGCAGGCGCGCGGTGCCGCGACGTTCCTCTTGCTGGGGCAGGTCAGGCAAAAGCTGTTCCCCGGCCGCGCGGGCATGACGATGCCCGATGGTGTGCTGGGTCTGTGCGATCCGCAGAACTTCAGGCGGGAGATGATCGCGGCGGGTTATCGTGACCCGTCCATCGAAAGCGTCACCTTCGATTATGAGCTGGATGTGGCGGCGCTTGCCGATCCCGATGCGCTGTTCGGCATGTCGCCGGACTGGACCAGCCTGGACGATGCGGAGAAGGCCGCAGTCGTCGCCGAGGTGCGCCGAATGGCGGATGGGCAGGCCGCGCTGCATGTGCCCTCCACCGCGCTCATCGGCGTCGCGCGCCGCTGATGTCGGGCCGGGCGGATGCCGCCCGCCCGTTCAGGCGGCTTGATGCGCCGTCTGGTCCGGGGCCGGCGCGGCGAGGGCCGGGTCTTGCCGCGCTGCTATGGGTCGGAAGACCACGCTCAGCACCATCGAGCCGAGATGAGTCGCTGGCGGCAGCGCCATGAGGAAGCCGTTGGGGTCGCAGCGGAAGAGGCCGGGGCCCATCTGCGTCAGGCCGTCGGGATAGGGTTCGGCGGCATAGCCCAGGCCCGCAAGATCTTCCACGCGGTGGAAGCGCAGATCATCGATCTGCACCCATTCCCAGACCTGGCCGAACTGAAGCCCGGCAATGAACTTGCCTTCGCCGACCGGCACATGCGCCAGATAATAGCCGTCGCTGGTGGGGAAGGCGTTGACCGTGGTAAGCATCTGGTCCGCCCCGCCGATCAGCATGACCGGCAGCTCGATGCCGCCCACGTCGAAATCTGATTTGCGCAGTTCCAGCCGGAAGCGCCGCGAGAGCAGCAGCGAGAGGTTGAGATGCGTGCCGTGCCGCTGCAACTCGCCCGGCAGATAGAGGCGGCTGCGGTTGCGGGTATAGAAGATGCCGTAGCGGCGCAGCGCTTCGGTCGCCTTGTCGAGATCGACGAAGCGCATCATGTCGCCCGTGCCCAGGTTGCGCTCATAGTCGAAGCTGTTGAGCACCTCGACTTCCGACTGGAGCGGCAGGAAGAGGAAGCGCAGCAGCGCCGCCACCGCGCCGTCGCGCCGGGCGCCCTCGTCGTCCGTCTCGGGCCGGTGGATCATGGCGTGCTGTTCGCGCTGGGCTGTCACGAAGTCCACGCAGCCGCGCTGCACGATGTCGCGCATGGCGCTTTGCGCCTGCTTGCGCCCAGAGGCTTCGCGCACCGGCGCCCCCTCGGGCGTGTAGTCGATCACCGAGCCCTGGGCCACGTTGAACAGGCCCTCGACCACTGCGATATTTTCCCAGCAGGCGGTCAGCAGGTCGTTGTCGTAATTGCGTGCGTCCATGTAGCCGCGCTTGTCGCACTTGTTGGCGACGAGGTGACGCAGCGCCATGTAGCGGCCCGCCACCTCCAGTTCCAGCCGGTCGCGCAGCACAGGCTCGATCGCGTTCTGCACCGTGCCTTCATAGCCGATGTCCGCGAGCATGACCGCGTCGCCGCGTTCGACGCCCAGCTTGTTGAGATAGGTCACCAGCCGGTCGGCAAAGGCGCGGGATCGCTCGATGATCCGCTCGGCATAGGGGCCGGTCACCGCGCGCTTGAATTCGACCAGATCCAGCCGGCACAGCTCGCGCTGCTCATAGGGCGTCATGGCCAGCTGCTTGCAGAAATGCGGCAGATTGTCGGCATTCATGAACGGTGCGATATAGCGGGCGATCGCCTCGACATCGGTGAAGCTGCAACCCAGCGCCGTGAAGCGGCTCAGTTCCAGCGGCAGCGCGCGGTCCGCGAGTTCGGGGTAGAGTTCGGTGAAGGTGCGCATCGGCAGATAGCCATCGCGCATCAGGAACAGCAGCTTCACCGGCTTGCCGGTCCGCGCTTCCATCGCGTCCGCCTCGCTCTTCAGCCATGTGGCGAAGCCGTGCGTGATCGGCCCCAGCACGTCATGGCCGATGCAATAGGCCGGGTCCGTCTCGGTGCGCAGGGCGATATGGGGGCGGTGGAGCTGGTAGATCGGCCGAGAGACGCCGCGACCGACCAGCCGCGCGGCCATGGCCTCCATGCGCAGGCGCTGCTTCACCTCGGTGGGAAACTGCTCGAACAGGACGGTGTTGATCCCGAACTCGGAGGGACGCTCCTGGTCCGCCCGCGGATTGTCGCCGACATGCAGGATCTTGGCGGGCGAGACGCCCAGTTCGGCCAGGATGTGGACGAACAGCTCCTGGCTCTTGTGCGTGTCATATTCGCTGGAGACGAAGACGCGGTCGACCATCGCCAGCGTATCGGCGCCGCAGGCCTGCTCGATATGGGCGCGCAACTCGCCTTCGCGCATGTACATGTCGGATGCGATGGCGATCTTGATGCCGCGCCGCTTCGCTTCCACCATCAGGTCGCGCACTGGCGTGAAGCCGTAGGCGTGGCGCGCTTCCAGCCGCAGCTCGTCGGCGGCGGCCTGCGCGCGCTCCTCATCCGTCGCGAGCGGCATGAGCTTGCGGTAGATGTCCACCATCGAGATTTCGCTGCGCTGCTCGATCGATTGCGCAGCCAGCCGCGCGTTGCGCTCGTCAAATCTGCTCGGATACTTGCCGCCGCACTAGAAGTACATCGCGGAAAACACAT
>CBIMKI010000237.1:0-3970 GCA_966244395.1 uncultured Sphingobium sp. | reverse complement strand
TCTGCGCGGCTCCTTGCCGCCGCCCTCGAAGTCCATCGCGGAAAACACATCGTGCGGCGAATGGGTGGTGCGCCAGACGAGCGTGTCGAAGCAGTCGAGAGAGAGCCATTCGACGCCGGGCGCCTGGTCGAGAATCGTGGACAGTTCGCTCGCGGTGGCGGAAATCTTCAGCATGTCGGTCCCCTGCGGTCTGCTCCGGGCGGGGCATGCCCTTGTCGAACCGCACGGGGTTTATCCGGCGTTAGGGTTAACATCGGCCTAATTTCGGGTATCCCGTTTCCCGGCCGAACCCTCGGAAATCAGAGCGCTTTGGCCAGCCGGTCGAAGGCCTGGAGCTGGCCGAGCAGGGCCGGGAGGTCCTTGAGCGGCACCATATTCGGCCCGTCGCTCGGCGCGCGGTCGGGCTGCTCGTGCGTCTCGATGAACACCGCCGCCACGCCCACTGCCACCGCCGCGCGCGCCAGCACCGGAACGAACTCGCGCTGCCCGCCCGAGCTGGTTCCCTGGCCGCCGGGCTGCTGCACCGAGTGGGTCGCATCGAACACCACCGGGCAGCCCGTCGCCGCGAGGATGGGGAGGGCGCGCATGTCCGAGACCAAAGTGTTGTAGCCGAAGCTCGCGCCGCGCTCGGTGAGGAGGACGCGCTCGTTCCCCGTGCTCTTGAGCTTGGCCGCGACATTGGCCATGTCCCAGGGCGCCAGGAACTGGCCCTTCTTCACATTGACGGCTCGCCCCGTATTGGCGGCGGCGAGCAGCAGGTCGGTCTGCCGGCAGAGGAAGGCGGGGATCTGCAACACGTCCACCACCTCGGCGACGGCCTGGCACTGATCCGCCTCGTGCACGTCGGTGATGACCGGGCAGCCCAGGCGCGCCTTCACCTCCGCGAAGACCTCCAGCGCCGTGTCGAGGCCAATGCCGCGCGGGGCATTGTGCGAGGTGCGGTTGGCCTTGTCGAAGCTCGATTTGTAGATGAGCGGCATGCCGAGCGCTTTGGTCATCTCGACCAGCGCCTGTGCCGTTTCCAGCGCATGGGCGCGGCTTTCCATGGCGCAGGGGCCCGCGATTAGCGCGAGCGGCCGGTTGTTGCCAAGGGTCAGCGGTCCAATGTCGACGAGGTGCATCGCCGCCCCCTAACAGAAGGGATGGCGATCGGCCAATATGCCGTTCGAGGCGCGGGTTCACATCACCGGGGCCAGCGACTAATGCGGGCGGGCACGCGGATCGTCAAAGAGGAATGCGGATCGATGGCCTATATTGGATTCCTGCCCTGCCGCAGCGGCAGCGAGCGCGTTCCCAACAAGAATATGCGGCCGTTCGCCGGCTTCGAGAACGGCCTGCTGGAGCTGAAGCTTGAGCAGATGGCCGCCGTCCCTGCGTTCGAGAAGATCATCGTCTCCTCCAACGATCCAGCCGTGCTCGATTATGCCGCCCGCTTTGCCGCGCAGCGCGATTCGCGCGTGATGCCCCTGCCGCGCCCGGACGAGCTTGGTCGCTCCTCCACGTCGATGGACGATTTCATCCTCTACATTGCCGATCTGGATCGCGACGGCACGATCGTCTGGACCCATGTCACCTCGCCCTTCGTCGGCAGCGACATCTACCGGCAGGGCATTGCGGACTATGAGGCGGCCCTGCGCCAGGGCCATGACTCGCTGGTGTCCGTCACGCGCCTCCAGCGCTTCTTCTGGGATGAGCAAGGCCCGGTGAACTATGACCGCAGCGTCGAGAAATGGCCGCGAAGCCAGGATTTGAAGCCGCTCATGGAGATCAACCACGCTCTCTACATCCTGCCCTTCGCGCTGATGCGCGATGTGGCGGACCGGGTGGGCCACAAGCCCTTCTTCTACCATATCGACGAGCATGACGCGGCCGACATCGACTGGGAGCCCCAGTTCAACCTGCTCGACAAGATCATGCGCCTCAAGCGGCAGGAAGGCCGCTCGCTGATCTGAGAGCGCGGCGGCCGGGTCAGGCCGCGGCCTTCCTCACATATTTGTGGTGTTCGCTGGCGTTGATCTGCTTGACCTCGGAGCCGACCATCAGCTCGGCTTCGCGGATTTTGGCCACATAGTCGCGGAAGTCCGGCGTGGTGAGGTCGACCGCGACGGCATCGAAATGCGCCCAGTCGGTGTTGCCCAGCTTCACATGCTTCTCGACCATCCGGCTCCCTGCCGCCACGGCGAGCGCGGAGGCCATCCAGCCGAAATCATGGCTCGAATAGCCCGGCACGATGCGGGAATTGGTCCTGGAGAGCGCATGATAATGGCGCACCACGCCGATGTTGCAGTCGGCCGCCGGGGTCGGATAGGCCGAGTTGCATTGGAGCAGATAGAGCTTCTCGCAATTGACGAAGCTCTCCAGCGCCCAGGCCTCATAGGCCGCGTCCGTCATGCCGGTGGAGAGCACCACCGAGCCGCGGAAATTATTGGCCACGAAGCTCAGATAGTCGCGATGCTCGGAGATGGTGCTGGGCAGCTTGACCAGCTTGGGGTCGAACTGGAGCATGAACTCGAAGGAGGGTTGGTCGAGCACGGAGGCGAACCAGCCGATGCCGAGCTGGCGACACAGGCTGTCGATGAAGGCGAAGTCGTCCCGGTCCAGCTCGAGCTGGTGGCGATAGTCCGCGAAGGTCCTGCCGAAGGGCGAGACATAAGGCGAGGCGAGCTGCTCGCGCGTGTAGAAGGTCGCGACGTCGCGCTTCTGCACCTTCACATGGTCCGCGCCCGCCGCCCGCGCCGCGCGGATCATCCGCTCCAGCCGGTGCCGGTCGCCGAAATGGTTGGTGGTCAGTTCCGCCGTCACCGTGACGCCCGGCTCGCTTGCCACACGCGCGGCGGGGCGCACGGCCTGGAAGCGGTCGTTGAGTTCGTCCGGCGACATTTGCGAGAAGTTGCGATGGCCGACATGGACCACGTCCAGCACACTGTCCTTCAGCATGTAGAGCGTGTTGAGGAAGAAGAACTCCTGGAGGCTCACGCGGAAGAAGCGGTCGGCCTCGTTGCCCGGCGCGAAATCCTGCTCGATCGCCTGGGAGAGGCCGGCGGCCGCCTGGAAGTCGAAGCCCGCCATATAGACCGTCTGCCGCCGCCCGCGCGCCTGCGCGACGCGCTTGGCCACCTTGAGTGCGGAGAGGAACAGCACTTCCTCGATGGCGAACTCGTCGCTCTGGAAGCGCTGCATCATGAGGTCGCTGGCATCGGCGTGCAGCGGCTCGAACGGCGCGCGCAGGGCCTCGCCCCGGCCGGGGCGGAACTCGGTAGGCGCGATGTAGAGGCGCGAGCGATAGCCGCTCTTCGCCAGCGCGTCCTTCACCCAGTCGGCGTGGAAGATGGTGATGTCGGCGGGCGCGATCCGCTCCGCGTCGTTGACCGCGATGACCAGCGATCCGGCGAACACGTCCGGGGAGATGGCGTCGATCGACGCGCCCTTACCCAGGATGAAGATCGTATCGGTGCCGTATGTCGACGCGATATCTTCTATCCGCTGCCAGAAATGATCCATCATATGCGTTCCCATCGATCAGGACGTCGCAGCCATGTTCGCGCGCCAGCATGATGCCGGCGAGCAGATCCCATGAACGGGCGCCTTTCGGGTTGACGAAGCGGGCGAAGGCGCCGCGCGTGACGTTGAACAGATTATAGACCGCGCATCCCAGGATGCGGGCCTCCGGTGCATCCTGGATGCCCTGTGCGATCTCGGGCACCACGGAGGAGGAGAAGCCGGTGATGCGCGAGCGCATATAGGCAATGGACTGGCCGGTGCGCAGATGCTCGCCCAGTTCGGGGAGCGCGAGCAGGCTCCCCTGATGGACGCCGCCCCGCCAGAGGCTGAGCGAGACGCCCCATTCCTTGAGGCCCGAGCAGAAATTCTCCGTGCCGTCGACCGGATCGAGCACGGCGATCCAGCCGTCCGTCCGCGTGGCGGTCTCGCCGGCGGCATAGCTTTCCTCGCCGATCAGCGCGATGCCGGG
>CBIMKI010000236.1:0-3997 GCA_966244395.1 uncultured Sphingobium sp. | reverse complement strand
GAGCAGCGGTTTTGTAAACCGAAGGTCGCGGGTTCGAATCCTGCATCCGGCACCATTATTTGCTTGCCCTCAAGCGCCGGGCGGCGACATCCGTCGCCTTGGCTTTCCTCGCATAAGCTCGGGCGGCCGTTCGGCCTTGCGAACCCTGGCGGGTTCGAAGCCGTTCCTTTCGGGTGCACCACGCTGCCCTTGCGCCCCATGGACAGGGAACGACAGGGTCAGCCGGAGATTCGCCGCAGCGCCGCGAACAGGGCGGCCTCGTCGATTCCGAGACTTTCGCGCCGCCTGCGTTCCGATATGCCGATATGTTCGAGCGCCTCGTCCTGCAGGGCGCGGCCTTGCGGCGTCAGGGTGAGGCCGCGCGAGCGCCCGTCGATCGGCGTATCCGCGATGAGGCCGCGCGCTTTCATGCGGCCGACCAGCGGCGTCATGTTGGCGCGCTTGATGTCGAGCGTGCGGCCGACCTCGCTCTGCGTACAGCCGGGATTGGCGCCGATCACGAAGAGCAGGCTCGCTTCGCCGGCGCTGAGGCCGAGCGGTTGCAGTGCCGTGAGCAGATCCGCCATCATCACCATGGAGGCGCGCCGCAGCCGATAACCCAGCAGAGCATCGAGCGGGCTGGCGAGCGGTCCCGTGCTTGCGCCGCCCTCGTCCCTGGGTCCTTCGGCGTCGGCCATGATGCCGCTCCTTTGCGTCTCTTCCGCTTGCCGCTCACAGTGCGGAATGCTATGCAGCATAACAGATTCACGCCGGAGGAAAAGGCACATGTCCGAGCAACGCGAAGAAGATACGGTCCGCTACGTGGTCGAGAACAATATCGCCTGGGTCTATTTCAACCGCCCGGACAAGCGCAACTGCCAGAGCCCCAAGCTCAACCGGCAGATGATGCGCGTCCTCACCGAGCTGGAATATCGCGACGATGTGGGCGTGCTGGTGCTCTCGGGCGAGGGCACGGCCTGGTCGGCGGGCATGGACCTCAAGGAATATTTCCGCGAAAGCGAGGCCGAGGGCTTCCATGCCGTGCGCCGCTCGCAGCGTGAGGCCTATGCCTGGTGGGAGCGGCTGCGCTGGTATGAGAAGTCGACCATCGCCATGGTCAACGGCTGGTGCTTCGGCGGCGCTTATGGCCCGCTCTTCGCCTGCGATCTCGCTTTCTGTTCGGACGACGCGCAGTTCGGCCTGTCCGAAGTGAACTGGGGCATCCTGCCCGGCGGCGGCGCCACCAAGGTCGCGGTCGACCTTATGCCGCTGCGCGCGGCCATGTATCACGCCATGATGGGCGAGAACCTGACCGGACAGCAGGCCGCGCAGTATAATCTCGTCAACGAATCCGTGCCGGCCGACAAGCTCAAGGCGCGCGTGACGGAAGTGGCCGAGAAGCTCGTCCAGAAGAACTGGAAGACGCTCAAATACACCAAGGATTCGGTCCGCCGCGTCAAGGAAATGACCTATGACAATGCCGAGGACTATCTGATCCGCATGCAGGAAGGCCTCAACTGGGCCGACAAGTCGGATGGCCGCCATGTCGCGATGAAGCAGTTCCTCGACGACAAGACCTTCAAGCCGGGTCTGGGCCATTACGACAAGAACAAGACCGAGAAATAAGCCGGGGAGGGGCGGGCCCGTTTCGACAGGCCCGCCCTCATTGGAAAAAGCGCCGTTCGCCTGCGCGACGTCGAAGAGCCGGCCGAGCAGGAGGCGACGCCGTCTCGCTTTCGTTCAGGACGGGCTTCGGCAAGCCTGGCTGAACGGCTTTCAGACTTGCTAGGAGTGATGAGATGAGTGGTCAGGGCCCCGTGCGCGACATCAACCGGCTGCTGAAGCCCCGTTCCATCGCCATCATCGGCGCGTCCGAGACGCCCGGGGCGCTGGGCGCGGTGGTGCTCGCCAATCTGGTGCGGCATGGCTTTGCGGGCGACATTCACCTGGTCAATCCCAAGCGCGAGACGATCAGCGGCCGGCCCGCCGTGCCGAGCGTCGCGGCACTGCCCGAGGGCGTCGACTGCGCGATCCTCTGCATCCCGCGCGTCGCCGTGCTGGACACGGTGCGCCAGCTCGCCGCGCGCAAGGCGGGCGCGGCGATGATCTTCGCGGCGGGCTTCGCCGAAGGCGGCGAGGCGGGCATGGCCGACCAGCTCGAGATCGGCCGCATCGCGCGCGAGGCGGGCATGGTGATCGAGGGACCCAATTGCCTCGGCTCGGTCAACTATGTCGACCGCATCCCGCTCACCTTCATCAACACCGACATTGCGCAGCCGAGCCCGGGCGGCGTCGGCATCGTCTCGCAGAGCGGCGCCATGGCGGCCGTGCTTGCGGTGATGCTGCTCGCCCGCAAGGTGGATCTTACCTATCATGTCTCGACCGGCAACGAGGCGGCCAATGGCGTCGAGGATTTCGTCGAATGGCTGATCGCGGACGAGAAGACGCGCCTCATCGCCATGATCGTCGAGCAGTTCCGCGATCCCCCCCGCTTCCTCGCGCTGGTGGCGAAGGCGCGGGCGGCGGGCAAGGCCATCGTGCTGCTGCATCCCGGCAAGAGCAGCGCCGCGCGCGAATCCGCCGCGACGCACACCGGCGCCATGGCCGGCGACTACAAGCTGATGCGCGCCAAGGTGGAGCGCGCCGGCGTCATCGTGGCCGAGACGCTGGAGGAGCTGGGCGACATTGCCGAGATCGCCTTCCGCTGCCCGGCGCTGCCGAGCGGCGGCACGGCGGTGCTGGGCGAATCCGGCTGCTTCAAGGCCCTGACGCTCGACCTTGCCGAGGAACTGGGCCTGCCGCTGCCCGCGCTCAACGACGATAATGCACCCGAACTGCGCGCCGCGCTGCCCGACTTCGTGCCGGTCAGCAATCCGCTTGACCTGACGGCACAGGGCCTCGTCGACCCGGACATGTACACGCGCACGCTCGCGGCATTATTTGCGGACGCGCGCGTCGGCACGGTCTTCGCCGGCATCATCCAGACCGATCCGGCGACCGTCGCGATCAAGCTGCCGCCTTTCCTCAAGGCCGTGGAAGACTATCGGCCGACCAAGCCGATCATTTTCGCCGGGCTGGACGAAGGCGCGGAGATGCCCGCCGACTGGATCGGCAAGCTGCGCGATCACGGCATTCCCTATTTCCCGACGACCGAGCGCGCGCTGCGGGCGATCACGCGGCTTACCGACCATGCAGGCGGCGACTTCTCCGCCTCCGCCGCCGCGCCCCTGACGCTTCCGGCTCTGGCTGACGAGGCGGGCGTGGTGCCGGAATATCGCGCCAAGGCGTTGCTTGGCCCGCTCGGCATTCCCTTCCCCAAGGGGCGGTTCGCCGCAACCGTGGAGGAAGCGATCGCCGCAGCCGAGGCGATCGGCGGGCCGGTCGTGATGAAGGCGCAGGCAAGCGCGCTCAGCCACAAGAGCGATGCCGGCGGCGTCGCGCTCAATCTGGTCGGCGCCGATGCGATCCGTGCGGCGTGGGACAAGATGTTCGCGGATGTTGCGCGCTATGATGCGGCGATCCGGCTCGACGGCGTGCTCATCGAAGCGATGGGCGCGCGGGGCCTGGAACTCATCATCGGCGCGAAGACCGATCCGCAATGGGGGCCGGTGATCCTCGCCGGTTTCGGCGGCGTGACGGCGGAGATCTTGCAGGACGTGTGCCTGCTCTCGCCGGACCTCACAAAGGACGCCATCGTCACGGCGCTCCTCTCCCTCAAGCAGGCGCCGCTGCTGCGCGGCTATCGCGGATCGCCCGCGCTCGATGTCGAGGCCGTGGCGGACCTCATCGGCACGGTCGGTCGCCTGCTGCTGGGCGAACCGCGCATCCGCGAACTCGATCTCAATCCGGTGGTGGTCTATCCCAAGGGGCAGGGCTGCGTGGCGCTCGATGCGCTGATGCTGGTGGGATAAGTGGGTGGGCGCTTTGCTGGCGGGTTTCCGCTGGTGAGGCTTGGCGACAGAGGCTGACTTCCAGTTAGAAAGCGCGTGCTCCTGCGAAGGCAGGAGCCCAGGGCGGT
>CBIMKI010000235.1:0-4004 GCA_966244395.1 uncultured Sphingobium sp. | reverse complement strand
GGGCGCGGACGGTCCCATCTTCAACGAGATGGCGCCGCGGGTGCACAATAGCGGCCACTGGACCATCGAGGGCGCCGTCACCAGCCAGTTCGAGAACCATGTGCGCGCCATCTGCGGCCTGCCGCTCGGCGTCACCACGCGTGTCGTGCCTGCCGTCTCGATGCGCAATCTCATCGGCGCGCAGGCCCATGACTGGCCCGCCATCCTTGCCGAGGGGGATTCGCACCTCCATCTCTACGGCAAGCACGAGGCGCGCGCCGGCCGCAAGATGGGCCATGTGACGCGCCTTCACCTGGACAAGGACTAAGGCCGTCATGACCAGCGAGATCGCCCTGTTCCTGGCCCGCGCCGACAATGGCGTGGTCGGAGCGGAGGGAGACATTCCCTGGAAGATCCCCGGTGAGCAGCGCCACTTCAAGGATCTCACCATGGGCAAGCCCATGGTCATGGGCCGCAAGACCTTCGACAGCCTGCCCGGCCTGCTGCCCGGCCGCCGCCACATCGTGCTGACCCGCGATGCTGATTGGTCCGCGCCCGGCGCCGAAGTCGTCCATTCCATCGAGCAGGCCATCGCGGTCGCCGCCGCGCCGGTCATTGCCGTCATCGGCGGCGCGCAGGTCTATCGCATGTTCGAGCCCATTGCCCACCGGCTGGAGATCACCGAGGTTCATATGGACCCGCCGGGCGACGCCATCATCGCCGCGCCCGATCCCGCCCTCTGGCGCGAGGCCGCGCGCGAGGATTTTCCGGCGCAGGGCGACGTTCCGGCCTATAGCTATGTGACCTGGCTGCGTCCCTGAGCGCTGCCGCCTGGGCATTTGTCGCAAAAGCGCATGGGCGCGGGGAACGTCCGCCGCGCCTGCTCATTCCCGTGAAGCCGCTTCATCACGGGAGATCGCATCATGCACATACGCACGACGGACGGCGTCTATCTGCACGTCAAGGACATGGGCGAGGGGCCCACCGTCATCCTCATCCATGGCTGGCCGCTCACCGGAGACATGTTCGAATATCAGACGCTGGCCCTGCTCGAGGCCGGCTATCGCGTCATCACCTATGACCGGCGCGGCTTCGGCCAGTCCAGCCACGGCGCCGGCGGCTACAATTACGACCGCTTCGCCGACGATCTCGCCGACATCATCGCCGAGCTGAAGATCGACAAGGCCGCGCTGGTCGGCTTCTCCATGGGCGGCGGCGAGGTTGCCCGCTATCTCGCGCGCCACGGCTCGGCCCATGTCAGCCGGGCGGTGCTCATCTCCTCGGTCGTGCCCTATCTGCTGAAGGACGGCAGCAATCCCGACGGCGTGGAGGCCGAGCAGTTCGAGGATATTCAGCGCCAGATCCGCATGGATCGCTTCGAGTTCCTGCAAACCTTCGCCAAGACCTTCTACGGCATCCATTTCCTTTCACGCCCGGTCAGCCAGGCACTGCTCGACTGGACCTTCACGCTGGCGATCATGGCGAGCCCCAAGGCCACCATCGATTGCGTGGACGCCTTCGGCCGTACCGATTTCCGGCCCGATCTCGCCGCCTTCGACGTGCCGACGCTCATCGTCCACGGCACGGCGGACGAGACGGTGCCCATCGATCCCTCGGCCCGCGTGGCCGCCCGCCTCATTCCCGGCGCCACCCTGCTCGAATATGATGGTGAGCCGCACGGCCTCTTCGCCACCGCGCCCGAGAAGCTCAATGACGATCTGCTCGCCTTCCTCTCCGGCGGCGAGACGATCCCCGGCCGCCAGCGCGAGATGGACGAGGCGCTGCTCGCCGCGAGCGAGGGCAATCCCCTGACGGGCGCCGTGCCCTTCTATCCCTGAGACGCCGCCGGCCCGCCTGAATCGGGCATGAGGGCGTTTCTGGGGGCTGGCGCGCGCGCGAGCGCCCTCTTATAGCGCGGCCCATGGAACGGCTGACGAGCGAGGGGGGCGTGCCCGCGCATCTGCGCGGAGCCATTGTCGCGCTCGGTAATTTCGATGGATTTCATCTGGGCCATCAGGCCGTGGTCGCCCGCGCCGTCGAGCAGGCGCGCGCTGCCGGCCGTCCCGCCATCGTCGCCACTTTCGATCCGCATCCGGTGCGGCTGTTCCGTCCCGATGCACCGTTTTTCCGCCTGACGACGCTGGACCAGCGCGAGCGCCTGTTCGCCGCCGCTGGAGCGGACGCCATGCTTGTCTTCCGGTTCGATCGCGCGCTCGCCTCGCGCACGGCGGCGCAGTTCGTCGAGATGCTGACGCAGGATCTGGGCGCGGCGGGCGTCGTCACCGGGGAGGATTTCACCTTCGGTGCCGGCCGCTCGGGCAACGTCGCCGTGCTTCGCGAGTTTGGCGCCGCGCTCGGCCTCACCGCCGAGGCGGTCGCGCCCGTGGCGGATGAGAACGGCATCGTCATTTCCTCCAGCCGCATCCGCGATGCGCTGCTGGCAGGCGATTGCGCCGCCGCCGCGCGCCTGCTCTCGCGCCCCTTCGCCATCGAGGGCGCCGTCATCCATGGCGACAAGCGCGGCCGCACCATCGGCTTCCCCACCGCCAACATGGAATTGGGCAGCTATGTGCGCCCGGCCTACGGCATCTATGCCGTGCGCGTGCGCCTGCCGGACGGGCGCTGTCTCGACGGGGCCGCCAATCTCGGCATTCGCCCCACCTTCGATCCGCCCCGCGAGCTGCTGGAGACCTATCTCTTCGATTTCTCCGGCGATCTCTACGGCCAGACCATCGAGGTCGCGCTCATCGAGCGGCTGCGCGCCGAGGCCAAGTTCGAGAGCCTGGACGCGCTGGTCGCGCAGATGGACGAGGACGTCCGCCGCGCGCGGGCGATCCTGGCATCCTGAGCGAGGCGGTCCGCGCATGGAAACGCCCACCGTCGAGACGTCCCGCCTGATCCTGCGCGGCGTGCGGCAGGGCGATTTCGAGCCCTTCTGCGCCGCCATGGCGGACCCGGTCTTCACCCGCTTCATCACGCGCGAGAAGCGTCCGCTCACGCCCGCCGAATGCTGGGCGCGCCTGAGCAGTATCGCCGGCAACTGGCAATTGCGCGGCCATGGCATGTTCGCCGTGGAGGAGAAGGCGAGCGGCGCCTTCATCGGCCATGTCGGCCCCTGGGAGCCCTTTGGCTGGCCCGCATTCGAGATCGGCTGGACCATCTTCCCCGCGTTCCAGGGGCGCGGCTATGCCGCCGAGGCCGCCGCCGCTTCGCTGTGCTTTGCCCGCGAGGCGCTCGGCCAGACGAGCGCCATCCACCTCATCCATCCCGACAATGCGCCGAGCGAGAAGGTCGCCCGGTCGATTGGCGCGCAGCCCGCCGAGATGTGGACGCCCTTCTGGGAAGGCGGCGAGCCGGTCCGTATCTGGCGCACGGACTGGGTGGCCTTCGAGACCTCGCCGGCCTTCGCCCGCCTGCATGAGGAGCCTGCCCGATGACGGTCGTCCCCACTATCGAAACGCCGCGTCTCATCCTCCGCGCCCTGCGGGAGAGCGATGTGGAGCCGTTCTGCGCGGCCATGGCGCAGGACGATTTCGCGCGGCACATCACGGCCGAGGGCAGGGGGTTGAGCCATGCCGAGAGCTGGCGCCGCTTCTGCTTTCTCGCCGGCCATTGGAATGCCTGCGGCTTCGGCAATTTCGCCGTGGAGGAGAAGAGCGGCGGCGCCTTCATGGGCCATGTCGGCCCATTGCAGCCGCCGGGCTGGCCCGGCTTCGAGATCGGCTGGGCCATCTTCCCGCGCTTCCAGGGATATGGCTATGCGGCGGAGGCCGCCGCCGCGGCCTTTTGCTGGGCGCATGAGGCGCTGGGCCGCATCGACACGCTGCACATGATCGATCCCGGCAATGGCCCGAGCGAGAAGGTCGCCCGCGCGCTGGGCGCCGAGCCCGGCGATTTGTGGACGCCCTTATGGCCGGATGCCAGGCCAGTGCGCAAATGGACGACGCGCTGGGATGCCTTCACCGCGTCCCGCGCCTGGTCGCGACTGACCGCTTAGTTTCCGATCCCCAGCGGCGCTGACGGCT
>CBIMKI010000234.1:0-4011 GCA_966244395.1 uncultured Sphingobium sp. | reverse complement strand
AGCGTGTCGGCATAGCTGGGGCGCGCGTTGCGATAGTCGATATAATAAGCATGCTCCCACACGTCGAAGATGAAGAGCGGCGTGGCGCCATGGGCGACCGGCGTGTCGGCGTCGTGATAGCTGGTCACTTCCAGCTTGCCGCCCGCGAGGTTGAGCGCCGCCCAGCCGCTGGCGAAATGGCCGACCGCCTCGGCCTTCAGCTTCTCGACGAGCGCGTCGGTCGAGCCGAAGCCTTCGTTGATGAGGTCGGCGAGCTTGCCGGTGGGCTCCTGCGTCTCGGGGCTGAGGCACTGCCAGAAGAAGCTGTGGTTCCAGATCTGGCCCACCTGATTGAACAGCACGCCCTTGGAGGAATTGATGAGTTCGAGCAGCGACTTGCCTTGCAGCGCCGGATCGGCGGCGACCAGCTCATTGGCCTTCGTCACATAGGCATTGTGGTGCTTGCCATGGTGATAGTCGAAGGTCTCGGCGGACATGGCCTCGCCAAAGGCGGTCTTGGCATAAGGAAGGTCGGGGAGGATGAACGCCATGATGCTATCTCCATCTTTCTGTGCCCGCGTCAGACAGCGCGCGGGCGGAAGGGGATGGGGCACGCGATGCCCCATGAGATGGGCTCTCTTTATCGTCTCGCGCTGCCGATCAAAGGAGATTTGTGCCTGTTCGCACGATTTTCAGGATATGTGCCGGATGCATCGCGCTTATTGATAATGATTATCATGTAAAATGATGTGCGGAGTCCCGCGCTTATTGGCGCGGCGCCAGTATTGCCCGGTTCAGCCGACCTGGAGAAGGCCGTGCTTCTTGAGACAGTGGCGCAGCTGGTCGTAGCTGAGGCCGAGCGCCTTGGCCGTGGCGCGCTGGTTGAAGCGATTGCGCTCCAGCGCGCGGTTGAGGATTGCGATCTCATGCGCCTCGATCGCGCCGCGGAAGTCGTCGATCTCGTCGAGCGCGATGCGCAGCAGGTCCTCGCGCTCGTCCGTGTTCGCCGCCTCCATCGGCGGGAGCGGATGCGTCGGCGCGTGCTGGTCGGCCCGGTGGCCGCGCTGCGAGGGCATGGGTTCGGGCTGCCAGGGCGAGGCGAAGGGATCGAACTGGATGGTGTCGATCGGCTGGTGCGGATCGTCCCAGCGATAGACTGCCCGCTCCACCACATTGCGCAGCTCGCGCACATTGCCCGGCCAGCCATAGGCCAGCATCTGCACCGTCGCGCCCGGCGCGAAGCCCGGCCAGCCCGGCCAGCGCATCTCGCTCGCCATGCGCCGCCCGAAATGCTCCGCAAGCACGTCCACGTCGCCTTCCCGCCCGCGCAGCGGCGGCAAGGTGATAACCTCGAAGGAGAGCCGGTCGAGCAGGTCCGCGCGGAAGCGGCCTTGCTCCACCGCATGGGGCAGATGCTCGTTGGTCGCCGCCACGATGCGCACGTCGACATTGAGTGGCCGCGAGGCGCCGATGCGCGTCACCTCGCCATATTCGACCGCGCGCAGCAGCCGCTCCTGCGCGGCCATGGAGAGCGTGCCCAGCTCGTCGAGGAACAACGTCCCGCCGTCGGCCTCCTCGAATCGACCCGCCCGCGCGCGCGTCGCGCCGGTGAACGCGCCCGCTTCATGGCCGAAAAGTTCCGCCTCGATCAGCGTCTCGGGCAGTGCCGCGCAGTTCATCACGATGAGCGGCCCGTCCCAGCGCGGCGAGAGGCGGTGGATGCGCTCGGCGATCAGCTCCTTGCCCGTTCCGCGCTCGCCAATGACCAGCACGGGGCGTATAAGTTCCGCAGCGCGGCCCGCCTGTTCCACGGCGTCGAGGAACGCGATTGACTGGCCGACGAAGTGCGTCACCTTTTCCATGGCCAATGTTTAGTGGAATTTCCCACTTCTCGGCAAGAGTCATGGCGAGGTTTCTGGAGCGGCCGATCGTGAAATGACGGATTTTCGCCCTTTTCGAAAATTGGCACGCCCCATGCAAAGTATCGGGCAAGCCCGCTCCGGCGGTCACCAGTTGAACGATCAAGGAACAGGCATGACCCGCATCGAGATGTTTTCCGGCAGCCGCGTCCTGGCCGCCTGCTGCGCGCTCCTGCTGAGCGCCACCATGGTGCTGAGTTCGGTCGGTCCCGCCTTCACGGTTCCGGCAGCCGCCCAGTCCGCGAGCCTGATTGCATGAACAGCCGCCAAGCCGTCCCCTCCCCTCAGGGATTGGCTTGCAAGCCTGGCCGGGGCGGGACAAACCCTCAGCCCGCCTCGGCCCCCTTTTCGCAACGGAGCATTTATCCCATGGGCATTTTCTCACGCACGCGCGACATCATCGCCGCCAATGTCACTGACCTGCTCGATCGGGCTGAGGACCCGGCCAAGATGATCCGCATGATTATCCTGGAGATGGAGGAGACGCTGGTGGAAGTGCGTGCCTCCGCGGCCCGCACCATCGCGGACCAGAAGGAGATGCGCCGCCACATCATCAAGCTCGACGGGCTGCAGGCCGGCTGGATCGAGAAGGCCGAGCTGGCGCTTTCCAAGGGCCGCGAGGATCTCGCCAAGGCCGCGCTCATCGAGAAGCAGAAGGCCGCCGACATGGCCGAGCAGCTCAGGGCGCAGATCACCGTGCTGGACGATGCGCTGCGCGCCTCGGAGGCGGACATCGCCAAGCTGCAGGGCAAGCTGCGCGAGGCGCGCGCCCGCCAGTCGAGCCTGATGACCCGGATGGAGAGCGCCCAGACGCGCCTGCGCGCCCGCGAAATGTATGCCGGCGAAAAGGTGCAGGATGCCTTCTCGCGCTTCGACCAGCTCGAGCGCCGGGTGGATTATGCCGAAGGGCGCGCCGATGCCATGGGCCTGGGCGCGCCGCCCAAGACGCTCGAGGAAGAGATTGCCGAGCTTCAGGCCAATGAGCGCGTCGAGGCCGAGCTGGAGGCGCTGAAGGCGGCCCAGGCCGGCCGCAAGACGGAGGACTGAGTCATGAGCGACTTCATGCTTCCGATCATCATCTGCGGCATGCTCTTCATCGGCCTGCCGTGGATCATCTTCCACTATGTCACCAAGTGGAAGTCCGGCGCGACCATGACCAACGAGGACGAGGCGCTGCTGGACCAGATGTACGAGACCGCCCGCCGGCTCGAGGAGCGGCTGGGCACGGTCGAGCGCATCATCGCCGCCGACAATCCCGATTTTCGCGCGCCGCGCCTCGGCATGAGCGACGATTACCGGCTCGAACAGCTTGAGAGGAGGAACTGAGCATGGGGGCCCGCCGCACCAAATATTATCTCGACAAGCGCAATGCCAAATGGCTCGGCGTCTGCGCCGGCCTGGCAGATTATGCCGGTGTCGATGTCATGTGGGTCCGCGTCGCCGCGGTGCTGCTGACCATCATGGGCGCCGGTTCCTTCATCGTGCCGGGCTATTTCGTGATCGCCTGGCTGGCGCAGCCGCAGCCCAGCGACCTCTATGTCGACGAGGACGATGCGAAGTTCTGGCAGCGCGTGCGCCGCAATCCGACCCGCTCGACCCGCGAGGTGAAGAGCAAGTTCCGCGACATCGACCGGCGCCTGGCCGACATCGAGACCTTCTACACGAGCCGCAACCAGAGCCTGGCGGACGAGATCGAGCGGCTGCGCTGAGCGCGAGCGCACTTTTCCGAGGAGGAGGAGGAGGAGGACGGGGACATGAATTGGGGCGGACCGGGCTTCGTGCTGGCGATCATCGCCATATCGACCTTCGGATGGCTGGCATCGACCTGGATCAGGGCGCGCCACGGCTATCCGGTCGAGAATGAATGGACGGGGATGAGCGAGAAGAGCGATCTCAATGCCGAGCGCAGGATCGCGCTGCTCACCTCGGAGAATGCCGTGCTGACCGACCGGCTGGGCCGGCTGGAAGAGCGCCTCGCGACGATGGAGCGCATCGTCACCGATCCGGCCGAGCGGACCGCTCGCGCCATCGACAGACTTGCCGACTGAGGAGCCTGAACAATGAACCCCGCTGTCACCACCCTCGTGAACTATGCGCCGCCGCTGATCGGCTT
>CBIMKI010000233.1:0-4014 GCA_966244395.1 uncultured Sphingobium sp. | reverse complement strand
GAGAGGCGATAGCCCACTTCCAGCGTCAGCGCCTTGGCGAAGGGCAGGTCCGCGAGGATCGGGATCAGCAGTTCGCCATAAAGCTCCTTCACCGTGGTCACGCCCTGCGTGCTGGCCTGCGGGAAGCCGCCGTTGATGGTCTCGTAGAAGGCCGAGCCGTCCACCATCGAGCTGTCGGCGAAGAACTTCATCGAGTTGCGGCGATATTCCGCACCCGCCGCGAAGCGAAGCTGGCCGTAGGGCAGGTCGAACAGGCCGCCCTGGATGTTCGCCTGCACATTGTCCTGCTTCAGGCGGTTCTGGAGCTGGCCGTTCATGCCGATGGCGAGGCCGCAATCCTCGGTATATTCGGCCGAGGACATGAAGGGGCTGAGACCGCTGGTACATTTGGCGCTCGCGCCGTTGCGGTTGGCGGCCAGCACGGTGCCGTTGCCCACGAAGGCGCTGTTCCGGCCGTAATTCGGGGCATTGAGCACTTCGCGCAGGCGGTCGACGGAGAGATAGCCGTAGACTTCGGTGCGCGCGGTGGTCTCACCGTGCGAGCCGAAAAGTTCCCAGGTCCAGTCCGTGCCCGATATGGTGCCCTCCAGGCCCAGCAGCATCTGGAAGGTCTGGTTGTGGTTGATCGTGGTGCGGCGTGCGATATCGCCGGGGATCAGGTTCACGTAGAAGGGCGCCGTCGCCGCAGCGCCCGTGCGGCTGGCGAGCAGCGTCGCCAGCTCGGCGGGCACGGGGAAGACCTGGCTGTTGGTGCAGCCGCCGGTCACCGGGCAACTCAGGCCGAACCGGCCGGTGCCGATGCCGGCCGGCGAGACGACGCCCTGCGCGAGGAAATCGAGATGGGTATATTGCACGCCGCCGATGGTCGAGCCCAGCGAGGAGGGCGTGCCCAATACCGAGTTGCCGGTATAGATCGCGTCATCATGCGGAATTTCCGTGCCCAGCGAGCCGAGCGCGACGGTGTTCAGCGAAAGCGACGTGGTTTCAGTCGAGGCATAGGAGACCTGACCGAACGCCGTGATCGAATCCGTTACTTCATAATGACCCTTGCCGAAGAAGGAGTAGCGCGTCTGCGGGGAGGACAGCATCAGGTCCTCGATGTTGCTCGCGATCAGTCCCGTGGCGAGCATCTTGGTGCCCAGACCATCGATCGATCCCGAACTCGCCTCGTCATAGCCGTAGAAGAGCGGCGTGTAGACGCCGCCCACGCGGGTGGAGGTGTTGAGGAACAGCGTGTTGTTCCCGTTGACGTAGAAGGATGACGTGCGGGGCACGTTGATGCTCGCCGGCACGCCCTTGCCCTGGAACAGGGCGTTGATCGCCGCCTGCGAGGGCTGGGCCGTCGTCGGGAATGAGATGAAATTATTGTCCAGGAAGAATTCCGTGCCGGACGTCAGGGGGCTCTTCGCCAGATCGACATACCAGGGCCGGTCGAGCGTCTTCACCGAGCCGCGATCATAATATTCCATGCCGATCATGACATTGCCGCGCCCGCCGTCCAGGGTGGCGCCGAGCAGGGCGGAGGCGCGGAGCTGGCCGCCATCGCCGCGCTCGTTGAGCGAGTATTGGGCGTCCAGGTTGATGCCGGTGAAATTCTTCTTGAGGATGAAGTTGACGACGCCGCCCACGGCGTCCGCGCCATAGGTGGATGAGGCGCCGCCCGAGATCACTTCCACGCGCTCGACGGCGGCGGAGGGAATGGTGTTGATGTCCACCACGCCCGATCCGTTGATCGGCGTGGGGCGGCGGCCGTCGACGAGGACGAGGTTGCGGTTGGAGCCGAGCTGGCGGAGGCTGACCGTCGCGACGCCGATGGTGACGTTGGCATTGGCCTGGAGGCCCTGCGTGTCGAACTGGGTCAGCGCCGGCGCGAACTGCGGCAGCTTGTTGAGATTCGCTTCGATGTTGACGGCGCTGCTCTGGTCCAGCAGCTCGGAATCGACCGTCACGATCGGGCTGGTCGCGATATAGTCCTTGCGGGCGATGCGCGAGCCGGTGATGACGATGGCGGTGGCTTCATCGTCCGCCGCGGCGGACGCCTGCGCGTCCTGTGCATGGGCCGGCGCGAGCGCCAGTACGGTCGAGACGCTCATGGCCGAGCAGAGCATCGCGACACGAATCTTCGCCGAATAACTTTTCATGGTCTTCCCTCTCCCCTCGTTTGCGCGCCACCGCCGGCTCTTTCGAAGCGGCCTTGAATGGGACGCGTGGGACTCCGCTCTTTTCGAAGAATCCTCATTGTTGCCGGCCTGAGCGGCCCAGCGTGCGGAGAGCTAGAAATGATTGGCGGATTCGGGCAGACCCGATCCGGCGGCAAGTGGAGACACGAACGGGTATTGCCGCAAAGCCGCGTTGCCGTGAGTCAAGGGAACAGCATAGCCGGGCCGCGAAGGTGGCGCCTGTATTCGGAGGCGTGACTCCGGGAACGGCGCATGCGAAAAAATAACATGGGTCGAGGGATGGAGACGGGATTGGGCCGGCGCGCCGGTAAGCATGGGGGGTGCGGGCGGAAGGCGCGCGGCGTTCGCGCGGACATTCTGCCGGTCGTCTCGCGGGCGATCGCCCGCCTGCTGCCGGCCTTGTGCGCCCTGGCGGCGCCCGCAGCGGCGCGGGACCTCAGCTTCGATCACTTCATCCATACGCGGATCGATGCGCGCGGCGGGCTCTCCGCCCAGGCCAATTCCATCGTGCAGACGCCCGACGGCTATATGTGGTTCGGCACGCCAGACGGGCTCTATCGCTTCGACGGGCAGAGCTTCGAGCGTATGGCGGTGGCCCGATCGGGCAATTTCACCGAGGCCTCGATCATCGAGCTGATCGTCACGCGGCGCGGCGAGATGTGGCTCAGCCTGGGGCAGAATTCCGGCGTTGCGGTGCTGCGCGACGGCGTCATTCGCCAGACGGGCATGCCGCAGCCGCCGCCGCAGGTCACGCATATCGTGGAAGGCGCCGACGGCGCGATCTGGGCGGCGTCGAGCGGGCGGGACAAGCGGCTCTACCGTTATGCCGGCAAAGGCTGGCGGCAGATGGACGTGGCGCTCGCCATGCCCGTGGGCGCGGTCGCCGATCTCGAATTCGACCGGCACGGCACGCTCTGGGTGTTCATCGCCGGCACGCAGGGGGGCAGGAGCGTGCTGGCCTATCTGCGCGCCGGAAGTGACCGGTTCGAGACGGCGAGCGAGCGCATCGGCCTGGGGCGCCTGGCCCTCGATCCGGAAGGGGGGCTCTGGCTTTCCGACGAGTTCGGTACGCGGATGCTGCGGGACCCGAGCGGCCGCCCGCCGCGCGAGCCCATTGCCTATCCGCCTGTGCCCGGCATCAACTTTCCCCGCATCCGGTTCGACCGCAACGGCAATATCTGGGGCAGCTCGCTCTCCGGCGGCATGTTTCTCATTCCCGATGCGGACAATGTCGCCAATGCCGGCACGGCGCCGCAGCTCTTCAGCGACAATGACCGGGCGGGCGCGGTCGCCACGCTCGATGTCTTTCCGGACCGCGAAGGCAATATCTGGATATCGAGCAGCGAGGCGCTGCACCGCTTCCATCCCGCCAATGCGGTGCCGGTCACCGCGGTCGCGAGCCGCCCCAGCGCGCCGCAGCGGCTGGCCGCCGCGCGGGACGGCAGCGTCTATCTGTTCAGCCTGGGCAGCCTCTACCGGATCAGGCCGCATGAGGCGCCGCGGCTGATTGCTTCCGGCCTTGGCGAGAGCGGCGTGCTCTGCGCGGCGCGGGCGGGCGGCGTGTGGTTCGTGCAGAGCGCGCGCGCGCTGCTGTTCGACGATCGCGGCCAGCAGGCGTTCCCCGCCCTGCCGGCCGGCCAAAATCCCATTCTGTGCGAAGAGGATGGCTTTGGGCGCCTCTGGGCGCTTTCCCGCGACAAGCTGAGCTGGTTCCGCGAGGGGCGCTGGCAGCAGGGTTTCCCGGGGCTTGAGAATGTCGACATCTGGGACGCGGCCACGGACGCCTCGGGCGCCCTGGTGCTCAGCGTCAACGCCATCCGTCTGCTGCGCGTGG
>CBIMKI010000232.1:0-4027 GCA_966244395.1 uncultured Sphingobium sp. | reverse complement strand
ACAGCTTCCTCCAGGCACGCAGCATCCCTTTCGAGAGCGCCATGGCCAAGTCGTGGAACCTCAAGATCTTCAAGCACATCAATGCCAAGGCCAACGAGGCCTCGATGATGCTCGCCCATGAGCGCGGCCCCTGCCCGGACGCCGCCGACCAGGGCGTGATGGAGCGCTTCTCCTGCAAGATGGCGATCGCGCCCACCGCATCGATCAGCATCATCTGCGGCGGCACATCCGCCTGCATCGAGCCGATCCCGGCGAACATCTACACGCACAAGACGCTCTCAGGCAGCTTCGTGGTCAAGAACCCCTATCTGGAGAAGCTGCTCCAGGCCAAGTCGAAGGATTCGACCAACGTCTGGAATTCGATCCTGGAGAAGGGCGGCAGCGTCCAGCATCTCGACTTCCTGAGCCAGGAAGAGAAGGACACGTACAAGACCAGCTTCGAGATCGACCAGCGCTGGCTGATCGAACTCGCCGCCGATCGCACGCCCTTCATCGACCAGGCGCAGTCACTCAATCTCTATATCCCGGCGGATGTGGAGAAGTGGGATCTGCTCATGCTGCACTTCCGCGCGTGGGAACTGGGCATCAAGTCGCTTTATTATCTGCGCTCCAAGTCCGTGCAGCGTGCCGGCTTCGCAGGCGGCGTGGAAGCGGACAACACGCCCGAGGCGCCGAAGATCGAACTGGAGACGCGGACCACTGATTATGACGAGTGCCTGGCCTGCCAATGAGGGCGGGATCGATCGGAGAATAGGCTCTGGCAGCCACTGAATTAGCGCGCGAGGACCAGATGGCGGACGCTGAGATCGTCTACGGATGGCATGAGGCAGGCCGGAGCCGTCCCCGGATGGCGGGCCCGCAGCCAGGATGGAAAAAGGCTTTCCAGCGCATGCGCGCAGGGCGCGCCCATATGGTCGAAGGGCAAATGACAAGGCTCGCTCGCATAGCCGACGCATTCGTGACCCATCGTAGGCTGACTCGCGCCGTCGAGGGCGCTTGCGTTGACGGGAGCGAGACTCGCACATCCCGCGTCATGCGCATGGCCGCTAACGGGGTTGGCCCGGCTCCTTCACCAGGAACCGGGCCCGACACTCGTAACCTGAGCGCCCTGCGATGCATTCAGGTCTGCAAGTGCCCGTCACGTAGGAGGAATGCGGGGTCAGGTGGGGCCGGAGCCGCCCATGCCCGTGCCATGCCCGCTCGTGCCGAAGAGCGGCTGGTCCTCGCCAGGAAGATTGGCTGCCCCCGCGCTGCCGCCGAAATTGGCGGCCGCACTGCCGGCGCCGCCGGCCTGCGCACTCGTCGTGGCCGTTTCCAGGCCCGCGGGCAGCGGGCTGCCGGCCTTCAGATAGACGCGATTGTCCTCGATCCGGTCGACAGTGTCCCAGTCCACGAAATGATGGCTTCCGTCGCTGGAGTCGCTGCGGGTCAGCTTGATGCGGTCGTCCTGCGTCTCGTCGACCGTGCCGATATGGCGGCCTGCCGAATCGCAGACTTCCATATGTTCCTTGATGCGCCATTTCTCGAACATCATGGCTCTCCTTCTTTGGGGTCCATGTCCGCACAATGAGCAAGACCCCGCATCAGTTCCGGGCAGGTGTCCCGCATTCGGCCCCGTCGCGGCACGGTTGGTCGGCAGCATCGCTGCTCGCTCTGCCGCTGCTTGCCGGATGCGCGCGGCAAGCGGCCGACGCGGTCAGCCAGACGCCGGACACGCCGGGCTTCCTGCTCGGCCTATGGCATGGCTTCATCTTCCCGGTGGCGTGGATCTTCTCGCTCTTCGAACCCCAGGTCGCCGTCTATGCCGTGCCCAATAATGGCGGCTGGTACGATTTCGGCTTCTTCATCGGGGTCGTCTTCCTGGGCGTGGGCGCGAACCGCACCAAGACCGTGACGCAGACCATCTATGTCGACCGCTGGGGTCCGCGCCGATGAGTCGCGCCGCGCTCGTCATGGCCTGCGTCTCCGCATTTGTGGCTGCGGGCGGGGTTCTCGTCCTTGCGTTCCCGGCACGCAGCGAGGCCCGCGCCTATGGCAAGCGCATCGCCGGCACCATGCTGGTCTCGGGCGGCCTCATCCTCGCCATGTTCGCCTGGGGCCTGACGAGGATCGCGGCATGACGGCCCTGTTGAGAAACCGTGACGCCCGCACCATATGGCTCGCGACTGCCGCGTTTTTGGCATTCAAGGCTGTCTCGGCGCTGACCGGCCTTGGCGAACGGGTGGATGCCGTGCCCGCCGCTACGGTGGCCGATGCAGCATTCGCCATTCTGCCCTTCGCCGCGCTGGGCGTTTCCGCACGGCTCTCGCCTTCGCCGGAGAAGGGCCTGCGGCCACTGCTTCAGCGCCTGAACGGCACGCTCTTTCTCGTCATCGCAACGATTCCCGCCATCATCCCATATGGCGACCCTATAAATCCCGTCTCGGAGTAATAGCCATGTCTCTTCTTCAAGCTTCCAAGGTCTACAAGCCCTTCGAATATCCATGGGCCTATGAATATTGGAAGCGCCAGCAGCAGGTGCACTGGATGCCCGAGGAGATCCCGCTGGGCGAGGATTGCCGCGACTGGGCGCAGAAGCTCTCCGATCATGAGCGCAATCTGCTGACGCAGATCTTCCGCTTCTTCACCCAGGCCGACGTCGAGGTGCAGGATTGCTACCACGACAAATATGGCCGCGTGTTCAAGCCGACCGAGATCAAGATGATGCTGACCGCCTTCTCCAACATGGAGACGGTGCACATCGCCGCTTACTCGCACCTGCTCGACACGATCGGCATGCCGGAGAGCGAGTACAGCGCCTTCCTCCAGTACAAGGAGATGAAGGACAAGCACGATTACCTGAGCACCTTCGGCGTCGACACGGACGAGGACATCGCCAAGACGCTCGCCATGTTCGGCGGCTTCACCGAGGGGCTGCAGCTCTTCGCCAGCTTCGCCATGCTGATGAACTTCCCGCGCTTCAACAAGATGAAGGGCATGGGCCAGATCGTCTCCTGGTCGGTGCGGGACGAGACCCTGCACTGCGAGGGCATCGTGCGCCTCTTCCACGCCTTCACGGCCGAGCGCCAGTGCCTCACCAAGGCAGTCAAGGAAGACATCATCGATTGCTGCCAGAAGACGGTGCGGCTCGAGGACGCGTTCATCGACCTCGCCTTCGAGCAAGGGCCAGTGCCCGGCATGACCGCCAAGGAAATCAAGCGCTATATCCGCTATATCGCCGACTGGCGCCTGGGCCAGCTCGGCTTCCAGCCGATCTACATGATCGAGGAGCATCCGCTGCCCTGGCTTACGCCGCTGCTCAACGGCGTGGAGCACGCCAACTTCTTCGAGACGCGCGCGACGGAATATTCGAAGGGTGCCACGCGCGGTAACTGGAACGAGGTGTGGGACAGCTTCGATCGCCGCAAGAAATTGCGCGCCAATGATGGCGCGGAAGCGCAGAGCGATGAGGGCGAGGACATGTTCGCCAAGGCGGGCGTCGCGGCGGAATAAGCGGCGAAGGCAGACGCCGCGCTTTCCGCCGTTTCCAGCGGAGCGAAACAGCCCTCCTCTTCCATAATGGAAAAGGAGGGCTGTTTCGTTCAGGTCAGCCTTATCTTTTCAGTTTCCAGACGACGCCTACCAGCGCATTCGCGAACAGTCGTGGCCGTCAGCGATAAGGGCAGTCCGGATCTCGCCGCTCATCGGTGGAGATCGTCCTCGTTGCCCATCTCGCCTGGCTCAAGGCCGCGCTTCAGCGCATCCTCCGACACCCGGCCGCGCTGGGCATCCCAGACGGGCCCCGATCCCGGCCCATGCGACGCGGCCTTGCGCTCGCGCCGGTTCGCTTCGGTGCTGGGCGCGCTTTCGTCCTGCGATGCGACCAGCGTGGCGTCTTCGGTAGCCGCATCGGCGGGGCCGTCGCCGCTCCGCTGATGCCAGGCGTCGCTCTTGGCGGCCTGCGCATAATCGCTCGCCAGCGCGGCCTCATGCTGACGCGCGAGTTGCGTGTCCGGCCGGGTGAAGGCGCTCCGATCCGGCTTTCGTT
>CBIMKI010000231.1:0-4081 GCA_966244395.1 uncultured Sphingobium sp. | reverse complement strand
TACGCGGTCGTCGAAGCCAAGAATGGCGAGGAAGGCCTGAACCTCGCCCGCGAGACGCCATGGGCCCGGCATGTCGGCCCAGCGCACGGCATAGCCGTCCATCGCGGAGAGATCGGTCCAGGGCTGGTCGCGCAGGGCGGCGAGCGGCGCGCCGAGCCAGCGCCCGGCGCACTGGTCCAGCGGCGCGGTTGCCACGGGGAGCGGCGCTGCGCGGTCGAGCAGCCGGCGCTGCGCCTCGTCGACGGGGAGCAGGCTCATGCAGCGGCCTCGTGCTGCGGCGCGGCGATGTCGGCAGGCGGGACGGCGGCGATCCGCATGGCTCAGGCGGTCCAGTCGCCCGACTTGCCGCCAGCCTTGGCCGTTACATGGATTCCGCCGATTTTCATATGTTTGTCGACCGCTTTCAGCATGTCGTAGAGCGTGAGCAAGGCGGCGGAGACGGCGGTCAGCGCTTCCATCTCCACGCCGGTCTTGCCGGAAGTCTTGACGGTCGCCGTGGCGGTGGCGCCGGTCTCGTCCAGCGCCAGGTCCAGCGTGATGCCGGTGATCGGCAGCGGGTGGCAGAGCGGGATGATCTCGCTGGTCTTCTTGGCGGCCATGATGCCGGCGATGCGGGCGGCGGCGAAGACATCGCCCTTGGCGGCGGTCCCCTCCGCGATGGCGGCGCGCGCCGCCTCGTTCATGTCGATGCGGCCGGTCGCGGTCGCCGTGCGGGCGGTGTCGGCCTTGGCCGTCACATCGACCATGCGCGCGGCGCCGGCCTCGTCGGTATGGCTGAGCCTGCTCATGCCCCGATCAGCGCGCGGGTCGCCGCCTCGACATCGGCCTGCCGCATGAGGGATTCGCCGACGAGAAAACAGTGCACGCCATGTCCGGCCATGGCGTCGAGATCCGCCCTGGCGCCAAGGCCGCTCTCCGCGACGAAGGTGCAACCCTCCGGCGCCCGGCCGACCAGCTCATAGGTGCGGGCAAAGTCGACGGTGAAGTCCTTGAGATTGCGGTTATTGACGCCGATGAGCCGCGACTTGAGCGAAAGGGCGCGCTCCAACTCCGCTTCGTCATGCACTTCGACCAGCGCGTCCATGCCAAGGCCCAGCGCCGCATCCTCGATCTCGGCCATCTGACTGTCGGAGAGGGCCGCGACGATGATGAGAACCGCGTCCGCGCCGATCGCCCGGCTCTCCAGCACCTGCCAGGGATCGACCATGAAATCCTTGCGGATCACCGGCAGCGAGACGGCGGCGCGCGCGGCGACCAGATAATCCTCATGCCCCTGAAAATAGGGCGCGTCGGTCAGCACCGAGAGGCAGGCCGCGCCGCCCGCCTCATAGGCGCGGGCATGGGCCGGCGGATCGAAATCGGCGCGGATCAGGCCCTTGGAGGGCGAGGCTTTCTTGACCTCGGCGATGAGGCCATAGCCGCCCGCCGCCACCTTGGCGTCCAATGCCCGGCGGAAGCCGCGCGGTGGCGTCTGGGCAAGCGCGCGTGCCTGAAGATCGGCAAGGCTTGTCGCGCCCTTGCGCGCGGCCACTTCCTCGCGCTTGGTGGCGCAGATCTCGTCGAGCTTGTTCATCGGTAGGCGATCCAGCAGTTGAGCAGGGCGTTGGCAAGGCCCTTGTCGATGGCCTCGGCGGCTTCCTCGGCGCCCTCGCGCAGCGTCTCGGCCGCACCCGCGACCACCAGAGCGGCGGCGGCATTGAAGAGCACTGCGTCGCGATAGGCGCCCGCCTCGCCTTGCAACAGCGCGCGCAGGCGCGCGGCATTATGCGCCGGGTCGCCGCCACGGATCGCTTCCAGTGGGTGGTTGGGCAGACCCGCATCGGCGGCGCTCACGCGGCGCATGGCGACCAGCCCGTCGGCGGTCACGTCCGCCACGTCGTTGCCGCCCGCAAGGCTCAGCTCGTCGAGCCCCTCGTCGCCGGAGATGACCATGGACCGCTCGGTGCCCAGGGCCGCGATCGCGCGGGCATAAATGGGCACATAGGCCGGCCGCGCGATGCCGATGAGCTGGCGCGTCACGCCCGCCGGATTGGCGAGCGGGCCCATGAGGTTGAAGATGGTGCGCTTGCCGATGGCCTTGCGAATGGGCGCGATGCGCGCCAGTGCGGGATGATGCTTCTGCGCGAAGAGGAAGCAGATGCCGATGTCCGCCAGGCTGCGCTCGGCGTTCTGCGCGGCGAGGTCGAGATCGAGCCCCAGCGCCTCCAGCGTGTCCGCCGCGCCGGCCTTTGACGAAGCGGCGCGATTGCCGTGCTTGGCGACCGGCACGTCGCAGGCGGCGACGACGAGGGAGACGGCAGTGGAGACATTGAGCGTATGGTGCCCGTCGCCCCCCGTGCCGCAGACGTCGATGGCATTTGCGGGCGCCGAGACCGGGATGAGCCGCGCGCGCATCTCCCGCGCGGCGGCGGCGATCTCCACATCGCTCTCGCCCCGGTCGGAGAGGGCAACGAGAAAGGTCGCGACGGCCTCGTCGCTTACCGTCCCGTCGAGGATCGCGGCGAAGGCGGCGCCCGCCTCATCGGCGGCGAGTGGCAGGGTGGGATCGGGCAGGGCGGTGAGCGCGGTCATGGGCTGCCTTTGCCGCGTCTTGGCGCCGCCCGCAAGCGGCAGCGGGCTTTCAGGCTTCGGTAGGCCCTGGGCTTGAACCTAAACGGCCTCTTCGCCGAGCGCGTCGCCCGCGTCCTGCGCGGGCTCGGCCTTGTCGACCAATTGCCAGGTGACCGGCACTTTGCCGCCACCGGCCTTGCGACCCGAAAGGTCCGCTTCCAGCCGTCCGCCGCTCTCCTGCGCCGCGCGCACATCGGCCCAGCCGATATCGGCCAGGCGCGCCTTCACGCGATTGGCATAGCCCGGCGCATCGGTGCGCTGCCAGGAGAGATAGACGAAGCGATCGGACGGCTTGCCGAAGGCGAAGGGGCCGAGAAAGACCGGGGGCGCGGTTTCATCGTCCGCCTCGGCCACGCGCAGATCGAAATCGAAGGCATATCTGCCGTCGTCGCGCAGCGTGCCCTCGTGAATCGCTTCCTTATTGTCCTGAAGGCCGAACCGCACGGCGCTGCCATCCGGATTGGGCGGCGCGCTCTCACGCAGCAGCCGCAATCTCAGGAGACTGGTGGCGGCCATCAGGCGCGCGCCTTCGCCTTCATGCCCGCCAGCCTCATGAAGTTTGCCAGCATGGCGTGGCCATGCTCGGTGGCGATGCTCTCCGGGTGGAACTGGACGCTGTGGATGGGCAGGCTCTCGTGGCGGAAGCCCATGACGGAGCCATCATCGCTGGTGGCGTTGACGATCAGGCTCGCGGGAATGTCCTCGACGATCAGCGAGTGATAGCGCGTCGCGGTGAAGGGCGAGGGGAGGCCCTCGAAAAGGCCGGTGCCGTCATGGCTGACGGGCGAGGTCTTGCCGTGCATCAGCCCGCCGCGCACCACCTTGCCGCCGAAATGCTGGCCGATGGTCTGGTGGCCGAGGCAGACGCCCAGCAGGGGTTTTCCCGCATCGGCGCAGGCCGCGACGAGATCGAGGCTGATGCCCGCTTCATTGGGCGTGCAGGGTCCGGGCGAGAGCAGGAACGCCTCCGCGCCGGAGGACATGGCCTGGCCGGTCGAAATGGCGTCGTTGCGTACGACCTCGACCTCGGCGCCCAGCTCCATCAGATAATGGACCAGGTTCCAGGTGAAGCTGTCATAATTGTCGATGACGAGGATCATGCAAGCGCCCCTAAACGCTTAGGGCCCGGGGTGAAAGGGGCGATTGCTCGCATCCCGTGTCGACCCGTCACCCCAGCGGAGGCTGGGGTCGATGTCTCTTGTCATTTGCGGGGGCATCTGGTGGGAAGAGAGACATGGATGCCAGCCTTCAGCCTTCGGCTGAAGTTTATCCCGAGCGCCTGCCTTGCAGGCATTCGAGGGGCTGGCATGACGATAGGAGCTTTGCATGATCGGTGGACGGATAGCGCTCGTTGCTGCCCTGGCCCTGAGCGGGCAGCAGGTCTTTGCCCAGACCCCGCCGATGACGCCCGACATCCCGTCAAAGGGGTTCGACGCGGTGACGCCGCAGGCCGACTATGTCCGGCGCGAGG
>CBIMKI010000230.1:0-4107 GCA_966244395.1 uncultured Sphingobium sp. | reverse complement strand
GGACCAGATCGCCGGTGTCCGCGCCGTAGCGGCTCAGCATGGGGTCATGGACGAAAGGCCGGTCGAGCGCGGTGGCATAAGGATCGACCAGCAGCTTGGCGGGATCGAACCAATGGCCCCGGTCCGGTGCCCACAGGCCCTCGGCGCGATAGCCATAGGCCATGCCGGCGCGCGCGCCCGGCAGGTCGCGCCGCCAGACGTCGCCGTCCCGTGTCATGGGCAGGCGGGTTTCGCCATGTCCATCGTGGATTCAGAGCGTGACATTGTCGGCGCGGGGCGAGCGCACGGCGAAGGTCGCGCCGCCATCGGTGAGATGCGCGCCGAGGGGGCCTTCTCCCATCTATGCCGTCACCCCGGCACAGGCCGGGACCCATGGTTGCGCGGTGGCTGTGGGCCCCGGCCTGCGCCGGGGTGACGGCTGGAGGTTGGAGGGCGGCGGGCGCCGCATCAGGTGAGGACGTCCGGCGCCGTGCGGCCGGTATGGCGGGCGATGCCGGCGATGGCGTCGGCCGCCGCGACGAGGTCGGCCAGCATGTCCGGCGTCTCGGCGTCGAGCACGCCATGCCTGTCCTGATAGCGCTCCAGATAGACCCGCAACGTCGCGCCCTGCGTGCCCGTGCCCGAGAGGCGGAAGACGATGCGCGCGCCGCCCTCGAAGAGGATGCGCAGGCCCTGGTTGCGGCTCACGGACCCGTCGACCGGATCGACATAGGAGAAGCTGTCCGCCGCCGCGACCGTGAGCGGACCGAAGGCCTTGCCCGGCAAGGCCGGCAGCGATGCTTCCAGCGCGGCCATCAGCGCGTTCGCCCGCTCCGTCTCGACGGCCTCATAATCGTGCCGGGCGTAATAATTGCGCCCATAGGTCGCCCAATGGTCGCGGGCGAGCGCGTCCACGCTGAGCTTGCGCACTGCGAGGATGTTGAGCCAGAGCAGCACCGCCCAGACGCCGTCCTTCTCGCGCACATGGTCGCTGCCCGTGCCGGCGCTCTCCTCGCCGCAGATGGTCGCGAGCCCGGCATCGAGCAGATTGCCGAAGAATTTCCAGCCCGTCGGCGTCTCGTAGCAGGCGATGCCGAGCTTCTCAGCCACCCGGTCCGCCGCCGCGCTGGTCGGCATGGAGCGGGCGATGCCCTTGAGGCCGGCGGTGTAGCCCTTCGCCAGATGCGCGTTCGCGGCCAGCATCGCGAGCGAATCCGAGGGCGTGACGAAACGCCCCTTGCCGATGATGAGATTGCGGTCCCCGTCCCCATCCGACGCGGCGCCGAAATCGGGCGCGTTTGGCCCCATCATGAGATCGTAGAGATCCCTCGCGTGGACCAGATTGGGATCGGGATGATGATGGCCGAAATCCTCCAGCGGCGTGCCGTTGCGCACCGTGCCCGGCGCGAAGCCCAGCCGGCGCTCGAAAATCTCGTGCGCATAAGGGCCGGTGACCGCGCTCATCGCGTCGAAGGCCATGGTGAACCCGCCCGCCGCCATCGCGCGGATCGCGTCGAAATCGAACAGGCTTTCCATCAAAGCGGCATAGTCCGCCACCGGATCGATCACCTCGACCGCCATGCCGCCGACCGAGACGGCGCCAATGGCGTCCAGATCGATGTCCGGCGCGTCCACGGTCAGCCAGCGATCGATGGTCTGCGTGCGCGCATAGATGGCGTCGGTGATCTTCTCGGGCGCAGGGCCGCCATTGGCGACATTATATTTGATGCCGAAATCCTCGTCCGGCCCGCCGGGATTGTGGCTGGCGGAAAGCACAAGCCCGCCGATGGCGCCATATTTGCGGATCACATGGGAGGCGGCGGGCGTCGAGAGAATACCGCCCTGCCCGACGAGCACGCGGGCAAAGCCATTGGCCGCCGCCATGCGGAGCGCCTGCTGGATGACCGTGCGGTTATGATAGCGCCCGTCCCCGCCGATGACGAGCGTGGCGCCGTCCTTGCCCTCCACCACGTCGAACACCGACTGGATGAAATTCTCCGAATAATTGGGCTGCGCGAAGACCTTCACTTTCTTGCGAAGGCCCGATGTGCCGGGCTTCTGCCCCTCGAAGGGGGCAGTGGCAACGGTGCGGACGGTCATGACTGCTCCTTGAGACGGGCATAAAGCTGCGCATAAGCCCTGCCGCTGCGCGACCAGCTGAAATCGGCGGCCATGCCGCGCCGCTGCACCTGCTGCCACACGCCCCGGTCGGCAAAGAGATGCACCGCGCGGCTGATGGCATGAGCAAGCCCCTGATAATCGAGAGGCGAAAAGAGAATGCCGGTGGCCGCGTCGCTCTGGATCGCGGCGAGATTGGCATCGACGATCGTGTCGCCAAGCCCGCCCGTCCGCGCCACCACGGGCACGCAGCCATAAGCGAGGCCATAAAGCTGCGTGAGGCCACAGGGCTCGAAACGCGAGGGCACGAGAATGGCGTCGCCGCCGCCCTGCATGAGGTGCGAGAGCCGCTCGTCATAGCCGATGCGGATGGCGACGCGGCCGGGATGGCGCACGGCGGCGGCATGCAGCCCCGCCTCGATCGCGGCATCGCCCGTGCCGAGCAACGCCAGCCGTCCGCCCAGGCCGACGAGATGGTCGATCACCTCGATGAGCACATCCATGCCCTTCTGCCAGGTGAGGCGGCTGATGACGACGAACAGCGGCCCATCGCCAGACTCCAGTCCGAACCCCGCTTCCACCGCGCGCTTGTTGGCCGCGCGCCGCTCCAGTGTCGCGGCCGAGAAGCTCTCCACCAGCGCGGGGTCGTTCACCGGGTTCCACTGCGCGGGATCGATGCCATTGACGATGCCGGAGAGCCGGTCCTGCCGTCCCTCGATCAGCCCTTCCAGCCCCATGCCGAATTCGGGCCGACGGATCTCCTGCGCATAGCCGGGACTGACCGTGGTGATGGCATCGGCCAGCATGAGCCCCGCCTTCAGGAAGCCGACGCCGCCATGATATTCCACGCCCTCGATCGACCAGGCGCTCTGGGGCAGTTCGAGCCGGGAGAAGAAGTCCGCGCCGAAATAGCCCTGGAAGGCCATATTGTGGATGGTCATGACCGAACGCGGCCGGCGCGCGGCGGGCGCGTCATAGACGAGATAGGCTGGCGCGAGGCCCGCCTGCCAGTCATGCGCGTGCAGCACGTCATAGGCCTTGCCGCCCGCGCGACCTGTCGCCACGTCCGCCGCCGCCCGCGCGAAGGCGGCGAAGCGCAGGCCGTTGTCCGGCCAGTCCAGCCCGGTGCCGTCCGAATAAGGGCCGCCAGGGCGATCGAAATAGGCCGGCGCGTCCAGCACCAGGATCGGCAGGCCGTCATGCTTTGCCGCAAGGATGCGGGCAGGCGCGCCGAGCAGCGACTCATAATGGTGCAGCAACCGCTTGCGCCCCAGGGCCTTCAGGACCGCTGGATAGCCGGGGATGAAGCGCGTCATCTCCACGCCGTGCGGCGCGACCGCCGCCGGCAGGGCGCCGGCAACGTCCGCCAGGCCCCCTGTCTTGACGAGGGGCCAGCATTCGGACGCAGCGGAGAGGACAGTGACGGGAGCGCGTGCCATGGAACTCTTCAAAACCCCCTCGGACGGATCGGCCGCCGGAAAAGTGCGCGACGAGCCGCGCAAGATCAAACCCCTATTTGAGCTTCTCGATCATGGCCTTGGTGATGAGGCAGATGCCGCTCTCGGTGCGGCGGAAGCGCCGGCTGTCCAGCACCGGGTCCTCGCCCACCACCAGCCCCTCGGGAATGCGCACGCCGCTATCGATGATGCATTTACTGAGCCGCGCCTGCCGCCCGATGTTGCAATAGGGCAGGATCACCGCTTCGCTGACGCTCGACCAACTCCCCATCTTGACGCCGGTGAACAGCAAGGAGCGATGGGCCGTCGCGCCCGAGACGATGCAATCCTGCGAGATGAGCGAGGAGATGGCATGGCCGCGCCGCCCTTCCTCATCATGGACGAACTTGGCCGGTGCCGCGACGATCTGATCGGTCCAGATCGGCCAGTCGCGGTCGTACATGTTGAGTTTGGGGACGGTGTCGGTGAGGTCGATATTGGCTTCCCAATAAGCGTCCAGCGTGCCGACGTCGCGCCAATATTCCTCGATCTGCTCGGCCGCGCGGATGGCGCT
>CBIMKI010000229.1:0-4108 GCA_966244395.1 uncultured Sphingobium sp. | reverse complement strand
TCGCCCGGGCCATCACCGCAATATACGGCCGTGGCGAGCATGGGCCGGTGGGCGGCGACGAGATCAACATCATCGAGCGCGGCGGCAACTATGGCTGGGGCGTCGTCTCCAAGGGCATGCAGCCGGGCATCAAGGATGTTCGCGCGGACGGCATGATCGAGCCGGCCGCCTGGTATTTCCCCACCATCGCGCCGAGCGGCATCGGCTTCTACAACGGCACGCGCTATGCTGGCTGGAAGGGCTCGCTGTTCGTGAGCGCCCTGCGCGGACAACAACTGCGGCGGCTGACGGTGCAGGGGCGGCGCGTGGTGAGCCAGGAAGTGCTGTTCGCCAATCTCGGCCGCGTGCGTGATATTGCGACGGGGCCGGACGGGCTGCTTTATGTGCTCACCACCGATCCGACCGGACCGGGCTGGAATGTCGATTTCACCAATGCCGTGCGCGGCGCGCTGGTGCGGCTCAACCCGATCACATGGCAACAGGCGGAGTTCAAATTCCAATGAAGACAAGATCCTCCCTGCTGCTGATCGGCGCGCTGCTCATCGGCGCGCCCTTGCCCGCCTTCGCCGCGCCGAGCGCCAGCCTCGCCGTCTTCGGCACGGCCAAGGACGGCGCGCAGGTCGACCTCGTTACGCTGCGCAACGACAATGGCATGGTGGTCAAGGTCTCGACGCGCGGGGGCACCATCACCGACATCAGCGTGCCGGACCGCGACGGCAAGTTCGGCAATGTCGTGCTCGGCGTCACCGGCTTCGAGGCATGGGAGCGGCTCATCGGCTTCAACGCCATCACCGGCCGCTATGCCAATCGCATCGGCAATGGCGGTTTCACGCTGGACGGCGTCGCCTACAAGCTGCCCGGCAATGCCAAGACCGGCGTGACGCTGCATGGCGGCTTCCCCGGCTTTGCGAGCAAGATCTTCAAGGCGCAGACCTTCGCGAAGGACGGCCGGGCGGGCGTGGTGCTGAGCCATGTGAGCCCCGATGGCGACAATGGCTTCCCCGGCGCGCTGACGCTTAAGGTCACCTACAGCATCGGCGCGGACAACGACCTGCGGCTGGACTATGAGGCGACGACCAGCAAGCCCACTGTGCTCAATCTCACCAACCACGCCTATTTCAACCTCGGCACCCATGCGAGCGGGCCGGTCTATGACCATGTTCTGCAAGTCTTTTCCAGCCGCTGGACGCCGACGGACGAGAACCAGGTGCCGACGGGCGAGATCGCCTCCGTCGAGGGCACGCCCTTCGATTTCCGCAAGCCCCGGCCAATGCTGGACGCGGTCTATTCCACGCATCCGCAAGTGATGCTGGCCAAGGGGCTCGATCATAATTTCGTGCTCGACGGCCCCTCGGGCGCCGCGCCGCGCGTGGCTGTCCGGCTGACCGACCCCGGGAGCGGGCGGCAGCTGGAGGTGCTCACCACAGAGCCGGCCGTGCAGCTTTATTCCACCAACGGTATCGGCGGCACGATCGACGCGGGCAATGGCCGCACCATCCGGCAGACCGACGCGCTCGCCATCGAAACCGAGCATTTCCCGGACAGCCCGAACAAGCCGAATTTCCCGTCCACCGTGCTGCGGCCCGGCGAGACGTTCCGCTCGACCACCATCTTCGCCTTCTCCACGGACAGGACACCCTTCCCGCAATGAAGTCAGCCCTCGCACCGCTCGCTCTCGCGCTTGCCGCCCTGCCGGCCGCGCCGGTCCTCGCCCAGGACGCCGCCAGCGCCGATCCGCTCCGCCTCATCCTCATCGATGTGGAAGGCGGCGCGGCGGCGCTCTACATCACGCCGCAGGGGCGCTCGATGCTCATCGACACGGGCTGGCCCACTGGCGTCGGCGGCGCGCGCGCCGAGCCGGGCAAGCCCGCGCCACCGCCGCTCAACAGCGCCGAGCGGATCGCCGCCGCCGCCCGCGCCGCCGGCCTCTCGCGCATCGATTATCTGGTCGTCACCCATTATCATGTCGACCATGTCGGCGGCGTGGAGGACCTGCTGAAGGCCATTCCGGTCGGCACGGTCATCGACCATGGCCCCAATCGCGAATTCCCGCCGGAGAACGCCAATCCGGCCGGCCTGCGCTTCGCGACCGCCACGCTCTACCCGGCCTATCTCAAGGCCATAGAAGGGCATGAGCATCGCGAGATGAAGGCGGGCGAGACGCTCTCCATCGACGGGCTGGAACTGCTCGCCGTGAATAGCGACCGGGAAATCTATGACGCGCCGGGCACCAGCGCCAATCCGACCTGCGCCGCCATGACCAGCAAGGACCAGGACGGCGGGGAGGAGAATGCCCGCTCGCTCGGCTTCCTGATGCGCTGGGGCGAGGCACGCCTGCTCGCCATGGCGGACACGACCTGGAATGTCGAAAACGCCCTCGCCTGCCCCGAAAACCGCATCGCCCCGGTCGACCTCTATCTCTCCAACAATCATGGCAGCGAGGTCAGCAACAGCGACGTCTTCGTGAACAGCGTCGCGCCGCGCATCGTCCTCTTCCAGAACGGCCCGCGCAAGGGCGCGGACGCCAGCGTGTTCGACACGGTGCGCGCTTCGCCGCGCCGCCCGGCCGTCTGGCAGATGCACAGCGCCGAGCGCTCGCCCGACCGGGACGAGCCGCCGCAGCGCATCGTCAACCTCGCCGGCGGCACGGACGGGCATGCGCTCCATGCCTATGTGAACCGCGACGGCGCGATCACCATCGTGAACACGCGCTCGGGCCATAGCGAAACCTATCCGGCCGCCCCGTGACGGGCAGTGCCCAGGCGCTGATCGCCCGGCTCCGCGCGCTGGCGGGGCGTCGCCATGTGCTGACCGGCGCGGCAACGACGCTGCGCTATCGCGAGGGCTATCGCACCGGCGCGGGCGCGGCGCTCGCCGTGGTGCGGCCGGGCTCGCTGGTCGAATTATGGCGCGTGGCAGCCGCCTGCATCGCGGCGGACGCCACGCTCATCATGCAGGCGGCCAATACCGGCCTCACCGGCGGATCGACACCGGATGGCGACGACTATCCCGGCGGCGGGCTCGTCATCATCAGCACGGAGCGGCTGCGCGGCAGTCATATGATCGATGGCGGCCGGCAGGTCGTGTGCCTGCCCGGCACCACGCTCCACCAGCTCGAAAAGGCACTGCGCCCGCTCGGCCGCGAGCCCCATTCAGTGATCGGGTCGAGCTGCCTCGGCGCCTCGGTGGTCGGCGGCGTGTGCAACAATTCGGGCGGCGCGCTGGTGCGGCGCGGCCCGGCCTATACCGAGCTTTCCCTGTTCGCCCGCGTGACGGCGGACGGCGCTCTGGAACTGGTCAACCATCTCGGCATCGCGCTGGGCGATGATCCCGAGACGATGCTGGCCCGCCTCGAATCCGGCCGGTTCACGGCGAGCGACGTCATGACGCCGGACGGCGCGCGTGCCTCCGCCGCCGCCGACTATGCCGCCCATGTGCGGGATGTGGACGCGGCGAGCCCGGCGCGCTTCAATGCCGATCCGCGCCATCTCCACGAGGCATCGGGCAGCGCGGGCAAGCTCATCGTCTTTGCGGTGCGGCTCGACACCTTCCCGCGCGACGCACAGACCGCCACCTTCTACATCGGCACCAACGATGCCGACGAGCTGGCCGAACTGCGCCGCGCGATGCTGAGCGGCTTCGCCAGCCTGCCGATCGCGGGCGAATATATCCACCGCACGGCCTTCGACATCGCGGACGTCTATGGTCGCGATACGATGTGCGTGATCGAGCGGCTCGGCACCGACCGCCTGCCGATGCTCTTCGCCGCCAAGGCACGGGTGGATGCACTGGCGCGGCGGCTTCTGCCGCATGGCGAGGGCTTCTCCGACCGGCTGATGCAGCGGCTCGGGCGCTTCACGCGGGACCGCATCCCGCCCCGGCTGCGCGCCTTCCGCGATGCCTATGAGCATCATCTGATCCTGAAGGTCGGCGACGAAGGCATAGCGGAAACGCGCGATCATCTCGCCCGCATCTTCCCTTCTGCCACGGGCGGCGCGTTCGAGTGCAGTGCGCAGGAGGGGGCGCGCGCCTTCCTGCTGCGCTTCGCCACGGCGAGCGCGGCGGTGCGCTACCGGGCCGAGCACAGGCGAAGCGTGGGCGAGATCGT
>CBIMKI010000228.1:0-4108 GCA_966244395.1 uncultured Sphingobium sp. | reverse complement strand
CATGTCCGAGACGCTCTCGGCCTTGGAGATGATGTATTGGTCGATGCAGGCTGGACCATATTGGCGATGCGCCTCGGCCGCCGCCTCGGCAATGGCAAGCTCACTCGCCGTTTCCTCGCTATAGGTGGCGAAGCGCGAACCCAGTGGTCGGTTGTTTGCAAGCTCCCGTCTCAGCAGCGCGACGCGCGCCTCCTCGTCAAGCGCGACATAATCGTCCTCGACGCCCGCGACCTTGAGCAACTCCGCCACCACACGCTCATGCACGGCGCTGTTCTGCCGCAGGTCGAGCGTGGCGAGATGGAAGCCGAATATCTCCACCGCGCGGATGAGCCGGCTGAGTGCCCCGCCTTTCGCCAGGGCGCCGTCACCCTCCACCTCAAGTCCCTTCTGGAGCGTCATGAGATCGGCGCGCAGCGCATCGGGATAGGGATAGGGCATCGCCTTCACTGTCGGCGCGCGCGGTGCCGGCAGGTCAGTCAATTGGCTGTAGGTCGCGGCGACCCGCGCATAGATGCCGGCAATCGCGCGACGATAGGGCTCGTCACGCCGGCTCGCCGCCTCGTCCCCGCTCGCCGCCGCCAAATCCCTGACCGCCGCCGGCACTGCCGTAAGTTCGCTGGAGATGGAAAGCTGGGCGCCCAGCTCATGCACCATGTCCAGATAGACGCGCAATACCGAGCCACAGGAACGGTTGAGCGCAGTGCGGAGTTGGTCCGCCTGCACGAAGGGATTGCCGTCGCGATCACCGCCGATCCAGGTGCCCAGCCGCAGGAAACCGGGTACGCGCCGGCCCAGAACGCGGTCCCACCGCGCAGAGAGGCCGGGCAGCACCGGCATGAAGATGTCGCGAAAATAGGAGAGCGCATTGTCGATCTCGTCGCGCACGAACAGGCGCTCGCGCCGCATCGGCCGTGTCTGCCAGAGCAGGGCGATCTGGCGGCTGATCGCATCGTCGATCGGTTCGCCGTCCATGGTCTCCAGCGCACCCTGGTCGCGCTGTGCCATGAGATCGGCGATGATGTTGCGATGGTCAATCATGCTCTTGCGCCGCACCTCGGTGGGGTGAGCGGTCAGCACCGGCACGACCAGCGCCTTTTCCAGCAACGCCAGGATCGCCTCGGGAGAGACGCCATGTTGCCCGAGTCGCGTGACGGCGCTGGCGACGTCCGCGCCCGGCTCGATAGCGATGCCCTGCCGATCCTCGGCAAGATTGGCGAGCATCGAGAAGAGCATGAAGCCGCGCACGAAGGCAGTGGTGTCGTCGAGGCTGAGCGCGGAGAGACCGGTATCGACATCGTCCGCCGGTGCGATGCCGCGCGCGCGGTCGACGGACGTGGAGCGGATATATTCGGTCTGCCGAAACAGCCGCTCGCCGCCATAGATCCGAATCACATCGCCAAGCAGCCGCGCCAAATAGCGAATATCGGGATTTTGCGTTATGGCGGGGCGCTCAGATGCCATGACGTCATGCTGCATTGCAACGTGCAGCGGGTCAAGCGCCTTGTATACAGCTGACGGGCCAACCGCCGGAAGACCTAATAATTCAAGCCGTCTCCAGCGTGCATTGCAGCGGGTGCTGATTCTGCCGGGCGAAGTCCATCACCTGATTCACCTTGGTCTCGGCAACCTCATAGCTGAACACACCGCAGACCCCCACGCCCTTTTGATGAACATGCAGCATGACGCGGGTCGCTTGCTCGATGTCCATGCGAAAGAAGCGCTGGAGCACGTCGACCACGAACTCCATGGGCGTATAATCGTCGTTGAGCATGAGCACCTTGTAGGGCGTCGGCTTCCTTGTGCGCGCGCGCGTTCGCGTGGCGATGTCGAGCCCGGGACCGCCTGGCCCTTCCTCGTCGCTCCTGCCAGCCATAAGCGGCGCTGATGCGGTGCGTGCCTCCAACCTGTGCATGGCATGAAAATAGGTCACCGCAGGGGGGATGCGCAAGGGGCGAGCATGGTTAGCGCGCAAATTCGACACGGCCGGCCCTACCGGATGGCCGGAAGAGCCCGGATGACCGGCCGCTTACCAGGCATGAAAAAGGCGGCCCCGTCCAGGGACCGCCTCTTCGATTTCGTCCGGGTCGTCGCGCGATCAGGCAGCGAGCGACTTCACCTTCTCGGAAACGATCGCGACGCGATTGCTGATCGGCTTGGACACGTCCCCGACGAGCTTCAAGACCGTTTCGCTGTTGCGAGCAGCCTCCGAAGCGAAGCTGTCCAGCGTCGCGCTCACCAGCTCGCTGTGGAGCTGGAAGAACTCGGCCGGGGTCTTCACTGCGGCGAAGCTCTTGAAGGTCGAGGACGACTTTTCGAAGCTGCGGCGGCCGAACTCGACGGCCTCCTGACTCATGGTCTCCACACCCTTGGCGGCGATCCTGGAGGATTCCACGATCGCATCGAAATTGCCCTTGGTCAGCTCACCAAACTCTTCAATCGCCTTGGCGGACTTCTCCATTGCGACCTTCGCCTTCTCGTTCATTTCGGCGACGGCGCTCTGGACACGGGTCTTGGCTTCCTCGGCGTAAGTCTTGGCGGTTTCCATGGCGTCGGTCATGATGAATGGGCCTTTCTTTGCGGACCCGACAGTTACCGGAGTAACAACGGGCGCGGAAATGGGAGGGGATGCTTGTGCGACAGGCGACACCGTCGGCGTGACGACCACCGGCTGGGCCGCGGCCTTCGCCGCCACCGGGGCGGACGTGGACCGGGTAACCGGCGGCGCCTTCGGCGGCACCGCAATTTTGGAGCTTCCTGCGACAGACTTCTTTGGAGCGGGCTTCTTTGCGCTCTTCTGCGCGTCGACCGGCCATTCGACCGTTTCCGACGCGTTCTTGCCGACGAGCGCCGCAGCTGTCGATCCCTTGCGCGCACCGTCCTTGGCGGAAACGGATGCGCGGCGCGTGACCGGCTTCTTCATGGACGTCGCTGGCAAAACAAGCTCCCGAGTCTTTGTTGCAATGCAACATAGACGAACGAACTGCTCCAATCAAGGTGAATTTTTTGCAATGCAGCAAAATCACATCATGGTATAGAAGCGCCCCGCCCAACCAGACGTTATCGCATGCGCACGTAGCGGCCGGGCGCATCCTCGATGGCGGCATATCGCCCGCCGCCTGGCTTACGCGCGCCCGTGACCGCTATGGTCTTTGGTGTCTGCCCTGCGATCCAGGCCATCCAGTCAGGCCACCAGCTGCCTGACGTCTCACAGGCTGCGGCGCGAAATTCGGCAAGGCTGGGCTGAACATCCGCGCAGGTCCAATATTGATATTTCTTCGCCGCCGGGGGATTGACCACGCCTGCGATGTGGCCCGAGCCCGCCAGGAGGAAGCGGCGAGGGCCAGTGAACTGATCCATCAGCTTCCAGACGCTTTCGGGCGGGGCGATATGGTCTTCGATGCCAGCCTGCACATAGGCCGGCGTCTTGACCGCGCGCAAATCGATGGGCGTGCCATCCACCATCATGCCGCCCGGCTCGACCAACCGATTATCGCGATAGAGATCCGCGAGATAGCCGCGCAGCCATTTGCCGGGCAGGTTGGTCGTATCGCCATTCCAGTAGAGCAGGTCAAAAGGCGGATAATCCTGCCCAAGCAGATAATTGTTGACCACATAACTCCAGATGAGGTCCTGCCCGCGCAGCAGATTGAAGGTCGCCGCGAGATAGCGCCCGTCCAGATAGCCGTCCGTCATCAGGCTCTCCACCAGGGCGAGCTGCTCATCGTCTGCAAAGAGGCTCAGGTCACCGGCCTGGGAAAAATCCACCTGCGCAGTAAAGAAGGTCGCGCTGGCGACCTTGTCCGCTTCCCCGCGCGCCGCAAGCAGCGCCAGCGTGATCGCCAGCGTCGTACCGGCCACGCAATAGCCGATCGTGTGAACACGCTCCACGCCCAGCAAGTCGCGCACGACCTCGATGGCATCGACCTGGCCGCGCAGTACATAATCGTCGAGCACCGTCTCGGCCATATCGGCATCGGCGGACTTCCAGCTCACCATGAACACGGTGAGCCCCTGGTCCACGGCCCATTTGACGAAGCTCTTCGCCGGATTGAGATCGAGGATGTAGAAGCGGTTGATCCAGGGCGGGAAGATGACGAGCGGCGCCTCA
>CBIMKI010000227.1:0-4112 GCA_966244395.1 uncultured Sphingobium sp. | reverse complement strand
GCTCAAGATGGCCGACCGCTTCAACCAGATGCCGCTGGGCATCGTCGGCATCGCACTCGGCACCGCCATTCTGCCCATGCTCGCGCGGCACATCCATGGTGGCGACAAGAGCGAGGCGCAGCGGCTGCAGGGCAATGCCTTCGAGATGGCGACTCTGCTGACGCTGCCCGCCGCCGCCGCGCTCGCCGTCTGCGCGCCGGCCTTCGTCACGGCCTTCTTCGTGGGCGGCAAGTTCACCGCCGATGACGGCGCGATCATGGCGAACATCGTGGTGGCGCTGGTCGCGGGCCTGCCGGCCTATGTGGTGGTCAAAATCCTTAACCCCGCCTTCTTCGCGCGCGAGGACACAAGGACGCCGGTGTGGACCGCGCTCATCTCATTGCTCTTCAACATCGCCGTCAATCTGGTGGTGGTGAAGCGCTTCGGCATCGTCGGCCTCGCCGGCGCCACGGCGGCCTCGGCCACGCTCAACTGCCTGCTGCTCTACGCCATCCTCCATTATCGCGGCTGGTTCCATTTCACGGCGCGGCTCGCCGGGCGGATCGCGCGGCAGATGGTGGCGACGGCGGCGATGGCGGCGGTGCTCATGGCGCTGATGCCGCTGCTCATGCCCTATTTCGGCGGCAACATCCTGGCGCGCGCCGGGGCACTCGGCGTGCTGGTGGGCGCGGGGCTGATCGTCTTCTTCGCGGTCGCCTGGCTCACCGGAGCGCTCGACAAGGACCTCATCGCCCAGCTAAGGCGGCGGCGCGCGGCCAAGGCCGCGCCCATCGAACCCTCCAGATCCGAGTAGCCTCATGCGCGTTCTCTCCGGCATCCAGCCGACCGGCAATCTCCACCTCGGCAATTATCTGGGCGCGATCCGCAACTGGGTGCGCATGCAGGACGAGATGGACAGCGATTCGCGCTGCTTCTTCTTCCTCGCCGACCTCCATTCGATCAGCGTGCACGAGAGCGCGCAGCAGCGCCTTGCCAATGTGCGCGACATGGCCGCCGCTCTGGTCGCCTGCGGCATCGATCCCGAGCGCAGCGTGCTCTTCAACCAGGCGCGCGTGCCCGCCCATGCCGAACTATGCTGGCTGCTCTGCGGCACGGCGCGCATCGGCTGGCTCAATCGCATGACGCAGTTCAAGGACAAGGCCGGCAAGAACCGCGAGGGCGCCTCGGTGGCGCTCTACACCTATCCGGTCCTCCAGGCCGCCGACGTGCTGCTCTACCAGGCGACGCATGTGCCGGTGGGCGAGGACCAGAAGCAGCATCTGGAGCTGACGCGCGACGTCGCCATCAAGTTCAACACCGATTTCGGCGTCGAGCTGTTCACCGTGCCCGATCCCTATATCCAGAAGGAGACGGCCCGGATCATGAGCCTGCGGGACGGGACGGCCAAGATGTCCAAGTCCGATCCCAGCGACATGAGCCGCATCAATCTCTCGGACGACGACGATACGCTCGCCCAGAAGATCCGCAAGGCGAAGACCGATGCCGAGCCGCTTCCCAGCGAGGCAGCGGGGCTGGAGGGCCGGGCGGAGGCACAAAATCTGGTCGGCATCTACGCCGCGCTTGCCGGTATAACGCCGGATGCGGTCTGCGCGCAGTTCGGCGGCCAGGGCTTCGGCGCATTCAAGCCGGTGCTGGCTGATCTGGTCGTGGCCTCGCTCGCGCCGATCCGCGCGCGCTATGTGGCGCTCAGCGCCGACGACGGCGCGCTCGACGCCATCCTCGCCAGCGGCGCGCAGAAGGCAGCGGCGGCGGCGGCGCCCACGCTGCGCGCGGCCTATGAGGCCATGGGGCTGATGCGCTGAGCGCCCTTACGCGCGCGGCAACTTATTCAAGCCGAGTTCATTTGACCTGAGGTAGAAGCAGCCTAACTTCGTCTATATGGGCGAGTGGGCCTGCGTGCCCCGGCAACTGGACATGACCATGACAAAGACACGTCTCTTCACACTCGCCGCCGCTCTGGTCGCCATGGGTGCGCTCACCGGCTGCGCCAGCTCCTTCAAGGCGGACGTGACGCGCTTCCACGAGGCCCTGCCGCCACCCGCGCAGGGGCAGAGCTTCACGGTCGTGCCGGACGATAGCTACAATGCGGGCAGCCTGGAGTTCGGCCATTATGCCGATCTGGTGGCGGAGCATCTGGTGGCGCTGGGCTATCGCCGCGCCGAAGACCCGGCCAATGCGCAGCTCATCGTCCATCTCGATTATGGCGTGGACAAGGGCACGCAGCATGTCCGCAGCACTGGCCTGGGCTATCGCTCGCCCTTCTACGATCCCTTCTACCGCTCGCCGGTCATTTATCGCACGCGGCGCGGCGTCTACATGATGGGCTATTCCGATCCCTTCCTCTGGGGGCCGAGCTATCCCGAAGTGGAGAGTTACACGGTCTTCCAGAGCCAGCTCAAGCTGCGGATCGACAAGGCGGACGGCGGCCGCATCTTCGAGGGCACCTCGCGCGCGCAGTCGCTGAGCAGCAAGCTCACCTACCTCGTGCCGAACCTGATCGATGCGATCTTCCAGGACTTTCCGGGCAAGAATGGCGAAGAAGTGCGCGTGACCATCGCGCCCGAACCCGCGAAGAAGTGAGTCGGCGCTATTTTCTTTTGTTTTCCGCATTTTCCGATTCGCCAGATGAAGCCATCTGACTTGAAAATGCTCTAAGGCCGCGCCGCGCCGTCCTGCGGGTCGTCGCCAGCATCTCCGCCCGACATCCGGTGCTTGCGGAACAGGGCGCGGTCTTCCGGCCCGAAGCCGACGACCCAGATGACCGCACAATAGCACGCCAGGATCACCGGAATGCCGATCACCAGCTCGACCCATTCGAGCGCGGGCGGCAGCATGGTGAAGCCCATGCCCACCAGCGCGCCGGTCAGGCCGGCCGCAAGGAGGCTGGGGCGCCAGATGCCGATCGGCTCGCCGGTGATGCGGCGCAGCATCAGGCCCTTGGCGGTCGACCCGGCCGCCAGCGAAAGCGCCAGCGCCACGGCCGGCATCGCCGCCAGATAGAGCGCCGGCATCGCCATGCGCTTGCCGATCATCATCAGCGCGACGGTCAGCGCCGCCTGCAGCGCGATGGTGGCGAGCGAGATGAGCATGTTGCGGAACCGCGCGAGATAGACGAGCGCCGCCTCGCTCACCACCGCGGGCGCGGCCATCACCTCCGCGATGAGCAGGGCCGCGAGCGCCCCGGTGCCGCCCACGAAATTGGGGCCGAACAGACCCATCAGCGCCTCGCCCGGTATGCCCAGCGCCAGCGCCACGCCGAGCTGGGCCGCGACGATCCAGAAGCCCACCTGCGATACCTGCCGCCCGATGGCGCGCAGATTGCCGGCCGCGACATTGCGCGTGATGACCGGGCCCAGGATCGGCTCGAAGCTGCTCTTGAGCTTCTGCGGCAGCGAGGCGACCTGCTGCGCGGTATAATAGATGCCCGCCACATAAGGCGTGGCGAACAGGCCAAGGATCGCGAAATCGAGCCGGCGCGTGCCCCATTCGATGGCGTCGGCGGCGGCGAGCGGCAGGTTGCGGCGAATGGTACGCCAGAGGCGCGCGGGCTGCGGCGTCCAGCCCCGCGGCAGGCCGTAATGGCGCAGCATCGGCCAGAGCGAGGCGACGAGCGCCGCCAGCATGGCCGTCACATAAGCGAGGATGAGCCCATCGCGCGCCGAGTAGAAATAGAAGAGGCCGGCCGCGATGCTGATCGTCCAGGGCTCCACGATCGAGCGCGCGCGCACGGTCGCGGCGATATTGTACTGGAAGGCGCAGGCGGCGAGCGCGACATCGGCGATGGCGATGGCGAAGATGATGAGCGGGAACAGCCGATCGAGCCCGTTGAGGCCGCTATTGGGGAACATCGCCTCGGGGAAGAGCATGAGCAAGGCGGTGGCCGCCGCGCAGCCGACGAGGCAGACGAACAAGGCATCGGCGACGACATGGGCCTGCGGGCGCTCGCCCTGTGCGAGTTCCTCGGCGAGGCCTCGCTTCAGCCCCATGGTGGCGAGCTGGGCGGCCAGCTCGACGATGAGCACGGCATAAGCGAAGCGCCCCAGAACGGAGGCGCCATAGAAGCGCGTGGCGATGAACAGGAAGGGCAGGCGCGCGGCCAGCCGCAGGAGAAA
>CBIMKI010000226.1:0-4161 GCA_966244395.1 uncultured Sphingobium sp. | reverse complement strand
ATCCGGGTAATTTAGCGCAGCAATGAGGCGCGTCAGGCCGCAGCCTTGCTCGCGGCCGCATTGCGGGGCTTGAGCACGATATGGCCCACGGCCGTGTTGGACGCAGGCACGTGATAGAAGCGGTGCAGCTCTTCCACATCCGGGCCGAGCGCGCCGCGCATGATGAGCCACATGATAAGCTCGATCCCCTCCGAGCCGGATTCGCGCAGATATTCGAGGCGCGTGATCTTGCGCAGCCGGTCGGTGTCCGCGAGCAGATCATCGAGGAAGGCATTGTCGAAATCGGGGTTGATGAGGCCGGCCCGGGGCCCCTGGAGCTGGTGGCTCATGCCGCCGGTGCCCCAGATCTGCACGTTGAGATCCTCCGGGAAGCTTGCCACCGCGTCGCGGATCGCCTCGCCCAGCATCCAGCAGCGATTGCCGGAGGGCGTGGGGAACTGCGTCACGTTGACGGCGAGCGGAATGACCTTGCACGGCCACTGCTCGACCTGCCCGAACATGAGGCTCAGCGGCACCGTGCAGCCATGATCCACTTCCAGATTGTTCATCAGCGTGAGGTCGAACTCGTCGATGACGAGCTGCTCGGCGAGATGGGCGGCCAGCTCGATATGGCCCTGCACGACCGGCACCGGGCGCGGGCCCCAGCCCTCGTCGGCGGGAATGAACTCCTCGGCCATGCCGAGCGCGAAGGTGGGCACCACGTCCAGCATCATCGATGAGGCATGGTCGTTGTAGCACAGGATGACGACGTCGGGCTTTTCCTGCTTTTCCCAGGCCTTCACCCAGTCATAGCCGTCGAACACGGGCTTCCAGTAGGCATCCTGCGTGCGGCCATGATCGAAGGCGGCGCCAATGGCGGGCACGTGGCTGGTCGCCACGCCTGCGGTAATCTTTGCCATGTCTGTCAGTTCCCTTCGCGGATCGAGCGTTGGCCGGCCGGCGAGCGGCCGCCCGCGCGCATCATCGCGGCATATTCATCGGCGGTCATGCCGGTCATGGAGGAGACGGCGCGCTGGGTGCTCCAGCCATCCGTGTTGGAGAGCTTGACCAGGAAGTAGATGTTCCCGCCCATGTCGATGAGCTTGTTGAAATCGCGGTCCTGAACGGCGCGCTTCTGCTCCTCGCTCATCTTGAAGCGATCGAGATAGGCGCGCTCATGATCCTTGAAAGCGGCGCGATTGTCCGCGTCCATCAGGGACATGCAGAATTTGTGCAGATGATAGGCCTCGCGGGCGCGCTTGGCATTGAACACGGTCGTGCCTGGAATGTCTTCCAGTTCCGTGAGCGGATAGAGTCTCGTGCGCATGGCATGACCTTTTCTGGGCGGCGACATGATCCCGGCAAAGCCGGTACGCCGGATATATCAAATATCCTCCCAAAAATCTTCCACGCGCCCCATAAGCGAGACTGCGGGAAAAGCAATGGGCGTGTGGAGGAAAGGGCGCAACGTGCCGCTTCGTTCCAGGAGGGGACGGGAGGCGGGCGATGCGCGGTATCGCGGCGGTAGCGGGAGATGCTGGTGTTATGGCGCCGTGCAGGTCCGGCATCTGGAGAGGTCGTCGTGGCAGGCGGCGGATGGGGCTGGCGAGGCAATTGGGCCGTTTGCAAATTGCCGACCGATGGCGGGCGTGGAGTAGGAGGCAGCCGTCACGGCTTTCCCCTTCGTCATTCCCGTGCGCGCGGGAATGACGGTGAGGAAAAATCGCGACATCCGTTTTTCGCCCCACATCGGCCGCGCGGCGCCGTTCTCAGCGGCTAGGCTGTGGGATAGGAAATCCCGATCACTTCCCATTCCTTCTCGCCGCCCGGCAGGCGGACGCGGCGCAGGTCGCCCAAGGTCGCGCCGCGCAGGGCGCGGGCGAGCGGGCTGTCCCAGCCGATGCGGCCTTCGCCGGCCTCCGCCTCGTCATTGCCGACGATGGTGACGGTGCGCCGGTTGTCGTCCTCGTCCGCGATGGTGACGGCGGCGCCGAAGAAGACGCGGCTGCGGTCGGGCTGCTGCGCGGGGTCGACGACCTTGGCGGCTTTCATGCGCTGAGCGAGCCATTTGAGGCGCCGGTCGATCTCGCGCATGCGCTTGCGGCCATAGAGATAGTCGCCATTTTCGCTGCGGTCGCCATTGCCTGCCGCCCAGCTCACGATCTCCACGATACGCGGCCGTTCTTCGCCGAGGAGCTGGTCATATTCGGCGCGCAAGGCCGTAAAGCCGGCGGGCGTGATGTAGTTGGGCGGTGGCGTGGTGGCGGTCATGCGCGTCTGATGTCGCAATCGGCGTTCATCGGCAATGGGGCGAGGCGGATTGCCCGAACGGCTCGTCATTGTCGTGGACGCGGGGAACGTCAGTTCGCCAAACCGATCCCATGGATATCACACGCCGACTGCGCGTGCGCCGCTGGATTCCCGCGTGCGCGGGAATTGACGGGGAGGACAGGTAAAGTCCGGGTCCTAGCGCCGCTTCTTCTTCGGCCGCTTGGCGTACATGACGGCCGCGATGATGGCGGCCGAGCCGATGCCCACGCCGGTCCAGAAGCTCTTGCCCTTGCCGCTCAGATGGTTGGCGGGCTGGGGCTCGGCGGGGGCGACGGCCTCCAGGGTCCTGGGATTTTCTTGCGTGTCGTCGGTCATGATGGCCGACTCTTATCAGCCCGGCTGGCGCTTGCCCAGATAGTGGCTGAGCGGCGCTCTGGATTGCGTGGCGCCGACCTTGCGCGGATTGACAAGGTCGTAGACCACGGCGTTTTCCAGCACGCGCTGTACATAATCGCGCGTCTCGTAGAGGGGGATGTCCTCGATCCACTGGAGGATGTCGACAGCGCCGGTGCGCGGGTCGCCATTGGCCTTGAGCCACTTGTTCACATTGCCCATGCCGCCATTATAGGCCGCGACCGCGAGCGGATAGCTGCCGTTGTAATAAGCCAGCAGGCGGACAAAGTAGGTCGAGCCGAGGGTCACATTGTAGTCGGGCTCGAACAGCGAGCCGAGATTGTAGCTGAGCCCGACCTTGCCGGCCTGCTCGCGCGCGGTGGCGGGCATGAGCTGCATGAGGCCGCGCGCACCGGCATGGCTGACGATGGCCCGGTCGAACTGGCTCTCCTGCCGGGCGATGGCGTGGATCATCGTCCAGTTGTCACGCTCGGTCTCGGGCACCTTCATGTGCGGATAGGCGGCGCGGTCATAGCCGGTGAAACCGCTCGCGGTGGCGCGGCGGCCGGCCATGATGCCGAGATCCGGCCGGCCGAGCGTGCGCGCCAGCTCGCCGGCGAGCAGATGGTCGCGCTCCGTGCTGGTCGAGGCGGCGATGGCGCGGATGAACTTGGATTGGTCCGCCCAGGCGCCCTGCTGCCCGAGCAGGCGCGCGGCCTGCACCAGAGGCTGGCGCGAGAAGGTGGCGCGGTCGGTCTCGGTAAGCTGGATCGGATGCGGATCGGCCGGCGGCGCCGTCACCGGGCGGCCCAGGCGCTCCAGTGCGAGCTGGCCGTAGAACTGGTCGGGATAGCCGGCGGCGCGCTCGAACCAGCCGTTCGCCGCCTGGGCATTGCCGGCGGCGAGGGCGGAGCGACCGGCCCAGTAATAGCCCTTGGCCTTGACCGTCGCGGACTGGCCGCCGCTCGCATAGCGGGCGAACATGCCCTCGGCCTGGGCGGGCTGGCGCATCCCGTTGAGCGCGGCGGAGCCGGCGAGCCAGGTGAGGCTGGTATAATCGTCGCGCTCGCCGAGCGGCTGGGCGCTCACATCGGTGCCGGGCGCATAGGCATCGTCCACTTTTGAGGCGATGGCATAAGCGGTGCTCCAGTCGCCGTCGCGGGCGGCGGCCCGGGCGTTGGAGAGCATCGTCTCATACCATTTCTCGGGCAGGATCGGCATCTGCCCCAGCGTGAGGCGGGTCGCCAGCAGGCGGCGCGCCCCGGCCTCGTCGCCATTGCCGGAGAGCCAGCGGGCCTTGTCTGCGAGATAGCCCGGATCGAGCGCGCCGACCGGATCGGCCGCGCCCATCTTGAATGCGGCATCCGGCGCCTTGCGCTGGAACGCGATGCGGGCGGCAATCACGCCCTGGCGCGTGACAGGGAGAGAGGCCAGCACCCGCTCGGCGGTATCCGGGCTGCGCGCCCAGAGCGCGGCGTCGGCGCGGCGCAGATGGTCCTCGGGCGTCAGGCTGCTCGA
>CBIMKI010000225.1:0-4231 GCA_966244395.1 uncultured Sphingobium sp. | reverse complement strand
CCGACGCGCGCCCCGACGAGATCGAGGCCTTGGTGCGCCCGTGGGCCGACGCTGCCGGCATCGAGCTGGGCGGACAGAGCCTGCAACGCTGGTTCGGCCTCCCGCCAGCGTTCGATAGCCGTCAGCAGGTTCGGCCAAGCCTCGCCCGCTGGCAGCGCACGCGCACCGTCCGCACTCACCACAATCAGCTCGCCATCGGCCATGCCATTGTCGCGCGTGGCGAGCCGCATCAGCTGAGTCCGTCCTCATAGGCGCCATCGATCAGCACGAAGCAGATGCGGCAGGGCTTGCCGGAGCGATTGGCCCAGCCATGGTTGGTGCCGCGCTGGATGACGATGTCCCCGGGGCCGATCACCGTCTCGCCCTCGTCCATGATGAGGGTGAGTTCACCTTCCAGCATGATGCCGTAATCGACCGTCTCGGTCTTGTGCATGAAGGCGTGGCGCGAGCCGGAGCCGGCATGAGAGGAGGCATCATGGGCACCGACCTCGGCGAAATGCGCCTTGGCCTGCTCCGGCGTCATCGTCTCGAAGCTGGCGTCGTCGGGCGGAATGTCCAGCACGCGGATGCGGGTGCCGTTCTTTGGCGGTGCGAGGCTGATGCCGTCTTCGGTGGGTTCGCCCGAGGCGCGGTCGATGCGCGCAGGCGCCTCGCGGGTGTTCCAGACCTCGTAGAAGAGCGGGCCGTGTTCGCCGCCGATGCGCTGCACGCGGGCCGGCAGGCCGTCTTCCTGGATGATGGCCAGGCCCTGCGCGTCATGGCCGGTCACGATGCGGCGGATGGGCTTCAACGACATGCGCTCTCTCCCCTGCTCATGCGGTGTGGCCGCTGAGGCGCTGCGCGAACCAGTCGGCGATATAGTCGCGGGCGTAGGCCATGTTGTCCGCGCCGACATGTTCGACGCCGCCTTCTCGCTCGGTGAAGATCTTTAGCTCCCGGTCCGGGCAATTGACCAGCTGGTCATAGCTCTGATGGGCATAATCGAGCGCGATCTGGCGGTCCTTCGAACCATGGGTGACGAGGAAAGGCACCCGGATGCGATCCATCGCATCGTCGAGCCGCATGTCGGCCGCGCGCGCGAGGAAATCGTCCATGTCCTTCGCGCCGAAAGCCCACATCACATGCGCCCAATAATGCGGCACCGGGTTCTCCCCCTCGCGTTGCAGGCGCTTCTGCTGCACTTCGGCCCAGTTGTGATTGGCGCCCCAGACGGCGCCCGCCGCGAAACGCGGCTCGAAGGCGACAGCACGCGGCGCGAAATGGCCGCCGAGGCTGATACCGGCCATGCCGATACGCGCGGGATCGACGTCGCCCTGCGCTTCCAGCCAGTCAACGGCCGCCGAAGCCCAATGTTCGCTGTGCGGATCGACCGGCAGATTTTGCAGGCGCAGAGCCTCACCGCTGCCAGGCTGGTCGACGCTCAGGGTCGAAATGCCGCGCCGCGCCAGCGCTTGAGGGAGTTTCGACCAGTAGAGCAGCTCCTTGCAGCTATCGAGCCCGTTGCAATAGACCACCACAGGATGCGGCCCCGGCCCTTCGGCACGAGTATAGAGGGCAGGCATGGTGCCTTTGGCCAGCGGAATCTCGATGCGCTCGCGATTGAGTCGCCCGAGCCTGGTGGAGCGATCGAATTGGGCGCGAGCGCGGGCGTAGGTTTCTTCGCGACCTGCCGAGCCCTGCGCCTGCATGCGTTCGGCAACAAGCAGATAGAGCGCGGCGCGTTCGAGCTTGTCCGACGCGGAGAAGCCGCAACCCCGTGCGTCATCCTCGTCGGCAAGCCCGATCAGCTGGTCCGCCATCGCGACCCATTGCGCCATGAACTGCGGCGTGCCCGCATCAGCGCCGTTGGCGGCCGCATCGCGGATCGGCCGGCACATATCCACGATCTCGCCGATCTGTGCGCCGCTCTCGAGCGCCATGGCGACGCTGAGGTTCCAGATATAGTTGGGGAAATATTCGAACAGAGCCATGGGATTACACCGGTGCGGGTTGGAACAGGCAAGGATCGGGGGCAGCGTGCGGCATGGTCTGCGGGCCGCCTATGCCGATGCCCCATTGGTCCATGATGCGCGGCGCCGGCGTGTAGACCCGGTCGACATGGGCCTCGAAATCGACCTCCTCCAGTTCAGCGGTATATTCGACCACAAAACCATTGGGGGTCACGAAATAGCTGAAGGTATTGTCGCCCGCCGTGTGGCGGCCAGGTCCCCATCGGATGTCCGTGCCATTCTGCTTGAGGCGCGAGATGCCGGCCATCATCCCGTCCACATCGGTCATGTCATAGGCGACATGATTGAGGCAGGGCGGCCCGGGCAGGATGGCGATGCGGTGGTGCGCGGAGTTGCAGCGCAGGAAGCACATGAAATCGCCCAGCCAGTCGGAGATGCGGAAGCCCAGTGCATCCACGACGAAGCGGGCCAGTGCCTGATGATCCGGAGAATGCAGCACGATATGGCTGATGCGGACGGGTATGCCCTCCCAGCGGTCGATGGTGCGGACGGGGCCGCTCGCCACATCGCTGGAAATCTCGAATGGGAGGCCGTCGGGGGAGAAGAAGCGGAAGCCATAACCGCCGCCCGGTCCCTCGAGATCGCGAGGAGGGTGGATGATGCGGCAACCGGCACCTTCGACCTTCTCGTGCAAGGCAGCGACGTCGCTGCGGCTGTCTGCGGCGAGCGCGATGACATCGAGATGATTGGTCTGGGACGAGCGCAGGCGCACGACATGATGCGCGTCGCTGCCCTGTGCGCGAAACCAGACGATATCGTCCTGGGCCGCGACCTCCTCCAGGCCCCAGCGTTCCGCATAGAAGGCGCGCTCGGTCTCAAGATCGGCCACGCCATAGCCAACATAACGGATTTCGGTGACGCGGCTCATGACGCCTCCCTTTCTTGTTCGATGGGTTTCTGAAGAAGGCGGCGCGCGCGGGTGCCACCTGCATCGACGCCGAGAAAGACGGGACCCGCGTCCCGGAAATCGGCCCCGTCCAGATTGTGAAAGCCGGCCTCGTCGATCAGCGCAGCGGCCTGGCCGTCTTCAAGGCGGTGCAGCAGGCGGCGGCGCAGCGGCGTCTCGCCGACTTCGCTACTCCATGCCGCCATATACCAGGCGTTCAGCAGATAGGGCGCGCTATCCATGATCGATCCTCAGATCGGCTGGGCCGTGAGCGCGAACATCTCCGCAGTCGCCCTGGCATTGTCGACGAGCGGCCCCTTGCCGAGTTGACCCATGCAAATGGCGAGGCTGGCGCGTACGATATAGGCGCAGCGCTCGAACCGACGGTCGCGATAGGCGGTGAGCGCGTCGCCCATCGCATCATGGCGCGCGAGTTCCTCGGCGAGGACCAGGCTGTCCTCGATGGCAAGGCCCGCGCCCTGACCGAGATGCGGCGTCGTGGCATGGACGGCATCGCCCAGCAGAACCACACGGCCCTTGTGCCATGGTCCCTCGACCAGCAAGCCCTCAAGAGGACGATAGACGACAGCGTCATTGTCCGTGATCTGTTCGGCGAGTGCCTGGATTGCAGGGGCGCACGCAGCGGTCTTGGCGCGCATGGCGGTGGCCAGTCCGTCATGCGGATAGCGCGGATTGTCCGGCTCCGGCGTGGTCAGATAGAGATACATGAGATCGTCGCTCATCGGGACAAGCCCCGCGCCGATCGGTCCGTTATACACATGCAGCGCGTCGAGATCGGCCGGACGTGGGAGATTGTAGCGCCACACCGATTGGCCTGTGAACTGGGGCGTTTCGGCTTCCGGGAAGATCGTCGCGCGTGTTTGCGAATAGACGCCGTCCGCACCGATCACGAGGTCGTAGCGCGTTGTCGTGCCATCGGAGAAGCGGACGGAAACCGTGCTGCCCTCATCGTCTATGTCCTCTGCCGTAACCCCAAGCCGGATTTCGGCGCCCGCTTCCCGTGCGCCGTCGCCCAGAACCTTCTGCATCGCGCGGCGGCTGACGCCGAGATTGGCGGGATAGCGCTCCAGCAGCCGGGGCGAGGGGACGCGCGCCAGCTTCATGCCGTTGGGCGCATAGACCTCCACCGCATCGAAGCCCATGCCAGCGTCCACATAGCGGTCGAGGATGCCCAGCGCGTCGATCGCGCGCAGCACGTTACCCTGCTGGATGATGCCGACCCCATAGACGGACCAGGCCGGATCCTTCTCGATCACCGTCACGGCGAAGCCGCGCCGGCGCAGCGCGATTGCCGCCGTCAGGCCGCCAATGCCGC
>CBIMKI010000224.1:0-4246 GCA_966244395.1 uncultured Sphingobium sp. | reverse complement strand
GTGCTGGCGATCTCAATCCTTTTCTACGTTCTGGTGTACACCGTCTGGCTGAAGCGGCGGACGGCACAGAACATCGTCATCGGCGGGGCGGCCGGCGCCTTTCCGCCGCTGATCGGCTGGGCGGCGGTGACGGGTGGCATCGCGCCGCTGCCGCTCGCGCTCTTCGCGCTCATCTTCTTCTGGACGCCGCCGCATTTCTGGTCGCTCGCCCTGTTCGTACGCATGGATTATGCCAATGCCGGCATTCCCATGCTGCCGGTGGTGGCGGGCGAGGCGACGACGCGCCGGCAGATTCTTTTCTACACCGCCGTCATGGGCGCTGCTGCCCTGGTGCCGGTGCTGCTCGGGCTCACCGGCCCGATCTACGGCGTCACGGCGCTCCTCTCGACCGGCATCTTCGCTGCCATGGCCATGCAGGTGGCGCTCCGCCGCGAGAGTGACCCGGCCGCCATGGGGCCGGAGAAGCGGCTGTTCAAATTCTCGGTCCTCTATCTCTTTCTCGTCTTCGCCGCGCTTGTCGCCGATCACTGGATGGCCCTGTCATGACGCCCGAACAGCAGGAAGAGATCCGCCGCCGCCAGCGCAGCCGCTCCATCGTCATGGCGCTGGTGCTGGGCGCGCTCTGCATCCTCTTCTTCGGCATCACCATTGCCAAGATGTCGGTCTGAGGGACGTCGCGATGACAACGCTCACGCATAATCGGGCCAGCAGCCGCCGCACCGCCTTCATTGCCGCGCTGGTCGCTTTGGCCATGCTGGGCCTCGGCTTCGCGTCGGTGCCGCTCTATCGACTCTTCTGTCAGGTCACCGGCTATGGCGGCACGACGCAGCGCGCGACTGAGACCCAGCTCGCCACGCTCGCCGACGGCACGCAGGGCGCGGCCCGCACGGTTTCGGTGCGCTTCGATTCCAACGTGGCAAATGGCCTCGCCTGGAATTTCCGGCCCGAGAAGCGGACGATGACCGTCAAGGTCGGGGCCAAGAACATGGCCGTCTTCCTTGCGAAGAACATGTCGGACAAGCCGATCACCGGCCAGGCCACGTTCAATGTGACACCCGAGCAGTCGGGCGCCTATTTCACCAAGATTCAATGCTTCTGTTTCACCGAGCAGACGCTTGCGCCGGGCCAGGAGGTCCGCATGCCGGTGCTCTTCTTCGTGGACAGCAAATTCCTCGACGATCCGGACAATCGCGATGTCGAGGAGATCACGCTCAGCTACACCTTCTATCCGGTTGAGAAGCCGGATGAGCGAGGCTAGAGACTCGCCAAACGCTACGCCCAAATCGCCACGTGCAGACAAGACAGGGAACATCTTATGGCCGGCGCCAAGAACCATGATTATCACATTCTCCCACCGGCGATCACGCCGCTGCTCGGATCGATGTCCGCGCTGGTGATGGCGCTCGGCGCGGTTGCATGGATGCATCCGGCGGAAATGGGCAGCTGGGGCGGTGCCGGTTTCATCCTGGGTGTGCTGGGCGTGCTTGGCACCATGTTCATGTGGTGGTCGGATGTCGTGCGCGAGGCGCATGCCGGCGATCATACCCCTGTGGTGCAGCTTCACCTGCGCTACGGCATGATCCTGTTCATCGCATCGGAAGTCATGTTCTTCGTCGGCTGGTTCTGGGCTTTCTTCGATTTCTCGTTGTTCCCCTCTGCGCTTCCGCCGATCGAGGGTCTGTTCCCCTCCAAGGGCATCGAGGTGCTCAACCCCTTCGAGTTGCCGCTGCTCAATACGCTGATCCTGCTCTGCTCGGGCACGACCGTGACCTGGGCGCACCATTCGCTCATCCATGGCGATCGGGACGGTCTCAAGAAGGGACTGTGGTGCACGGTCCTGCTCGGCATCCTCTTCTCCTGCATCCAGGCTTATGAATATGCCCATGCGCCCTATCCGTTCGGCGAGACGCCCTATAGCTCGGCCTTCTACATGGCGACCGGCTTCCACGGCTTCCACGTTCTGGTGGGCACGATCTTCCTGATCGTGAATCTGGTGCGCGCCTATAAGGGTCACTTCACGCCCCGCCAGCATTTCGGCTTCGAGGCGGCGGCCTGGTACTGGCACTTCGTTGACGTCGTCTGGCTGTTCCTCTTCGTCGCCATCTATGTCTGGGGCGGCTGGGGCGCGCCGATGCACGTCGGCTGACGAGCGCGTGCGGGGCCGGCCATGATCCGGGGCGACAGGCGCCGCGCCCAGAACAATTGTCAGCGATTTGCGGCCGCGCGCGGGTTTTCGCGCGCGGCCGTTGTCCTTGGAAGGGCCCGATGAACGATCCTGCGCCGCCCGCTGCGCCCAACGAAGCGCCGACGCCGCTCATCAAGGCTGCGCTGAGGGCGCGTTGCCCGCGCTGCGAGACTGCGCCGCTCTATGAGGGCTGGGTGCGGTTCGCGCCCCGTTGCCGAGTCTGCGCGCTGGATTATGGTGCGTTCAATGTCGGGGACGGACCGGCGGCCTTCTTGATCCTTATCGTCGGCGGACTTGTCACGGCCCTGGCGCTGACACTCCAACTCAGTGCCGGTCCGCCTTTCTGGGTGCACATCCTGCTCTGGGTGCCGCTCACCACCGTGCTGGTCATTCTCTGCCTGCGCGCGTCCAAGGCGGCTTTGCTGATCCTGGAATATCGCAACCAGGCGCGGGAGGGGCGTATCGCCGGCCGGTCATCGCAATGACACGCCCTATCCCCATCGTCGCGACGCTGATCGTCGGCCTCGCCGTCGCCGCAATGGTTGGCCTCGGCGTCTGGCAGCTCGGCCGTCTGGGGCAGAAGGAGGCGGCGCTCGCGCTGTTTCGCGCGAACATGACGCGGCCCGTTACCGCCTATCCCGTGATGAACCCTGCCGACGAGCGCTATCTCTTCCGCACATTATCCGCCAATTGCCTGCGCGTCACCGACTGGCGCCTCATCGGCGGCCGGGCGCGCGATGGTACGCCCGGCTGGCGCCACATCGCCTATTGCGCGACCGGGGCGGAAGGGCCGGGCCTGGTTGTCGATATGGGCGTGGGAACCGACCCGCATGCCAAGGCCGCCTGGGCCGGTGGGCCGGTGCAAGGCCGCGCCACTTATGAGCCGGATAGCCACAGCTTCGTCACGCGCCTGATGGGGCGCGCTCCGCCGCTCCGCCTCATGATCGTGAGCGACGCCTCGGCGCCGGGCCTCAAGCCTTCGGCCCTGCCGGATCCGTCGACAGTGCCGAACAACCATTTCTCCTATGCCATGCAATGGTTCTTCTTCGCCGCCGCGGCGCTGGTCATCTACGTCCTCGCCCTGCGCAAACGTTGGCGGGAGGGGAAGTAGGCCGGCCTCCGCGTGGCGTTGCTGCACGCAGCAACATTGCGCCCCGCGCAACGGCCCGCTAAGGGCCGACCACTATGCAGTATCTGAGCACCAGGGGGAGCGCTCCGGCGCTGGATTTTGAAGGCGCCACGCTGGCGGGTCTCGCGAGCGACGGGGGGCTGTATCTGCCCGAGCGCTGGCCGAGCTTCTCGGCGGACGAGTTCGCGGCCATGCGCGGCCTCTCTTATGTAGAGACGGCCGTGCGGGTCATTGGTCCCTTCCTGGGCGATTGCCTCTCCGAGGATGAACTGCGGGATTTGTGCACCCAGGCTTATGCGCGCTTCGATCATGCGGCCGTCACGCCGCTGAAGCAGCTCGATCATCGCCACTGGCTGCTTGAGCTTTTCCACGGGCCCACGCTGGCCTTCAAGGATGTCGCGCTCCAGCTCCTGGGCCTGCTCTTCGAGAAGTTCCTCTCGCGTCGGAACACGCATCTCACCATTGTCGGCGCCACGTCCGGCGACACCGGCTCGGCCGCCATCGATGCCGTTGCGGGCCGCAACAAGATCGACATCTTCATGCTGCACCCTGCCGGCCGCGTCAGTGACGTACAGCGCCGGCAGATGACCACCGTGCTCGCTCCCAATGTCTACAACATCGCCATCGAGGGCAGCTTCGACGATGCGCAGGCACTGGTGAAGCGCATGTTCAACGATGCCGATTTCGCCGCGCGCTATGATCTCTCGGCCGTCAACAGCATCAACTGGGCGCGCCTCGTCGCGCAGGTCGTCTATTATGTCTATGTGGGCGTGCGCCTTGGTGCGCCGGAGCGCAGCGTTGCTTTCTCCGTCCCCACCGGCAATTTCGGTGACGTGTTCGCCGGCTATGTCGCGGCGCGCATGGGCCTGCCGATCGAGCGGCTGATCGTCGCCACCAACGTCAACGACATTCTCCACCGTGCGCTCTCGGCC
>CBIMKI010000223.1:0-4271 GCA_966244395.1 uncultured Sphingobium sp. | reverse complement strand
CTGCTCTATTTCGCCATCGTCGCGCGCGTGCTGCTGCGCCTGCTCGACGAGGACGATCCGTTCATCATCCTCGCCGCCGGCGGTCTCGCCGTGGAGATGGCCATGCAGGCGATCATCAACATGGGCGTCAACGTCCAGCTCTTCCCGTCCAAGGGCATGACGCTGCCCTTCATCAGCTATGGCGGCTCGTCGATGATTGCATTGTGCGCAGGCGTGGGCCTTCTGCTGGCCTTCACGCGGCGTAATCCCTATATGGCCCGCTCTTCCAACGTGGTGGCCAGAGGGGCGGGGCGGAGCCGATGAGCATATTCCGGCACTATGTGCTGGCTGCGGGCGGTACGGGCGGGCACATGGTGCCGGCCCATGCGGTCGCGCAGGAACTGATGGCGCGCGGCCACCGGGTCGCGCTGGTTACCGACGAGCGCGGCCTGGCCTATCCGGGCCTGTTCGAGGATGTGCAGACCCATGTGCTGCCCGCCGGGCGCATGACGGGCGGTGTCGGCGGCTGGCTGCGGAGCCTGCGCCAGATTCTCGAGGGGCGGCGCATGGCGCGCCAGCTCTATGAGAGCTTCGAGCCTTCCGCCGTGGTGGGCTTTGGCGGCTATCCTGCGCTTCCCGCTTTGCTCGGCGCCTTTGCCGAGCGCATTCCCGCCCTCGTTCATGAACAGAATGCCGTGCTCGGTCGCGTCAATCGCCTGGTCGCCGGCAAGGTTGCCGCCATTGCCACGGCCTATCCCGACGTGCGCCGGCTGCGCGCGCGCCATGCCGACAAGACCTATCTGGTCGGCAATCCCGTGCGTGAGGCGGTGCTGGAACTGCGCGAGGAGCCCTTTCCGGTCTTTTCCGATGAGAGCGTGCTGCGCCTGCTCGTCACCGGCGGCAGCCAGGGCGCCAATATTCTCTCGCAGGTCGTGCCGGCCGGGCTGGGCATGCTGCCCATCTCCCTGCGCCGCCGCCTGCGGGTGACGCAGCAGTGCCGGCCCGAGGATATCGAGGCCGTGCGCGCCACTTATGCCGAGCTGGAGATCCCGGCCGATCTCTCCACCTATATCGAGGACATGCCCGAGAAGCTGGGCTGGGCGCATCTCGTCATCGCCCGCGCCGGCGCCTCCACCATCGCCGAGCTGACCGCCGCCGGGCGGCCCGCCATTCTCATTCCCCTGCCGAGTGCCATGGACAATCATCAGGCCTATAATGTTCGCGAGATGGTGGCGGCGGGCGGCGCCCGCGCCATCGATCAGAGCCGCTTCACCGCCGGCGAGCTTGCCAAGCAGATGCAGAAGCTCGCCATGGAGCCGGGCGCGCTCCAGAACGCGGCCGATCGCGCGAAGAGCTGCGGCCGGCCCGATGCGGCGAGCGACATGTGCGACCTCATCGAGAGCTTCGGTCCCGCGCCGCAGACCATCGACACCGTCCGCGCCGATCCGCCCATCTCGCTTGCCGGCCTTGCGGGAGCGGGCGCATGAGGCGTGTTGCCCTTGCCGCCCGCGCCCCGTTCGCCCTGAGCGAAGTCGAAGGGCTCGTTCGAGCGGAGCGAGAATGCTTCGCCTCCGCTCAGCACGGGGCTTCGACTTCGCTCAGCCCGAACGGCATTTTCTTTCCGGAGACCCGCGCATGAAGGGCGTCGGCACTGACATCGGCACCATTCATTTCATCGGCATCGGCGGCATCGGCATGTCCGGCATTGCCGAGGTCATGCACAATATGGGCTATAGCGTGCAGGGCAGCGACGTGGCGGAAGGCTATGTCATTGCGCATCTGCGCGATCTCGGCATCAAGGTGATGATCGGCCACAAGCCCGAGAATCTGGGCGACGCCGCCGTGGTCGTCACCTCCACTGCCATCAAGCGCGGCAATCCCGAGGTGGAGCTGGCGCTCGAGCGCCGCGTGCCGGTCATCCGCCGCGCCGAGATGCTGGCCGAGCTGATGCGCCTCAAATCCACCGTCGCCGTCGCCGGCACGCACGGCAAGACCACCACCACCTCCATGGTCGCGGCGCTGCTGGACGCGGGCGGGATCGATCCCACCGTCATCAACGGCGGCATCATCAACAGCTACGGGTCCAATGCCCGCCTGGGTTCGTCGGACTGGATGGTGGTGGAGGCCGACGAGAGCGACGGCAGCTTCCTGCGCCTGGATGGCACCATCGCGGTCGTCACCAATATCGATCCCGAGCATCTCGATCATTACGGCTCCTTCGAGAAAGTGAAGGACGCCTTCGTCGAGTTCGTCGAGAACACGCCCTTCTACGGCGCGGCGATCCTGTGCCTCGATCATCCCGAGGTGCAGGCCATACTCCCGCGCGTGCGGGATCGGCGCATCGTCACTTACGGTTTCTCGGCGCAGGCCGACATTCGGGGCGAGAATGTGCGTCCGGTGCCCGGCGGCAATCTGTTCGACGTCATCGTGCGCGATCGTGACGGCACGACGCAGACGCTCGCCGACATTCTCCTGCCCATGCCTGGAAAGCATAATGTTTCCAATAGCTTGTCTGCAATCGGCGTGGCGCTCCAGCTCGGCATCCCGCCGGCGGTGATCTGCGCCGGGTTCGAGAAGTTCGGCGGCGTGAAGCGCCGCTTCACCAAGGTGGGCGAAGTGCCGGTCGATGGCGGGCAGGCCATCGTCATCGACGATTACGGCCATCATCCCGTCGAGATCCGCGCCGTTCTCGCCGCCGCGCGGGAAGGGGCGAGGGGCCGTGTCATCGCGGTCGTCCAGCCGCATCGTTTCACGCGGCTTCGCGATCTCATGGACGAGTTCCAGCAGGCCTTCAATGATGCCGACATCGTCTATGCCGCGCCTGTCTATCCCGCCGGGGAGCAGCCCATTGAGGGCGTGGATGCCGACGCGCTCGTCGCCGGCCTCAAGCGCCGCGGCCACCGTGCCGCGCAGAGCATTGCCGATGCCGCTGCGCTGGCCGAGGCGCTGGCGGACGACCTGCGTGCGGATGATATGATCGTCTGCCTGGGCGCGGGCGACATCACCAAATGGGCCGCCGGCCTCGCACCCGCCATTGCCGCCGCGCGCAAGGCCACGGCCTGACGTGAACGCGCCCGCCGCCCTTTCCGCCATGCCGCCGGTTCGCGGCAAGCTTACGGCCCATGCGCCGCTCGCCCCGCTCGTCTGGTTCAAGAGCGGGGGCGCGGCCGACTGGCTGTTCGAGCCTGCCGATACCGTCGATCTCTGCACATTCCTCCAGGCTCTTCCCGCCGAGGTGCCCGTCATGGCGCTGGGCCTGGGCTCCAATCTCATCGTGCGCGACGGCGGCGTGCCCGGCGTCGTCGTCCGCCTGGGCAAGCCCTTCGCGCAGGTGACGCGGCAGGGCGACACCATGCTCCATTGCGGCGGCGGCGCGTCCGGCATCCTCGTCTCCTCCACCGCGCGCGATGCGGGCATCGCGGGCCTCGAATTCCTGCGTTCCATCCCCGGCACCGTCGGCGGCTTCGTGCGCATGAACGGCGGCGCCTATGGCCGCGAGACCTGCGACATTCTCGTCGATTGCGATGTGGTGCTGCGCTCGGGCGAACTGGTCACGCTGCCCGCCGCCGACCTCCGCTACAGCTATCGCCATTCCGATCTGCCCGATGGCGCCATCGTCGTCGGCGCGCGCTTCCGTGGGCAGCCCGGCGATCCCGCGACCATCCAGGCCGAGATGGACCGCATCTCCGCCGCGCGCGAGGAATCGCAGCCCCTGCGCAGCAAGACCGGCGGCTCCACTTTCAAGAACCCGCCGGGCGACAAGGCCTGGGCACTGGTCGATCAGGCCGGCTGCCGGGGCCTTGCCTTGGGCGGCGCGCAGGTGAGCGAGAAGCACACCAATTTCCTCATCAACACCGGCGCGGCGACCAGCGCCGACATCGAAGCCCTCGGAGAAGAAGTGCGCAGGCGCGTGAAGGACAAGAGCGGCGTTACGCTCGATTGGGAAATCCAGCGTATCGGGAGGCCCGCATGACCGGCCCATGGCGCGTCGCCGTCCTCATGGGCGGCTGGTCGGCCGAGCGCGCGGTCTCGCTGACGAGCGGGCGCGGCATCGTCGCGGCGCTGGAAGAGCGCGGCCACACCGCCATACCCATCGACATGGGCGCCACGCCGGCGGAGGGGCGCGATCTACCGGCCAAGCTCCTCGCCGCCGGGGCCGACATCGTGTTCAACGCGCTCCACGGCGTCCCCGGCGAAGACGGCAGCGTGCAGGGCCTCATGGACGTCATGGGCCTGGCTTACACGCACAGCGGCCTCGCCACCTCCGTCATCGCCATCGACAAGCAGCTCAC
>CBIMKI010000222.1:0-4273 GCA_966244395.1 uncultured Sphingobium sp. | reverse complement strand
AACATGCCGGAAGAGATCGAAGTCGAAACCAGCGAACTCCAGGAGACGATTGACGAACTGCGCGAAGAGCGGGAAGAGCGCGCTCGGGAAGCCAGGGAGATCGCCTGGACACGCTGGATCTCGCTGACGACGGCGCCCAGCGGGGCCGCCTATGCCGAGGCGCTCGCCGGGCGCGTCGCGGCGCTGGCCCGCGCCAATGCCCTGCTCTCGGTCAAGCGCTGGAAGGGCGCGGCCCTTGCCACGCTGGTGCGCGACGAACTGCGGGCGCAGATGCCTGACGGGCATTTCGTGATCGAGGGGCCGGAGACATTGCTCTCCTCGCGCGCCGTCCAGCCGCTCGGCATGCTCTTTCACGAGCTGGCGACCAATGCGGCGCGGCATGGCGCTCTCGCCCGGCCCGGCGGCACGGTAACGGTGCGCTGGATGGACGAGCCGGACGGCCGGCTGCGCCTCTCCTGGCGCGAGACCGGCGCCGCCGCCGTGTCGGCGCCGGGCCGGGAAGGCCTGGGCCTGACGCTCATCCGGCGTATCGCCGAGGAACAGCTGGGCGCGACGAGCCGCATCGCGTGGGCCGCCGAGGGGCTGCTGTTCGAGGCGCAATTCCCCGACACGCTGCACGACTGCCGCCGCCCCCGCCATGCGCCCGCGACCGGGACAATGCGGGATGCGGACAATGCGGCGGCGGACCACGGGCCGGCCGACCCGGTGCAGGACGCGCCCTGCGGCACCCTGCTCATCGTCGAGGATGAGCCGATCCTCGCCATGCAGCTCTCCCGCGCGCTCAGCGGCTTTGGATGGACCGTGCTGGGTGTCGCGGGATCGATCGACACGGCCGAGCGCCTGCTGGCCGAAACGCCGCGCCCGGACGTGGCCATTCTGGACGTGGACCTGGGCGGCGTCCCCGTCTTCCCCTTTGCGCGGGCCCTGCGCCGGGCGGGCATCCCCTTCCTGTTCTGCACCGGCTTCGAGGATGTGGGCTACAACCGGGAGTTCTCCGGCTGCACGGTCGTGCGAAAGCCGGCGACGGCACTCCAGATCCTCGCGGCGCTGCGCAAGACGGTGCGGGTAGCCGGCAGGCCTGTCCAATAATGGGACAAGACCGATCAACCTTTAGTGGTTCGATACGAGATTAGTTGCATTCTACCCAATTTATGCATAGCGATTAAATACGGTAACGTATTTAGTAGCAGGCGGAGCGTGACGCATTCGCCATAAAGGGAGCAAAGCCATCGGCCCGGCACCAAGCCTGTCTTCGGCTCGACTTGAAGCGATCATCGCCTCGGCCATGGACGCCATCGTCGCGGTCGACGAAGATTTCCAGATCATTGCGTTCAACCCCGCCGCCGAGGCGATGTTCGGCATCGATGGGGACGCCGTCGTCGGTCAATCACTGGACCGCTTCATCCCGGCACGCTTCCGCTCGATGCACAAGCGCCATGTCGAACGCTTCGCCCATACCGGCGCGAGCTACCGGCGCATGGGCGCGCTCGGCGCCCTGAGCGCCCTGCGCGCGAACGGAGAGGAGTTCCCGGTCGAGGCCTCCATTTCCCAGACCGTGGTCGAGGGCGGGCGCATCTCCACCGTCATCATCCGCGATATCAGCGAACGCAAGGCCAGCGAGGCCTCGCTGCTGCTCGCCCGCGAAGTGGACCATCGCGCCAAGAACATCCTCTCGATCGTGGCCTCGCTCATCGAACTGACACCCGCGACGGACCTGGAGAGCTACGCCAAGTCCCTGCTCGGCCGGGTCGCGGCGATGTCACGCGCCAATTCGCTGCTGGCCGCCAAGCGCTGGAGCGGCGCAAGCCTGGCACGGCTGGTGCGCGACGAGATCGACGCCCATGCCGGGGCGCGGCGCATCTCGGCCGAAGGCCCCGACCTTGCCCTGGTCACGCGCGCCGCGCAGCCTATCAGCATGATGCTGCACGAGTTGGCGACCAATGCCTTCAAGCATGGCGCGCTGGGGACGCCCACCGGCGAAGCGAGCATCCGCTGGTGGGTGCAGCCCGACGGCAGCCTGCGGCTTCTCTGGCAGGAGCGCGGCGGGCCGCCGGTCGAGGCGCCGGCACAAACCGGCTTCGGCATGACCTTGCTGCGGCAGATCATCGACGTGCAGCTCGACGGCGCGCACAGCTTCGAATGGCATTCGGAGGGACTGAAGTTCGCGGCCTACATCCCGCCCGACGTGTTGCAGGCGAGCCCGGCCGAGCCGGCACCGGCAGCCCCGCAAGAGCCCGTGCTCGCGCCGTTCACGCTCTCCATCGAGCCGGAAGAACAGCACGGCGCGATGGGCACGCTACTCATCGTGGAAGACGAGCCGCTGCTCGCCATGCAAATGTCCCAGGCGCTCGAAACCTTCGGCTGGACCGTGGTGGGCGTCGCCGGATCGATCGACAGCGCGAGCCGGCTGCTCGGCACGCTGCCGCGCCCGGACGCGGCGATGCTGGACGTGGACCTGGACGGCACGTCGGTCTTCCCGGTCGCCCGCGCGCTGCGGCGGGCCGGCATTCCCTTCATCTTCTGCACGGGCTTCGAGGATATCGGCTATACGCGCGAATTTGCGGACTGCCCGGTGGTGCGAAAGCCCGCCACGATTTTCCAGATCGTCACGGCCTTGCGGCAGGCGGTGCAGGGTGCCGGCGACGCCGGCGCAGACTGACGATCAGCCCCAGACGCGCGCGAAGCGGCGGCCAAGCCCGGTCAGCAGCTCATATTGCGACATGCCGGAGAAGGCCGAACCCATGGGGAGATCGAAATCGATGTCCACCCAGTCGCCCTCGGCCAGTTGGGGCGCGGCATCGACATCGATGGTGACGAGGTCCATAGACACGCGACCCATGACCGGCAGCAGCAGGTCGCCGGCCTTGGCCGCGCCCATGCCCGAGAAGCAGCGATAATAGCCGTCCGCATAGCCGATGTTGATGATCGCGGCCTCGCGCTGGCGATCGGCCACATAGGTGGCGCCATAGCCCACGGACTCGCCGCCGCGCACCACGCGGCGCTGGAGGATCTGCGCGCGCGGCGTCACCACCTGGCGGATATGGCCGGTGCCCTCGGGCCGCTGGATGCCGCCGTAGAGCGCAAGGCCGGGGCGCGTCAGATCGAAGGCGAAGGCGTCGCCGGCCATGATGCCAGCGCTGTTGGCGAGGCTGAGCCGGCGCGCATCGATGCGGCGGCCCATCTGCCGGAAGATCATGGGCTGGACCATGTTGAGCTGGTGCCCTTCCTCGTCCGCGCAGGCGAGGTGGCTCATCAGCGTCTCGATCTCCAGCCCTTCGAACAGCTCGGGCTTGGCGTCATTGGCGTCGATACCGAGGCGATTCATGCCGGTGTCGATCATCACGTCGCACGGGCCGCCATTGGCCGCCTTCCAGCGGGCGACCTGCCGGGGCGAGTTCAGCACCGGGCGCACCGGCGTGGTGAGCGCGAAGGCCATGTCCTCCTCGCGCACGCCATGCAGCACGGAGAGCGAGGCGCCGCCCAGATGCGGCAGCACCTCGGCCGCCTCCTCCCAGGTCGCGACGAAGAAATCCCGGCAGCCGGCGTCCATGAGATGCTTCAGCGTCTCGACGGCGCCTAAACCATAGGCATTGGCCTTGATCGCCGCGCCGCATGCCGCCGCGCCGCTCTTCTGCGCGAGCCACTGCCAGTTCGCCTTGAGCGCGGCGCTGTCGAGATGAAGCGCCAGCGGCGCCGAGGGGGTCTGTGCCATTGGCTGCCCGTTAGCGAGCGGGGCCGGAAACGTCGAGATCATTCGACCAGCTTCGTCCCTCTCCCCAGAGTATGACCAGGAGGGCGAGGCCGACGACAGCGAGCGTGTACCATAAGCCGGCATATGGATTCCCTGACTTTGCCACCATGTAGCTGGCGATGAACGGCAGGAAGCCCCCGAAATAGCCAGTGCCGACATGATAAGGGATAGACATTGACGAATAACGAACGGCCGGCGGGAACATCTCGGACAGCAAGGCGGCGACCGGGCCGAAGGTCATGCCGGCCAGGAAGCCCAGCGCGACAATGGCGAGGAAGATGACCAGCAGGTTGCGCGCCGGCGGCGTCTGCGGCGCAAGATCGTAGCCCGCCGCGGCGATGGCGGCATCGAGCGTCTCCGCGTCCGTGGCGGCTGTGGGAACATTGCCGATGGTGACGGAAAGGGTCGCGCCCTCATGCAGCGTATAGGGCAGGCCCTTGCCGGTGAGATGGCCGAGCAACTGCGCACAGGGTGTCGCCTGCCTGCTCTGGAACGGATTGAAGTCGCAGCGCGGCCCCGTCA
>CBIMKI010000221.1:0-4291 GCA_966244395.1 uncultured Sphingobium sp. | reverse complement strand
CGAGATGTCGAGCGCCTGGGAAAGGTGGTTCTCGCCCGAATAGCCGTAGCGCACGTCGCGCAGGCCCACGGCGGCGGCATTGTCCTGAAGCTCGCAGTCGCCATTGTCCGAGCAGGTGAGGCAGTCGAGCGGATGGTCGGAGATGTAGAGTTCCATCACGCCCTTGCGCAGCTTCTGAAGCCGCGGGGTCTGGGTGTGCACGACCATGCCGTCGCCCACCGGCGTGGTGCAGCTCGCCGGCGTGCCGCGCGCGCCCTCGATCTCGACGAGGCACAGACGACAGGAGCCGAAGCTCTTCATGTTGTCGGTCGCGCAGAGCTTGGGGATCGAGCCGCCGCATTCCGCGGCCGCACGCATCACGCTCGTGCCTTCCGGTACGGTGACCGGGCGCCCGTCGATGGTCAGCGTGACCAGCTTCTCGGAATTGGAGGCAGGCGTGCCGAAGTCGGCTTGCGTTTCATAGCCCATGACGTTGTACTCTCTCGAGGTCAGCAGCGGTGTTTATGTTAGCAGGATCGCGCGGCAATTGCACCGGCCGCGCGGAAATCCGCGACGCAAAGCCCTTGATGGAGTGCTTTTCGTCGCTTTCAAGAAGATCGAGGGCCTCGTCCGCGGCGGATGCCGGCCACAATCCGATGACCGGAAGGCTCGCCACATAGGCGGGGTAAGGGAAGAGCCGCGTGCGCAGGTCCTCGGGCAGGTCATAGGCGTCGCAGGGCGCGGTCAGCACGGCCGAATAGCCGCGCGCCTGCGCTTCCACGAGCGCTGCGGCGATCCCGCCGAGCGGCCCCATCCCCGGCGCGGGCCGATCGGCAATGGCAGTGAGCCCGTCATGCTCGCGCCCCACCACAACGACCTCGGCCGTCTGCTCGGCGAGCGTCTCGGTCACCTGATCGATGAGGGTGCGGCCGCGTAGGCGGGCGAGCGCCTTGTCGCTGCCGAAGCGCGTCGACTTGCCGCCCGCGATCACGGCGCCGAGAACGGCGCGGCGATCGATCCCGAGCAGGCCGACGCAACAGCTCATCATTCGGCCGCCACGGTTGCGCGGACGCCGAAGTCCTCAGGCCAGTGCTTGAGCGCGCTCATCACCGGATAGGGCGTGAAGCCGCCGAGCGCGCAGAGCGAGCCGAACTTCATCGTCTCGCACAGATCCTCGAGCAGCGCGATCTCGTCTTCGAGGCTGCGCTCGCTCCGTGGTGCGTTGTGGATCTGCGGCAGCGTCTCCACTGTATCGCGGCTGCGCGGCGCGCGGGCGAGAATGCGTTCGATCAGCTCGCGTCCGCGCGTCGAGCCGATGCGGCAGGGCGTGCACTTGCCGCAGCTCTCCACCGCGCAGAACTCCATGGCGAAGCGCGCCATGTCCGCCATGTCGGTCGTGTCGTCATAGACGGTGATGCCGCCATGGCCGATGAGCGCGTCGATGCCGGCATAGGCCTCGTAATCGAACGGGATGTCGAACTGATCCGGATGGAGATAGGCGCCCAGCGGGCCGCCGACCTGCACGCCCTTGACCGGCCGGCCGCTCGCCGTGCCGCCGCCGATCTCATTGACCAGCTCGTCGAGCGTGATGCCGAATGCCGTCTCGTAGAGGCCGCCCTGCTTCACATTGCCGGCGATCTGGATGGGCATGGTGCCGCGCGAGCGGCCCATGCCATAGTCGGCATAGGCCTTGGCGCCTTCGGACAGGATGTAGGGGACGGCCGCGAGGCTCAGCACATTGTTGACGATCGTGGGCTTGCCGAACAGGCCGACCAGCGCCGGAATGGGCGGCTTGGCGCGAACCTCGCCGCGCTTGCCCTCCAGGCTGTTGAGCAGCGAGGTCTCCTCGCCGCAGACATAGGCGCCCGCGCCCATGCGCACCTCCAGCACGAAGGGCGCGACGATGTGCGCGCTCCGGCGGATGGCGTCTTCCAGCTTGGCGATGGCGTGCGGATATTCGGAGCGGCAGTAGATGTAGCCGCGCGTCGCGCCTGCTGCCAAGCCCGCGATCGCCATGCCCTCGATGAGCATATAGGGATCGCCCTCCATGACCATGCGGTCGGCGAAGGTGGCGCTGTCGCCTTCATCGGCATTGCAGACGATATATTTCTGGTCGGCCCTGGCGCCCGCGACGGTGCGCCACTTGATGCCGGTGGGGAAGCCCGCGCCGCCGCGACCGCGCAGGCCGGATGCGACCACTTCCTCTACGGTCGCCTCGGGGCCGATCTCGCGGGCGCGCTTCAGGCCTTTCCAGCCGCCGGTCGCCTCATAATCCTCAAGGCTCGTCGGCCGCGTCTTGCCGGCGCGCGCGAAGGTGAGGCGCTGCTGGCTGGCGATCCAGGGATGGGCCGCGATATGGCCGATGCGCAGCGCATCGGCGCTGCCGTCCAGAATGGCGGGGACGTCGGCGGGCGTGGCGGGGCCGAAGCCCACGCCGTCGATCTCGACCAGCGGCTCCAGCCATTGCATGCCCCAGCTCGAGACTCGCTCGACGACATGGCCGGCCTTCTCGAAGGCGCGGGCGACGGCGTCGGCGCCACAGGCAATGGCGAGAGCATCGTCGGAAATGCGGACCGTCACCATGTCAGGCGATCTCCTCGATGAGCGCGGCAAGTTTGCCGGCGTCGAGCCGCGCATGCACATCCTTGCCGACCATGGCGTTGGGCCCCACGCTGCACAAGCCGAGGCAATAGATGGTTTCGATTTCCACGCGGCCGTTCGCCGCCGCCTGCGCGCCCGCGACCAGCGCCTCGACGCCGCGCGCCTTGCAGGCTTCCGCGCGGCACAGCTTCAGCACGGGATGCTGGTGCGGCGTGGCGGTATAATCATGGTAGAAGCTCACCACGCCATGCACCTCGGCGCGGGACAGGTTGAGCGCGGCGGCGACATGGCGCTTGGCGTCTTCGTCGACACAGCCGAACTCGGACTGGATATCGTGCAATATAGGGAGGAGCGGGCCTTCGCGGCGGCTATGGGACGCAATGATCTCGTCCAGCCTCATGGCCTTGGCGTCGTTCATGCGCAGATCTCTCCCAAGCTCACTGACCGTGCAAATTAGTATGTCTTACTGCATATTTTTTGCGCCGCTGGCAAGCCCAATCCGTCGCGGCGATGCACGGATCGTCCCTGCACAAATTATGCGGAATGATGCAAAAATAATTGGTGGATCAGCTGCCGCGCCGGCCGAAAGTGCGCGGTGCATTGCCCAGGGTGATCGGGCGAGGGGCGGTGGACTGGTAGCTTTGCGGCGCCAGCACGGGGCTGGGAGCAGCGGGCGCGGCCGCCTTGAGCAGCGCCAGCGTTTCGGTGAAGCAACTGCGCAGCATCGCGACTTCGCTTGCCACGTCAGTCGGCGCCATATGCTGCTCGACGCAGCGGCGGGCCGTCTTCTCGATCACTTCGGCAAGCTCGCCCAGTCGCGTGGCGCCGAACTGACGCGATTCGCCTTTGAGTGTATGGGCGGGAATGACCATCGCGGCCGCATTCTCGGTGGCCATGGCCTCTTCGAGCCGGGCGATCGACTTGGCGCCATCTTCTTCATAATAACCGAGGATACGTGCCAGTCCCGCGCCCAGCATCTTGCGCGCTTCGGCAAGTTCGGCTTCCGTCACTACGGGCAGCGAATAATAATAGGACATGGCTCGCACCTGAAACGTCGAAAGTTCAGCGTTGCGCGTGATTATGCCGGGTCGCGGTAAAAGTGGACTTAACGGCCCGGCTTGCTGAGGCCGAAGCGGTAATGGTCCTCTTCTTCGTCGACCAGAGCCGACCAGCCATGGTTCGCGGCGAGCGCCGGCACATCGATCAGCGCGACCGGATCGTCGGCGAGTAGCACGAGTGCGTCGCATTCGCGCATGGCCCGGGCGGCGCGCAGCACGGGCCATGGGCATTTGAGACCGCGCGCGTCGACGAGCCGCGCGTCGCCCTCAGCTCTTCTTGTCATAGGGGTTGCGCGCAGAGCGCAGGTTGAGGCGCACGGGCACGGCGCCGAAGCCCAGCTCGCGGCGGATGCCGTTCACCAGATAGCGCCGGTAGCTCTCGGGCAGCTCGTCGAGCCGGGTGCCGAAGATGATGAACGTCGGCGGGCGAATGCGGGCCTGCGTGATGTAGCGCAGCTTGATCCGCCGGCCGCCGGGCGCGGGCGGGGGATTGGCCGCCAGTGCGTCGTCGAACCAGCGGTTGAGCAGGCTGGTCGGCACGCGCTGGGACCAGGCGGCGCGCGTGTCGAAGGCGGCTTGCAGCAACTGGTCGATATTCTTGCCGGTCGCGCCCGAGACAGTGAGCAGCGGCACGCCGCGCACCTGCGCCAGCC
>CBIMKI010000220.1:0-4329 GCA_966244395.1 uncultured Sphingobium sp. | reverse complement strand
TCCGGCGCCTCGGTGCCGTCGATCTCGGCGAGGCGCTTCCAGGCCCACGCGATGGACTCGGGGCGGGCGTCCGGGCCGATGAAGGTCTCCTGCGTCTCGCGCCGCCAGAGCACGAGGAAGTCGCCGGTCCACACCTGCCGCGCCATCTGCACCATGCGCGGCGAGAGGATGCGCACGCCATCGAGCGCGCCGCCGCGCCGGAGCATCTCGGCAAAGCGCGAGAGATCGGGCACGCTGGAGGCGCAGCCGACATGCGGCGCCTCGACGTCCGGGTCCTCGAACAGGGCATGATCGCCGGGAATATTGCGCGAGAGGTGCTGGATCGGCACGGTGCCGCGCATGTCCGGCTTCACATGGCGCGACTTGAGGTCGGCACGCAGGCCCATGCTGGTGTCCGCCATGCCGAGCGGCTCGAACAGATCCTCGCGCAAGATGTCGCGGAAACGGCGACCCTTGGGATCGGTGCGGCGCAGCGCCTCGCCCATCAGCACATGATTGGCGAGCGGCGAATAATCGCAGCGCGTGCCGGGCTCCACGGTGCCGTGGACAGTCTCGATCACGGCCTCCAGAAGCTCGTCCAGCCGGTCGAGATACATTCCGGGCCGGGGCATCCAGACGCCGGGCATGCCGGCCGTGTGCGAGAGCAGATGAAAGAAGGTCGCGCGCTCGCGCGGCGGGCCGGTGAACTCGGGAATGATGTCGCTGACCCGCGTAGTGAGCGCGAAACGGCCCATCTCGATGGCGCGCAAGATCAGGATGTTGGTGAAGGCCTTGCTGGTCGAGAAGATGGAAAAGACGCTGTCGCGCCCGAGTGGGCGCGTCCCTTCGCCGTCCGCCGCGCCGATGGCCTCGTCGAAGCCGATCACGCCGGCGCGCATCACGCGCAGCACGGCGCCATAATAAGCGCCGGCGGCGATATCGGCCTCGATCACGGATTTGAGATGGGCGAGGCGGGATTGGTCGAAGCCGCTCACGTCATGCTCCCCTCGATGCGCGACCATATACAGGAGCACGCTGCTGCGCCCTGGGCTCCTGCCTGCGCAGGAGCACGATGCAGGGTGATCGGGCGGTGAGCGATCGTGAAAGCCATGCCCTCACCCCGCCGCGATGATGCCGCCATCGATGGACAGCATGGCGCCATTGATGAAATCGGCCTCGTCCGAGAGAAGGAAGGCGACGGCCTTCGCGACGTCGTCGGGCCGGCCGTTGCGGCGCAGGGGGATGTTCTTGGCGCGCTGCTCATATTGCTCGGGCGTGACGAAGCCGGCGGTGGCGGGCGTCGGCACCGAGCCGGGCGCGATGACATTGACGCGGATGCCGCGCGGGCCGAGTTCGCCGGCCAGCACATTGCTCATCGCGGCGACGGCACCCTTGATGGCGGTATAGGCCGACGTATTGGGCCGCCCGCGATAGGCCACGGGCGAGCTGTAATTGATGATATGCCCCTTCTCCGCCGCCGGATCGCGATGGGCAAGAAAGGCCTGCACGCCCCAGAAGACCGACTTCATGCCGCTGGCGATCATCCGCTCCAGCGTCTCCTCGCTCACCTGCTCGATGGGCTCGTAGACGAGGTAGCTCGCATTGTTGACGAGCGCGTCGACCGAACCATAAGCGCGCGCGAAGGCGGCCATATTGTCGTGAAAGACCTGCCGCCGCCCCAAGTCGCCGCCATAGGCCACGGCCTCGCCGCCCGCCTCGATGATCCGCGCGGCGACCTGCGCGGCGCTGTGCTCATCGAGGTCGCAGACTGCGACCACCGCGCCCAGGCTCGCCAGATGCGCTGCGATCGCCTCACCCAGACCCCGGCCGGCGCCGGAGACGAAGACTTTCTTCCCCGCCAGCCCGCTCATAGACCGAACAACGTCGCCACATAGTGGCTGTCCATATATTCGCGCAGATGGCCGATCTTTCCGCCATTCATGCGGAAGGTCCAGCAATAGCGGTTATGATAGGTGCGCCCGTCCCGCAGCTCGCCGTCGCTGTAGCTCTCCACGCAGACGAAATCCCCATCCGAGAAGATGTTCTGCGGATGCACCTTGGGATCGCCATCTGCGAACATGCCGCGCACGGGCGCCAGAAACTCGTCGATGATCGCGCTGCCGCGGTAGCAGCCGGCGCCAGGTATATCCTTCACCATCGGCTCCCAGACGGACTCCTCGTCGAGAAAGGGTCGCAGCCGTTCGAGATCGCCGGTGGAGAGCGCCGCGAAAAAATCGAGCGCCAGCTGTTCGTTGGTATTCTTGGCAGTGACAGTCACTTGAGGCCCCTCTCTTCATCGCTCGGCACCGGCAGCACCGGAATGTGCCCGCCCTGATGGAGCGCGACATGGCCGATCCGGCTCTTGAACTTCCATGCGCCATCGACCTTCACGAATTCATCGTCGAAGCCGCCGAAGAAGATGCCCTCGCCCGGCTGCGGCCCCTGCGTCTGCGCGCTGGAGATCATCGTGACGTAGCAGCTTCCCTTCGCCTGGGTTTCGCTGAGCGCGTCGATGATGACATTGGTCATGACATGGCGCGTGAGACGGGGCTTGCGGTCGCGGAAGATCGCATGGACGGCGGCGCGGCCATGATAAGGATGATCGGGATCGAGCGGCCGGGCGAAGACGCAGTCCTCCGCGAAGAGGCCGGCCAGCGCCTCATGATCCCAATAATCATTGAACCGCGCGAACTCATGGACCAGCCGCGTGCAGGCGGACTCGATCTCGAGCCGATCGGCGGGCGTCATGCCTTGGCTCCCTTCGCCTTCCTGGGCTTGCCTTCGGCCTTCTTGCCGCCCTTGACCTTGGCGGGCGGGGCGGCCGCCTTCTCTGCGTCGATCTCGGCAAAGGCCTCGTGGGCCAGGCGGAAGCTGTCGACCGCGCAAGGGACGCCGCCATAGATGGCGACCTGAAGCAGCACCTCGCGGATCTCCTCGCGGCGCAGGCCATTGTTGAGCGCGCCACGCACATGGGCTTTCAGCTCATGACCGCGATTGAGGATGGAAATCATGCCCAGGTTGAGCAGTGAGCGATCGCGCTTGGAGAGCCCCTCGCGTCCCCAGACCTCGCCCCAGCAATATTGCGTGACAAGCTCCTGCAATGGCTGATTGAATTCATTCATATTTGCGAGCGCCCGGTCGACATAGACATCGCCCAGCACCTCCCTGCGGATAGCGAGGCCCTTGTCGAACATCTTCTTGTCCATCGTCCTGTTTCCTTCCTCAGAGCACGGAATAGAGCGCGTCGATCAGACGGCGGGCGCGCGGCCCATTGTCGCCAACGGCGTGAAACCTGTTGCAGCAATAAGAAAAGCCGATGCCGGCATCGGGGTCGCCGAAGCCGATGGAGCCGCCAATGCCGTGATGGCCGAAGCTGCGCATATTGGGCCCCATATAGACGGCCTGCGGCGTATTCAGCAGCACGCCGAGCGCCTGGTGATAGGGGCGCTCCTGCATCAGCTCGGTCTGGTTGTGCTGCTCCGCGATCATCGCCTCCAGGCCGTCGCGGGAAAGGATCGTCACGCCGTCGATGGCGCCGGGACGCACGGTCGCGCCATAGATGCGGGCAACACCCCGCGCATTGCCATGGCCCGATCCGCTGGCGATCTCCACCTCGCGCCAGCTTGGGCGGTTCATGGTCTCGGCCCAGGGTTCATCCGGGTTCTGGCGGAAGGCGAGCGGGCGCAGGATCGCGCCGTCCCACTCCACCTCCCCTTGCGGAATCTCCACGTCCTTGGCCGCGAAGAGGCGCGCGCCCATGTTCGGCATCGCCTCTGCGACATGGGCCTGCTCGGCCTCGCTCATCCCGCCGATCCAATATTCGGCATGGAGCGGGCCGCAAATCTCCTGGCGGATGAAGGGGCCGACAGTGAGGCCTGTGACGCGCCGCATGACCTCGCCGAGCAGGAAGCCCTGATTGTGCACATGATAGGCCGCGCGCGTGCCCGGCTCCCAGAGCGGCGCCTGCTTCTCCAGCGCGCGGACATAAGCCTCGCGGTCGTAGAAGCCGCCGGGCCACATGGGATCGTCCGTGAGGACGGGAATGGCGGCGCGATGATCGAGCAGCCAGCGCACGAGAATGCCTTCCTTGCCGTTCTGCGCGAACTCCGGCCAGTAAGTGGCGACAGGTTCATCGATATCCACAAGGCCGCGCTCGACGAGCATGTTGAAGGCGATGCCGGTGATGCCCTTGGCGACGCTCATCATGCAGACGGTCGTATGCGTGTCCCAGGGCGTCGCCATCGCGCCCTCGCGCCAGCCGCCCCAGAGATCCACCACCGTCTCGCCCTCGATGACGACGGAGCAGGCGGCGCCCACTTCCTCCTCGGCGCGGAAATTCTCGATGAAGGT
>CBIMKI010000219.1:0-4343 GCA_966244395.1 uncultured Sphingobium sp. | reverse complement strand
ATCTCAAGGTGCGGCGGGCAATCGATGAGGGCGTGACGCCAGCGCGGGGCCTGTGGGGCTCGGCAAGCAAGCTGAGCGGCGGTGTCGACGCGGACGGCTCGGGTCGGGGCTACCGGCACGAGAGCGAGTCCTACTCGATCGGCTTCGACATCGCGCCGAGCGCCGACTGGACCGTGGGTCTCGCCGGCACCTATGCCGAGACCCGCGCCAAGGCGGGCCTCCTCGGTGACGGCAAGGCGGAAGCCTATCAGGTCAATCTCTACGCGATGTGGGCGCGCAGCGGCAGCTACGCGACCGGCCAGATCGGCTTTGGTACCACCGGCTACGACATCCGTCGCAGCATCACGCTGAACGGCGCCACGTCCAGCCTCGCCGCCGCGCCCGACGGTTCCTCCCTGGGTGCCGAAGCGGAAGCAGGCCATCGCTTCGCGCTGGGCGCCATCGGCCTCACGCCGTTCGTCGGCGTCGCTTATGACCGGCTCTCGCGGGACGGCGTCACGGAAACGGGCGACGCTCTCATCGCGCTTCAGTTCGGCAAGGCGGTTCGCAGTGCCTGGGCCGGGCGGGCAGGGGCGCGGCTCGACAGCGGCAATGCACTGGCGCAGGGGCAACTGCGCGCTTATGCCTCCGGCGCGCTGGTGACGGAGCTGGGCGCCAGCCGTGCCGCGCCGATGGCGGCACTGCAGGGCGCGGGCTTCCGGATCGCCGCGGCAAATCCGGGCAAGACGGCGTTCCAGGGCGAAGCTGGCCTTTCGGGCGCGCTGTCTTCCGCGGTGCGGATCGACCTCGGCTACCGGCACCTCTCCTCCGGCAGCAGCCATGCCAACAGCCTGAACGGCACGCTGCGCATCCGCTGGTAATCGCACTTGCGCGCCGGCGGCGGGACGTTCCGCCGCCGGCGTCGTCACCGTTCTAGCAGCAGCGTCCGCCGCCCTTTCCGCCGTAGCGGGCCTGCTCCCGGTCGCGGAAGAACTCGACGCCGGTCATCGGCGTGCGATCGGGGTGGCGCTGTGCCATGTGGCGCAGATAGGCCTGATAGTCGCCCTGTCCGACCATCAGCAGCGCCGCCTTGCGCGCCATGCGGATGAACGCCCTCATTCCGCCGCCACCGGCCGGGGCAGGATTTCGCGCGCAGTGGGCGTCGGCGCGCGGCGCGCTTCGAGGATCGTCTTGACCGTGAAGCCGAGCAGGCTAAGCACCACCGCGAGGAAAAGAGCGCAGAGCCCGGCATCCACCCAATCGTTGAAGATGATCCGCCGCATCTCCGCCATGGACGAGGCCGGCGCCAGCACCACGCCGCGCGAGGCCGCGTCCGAGAATTTGAGCGCATGGGCGACGAAGCTGACGGCAGGATCGGACGAAGCCAGCTTGAGCAGGCCCGCCGAGACCGTGCAGATCAGCAGCCAGACGGTCGGCACCACCGTCACCCAGGCGAAGCGGTCCTGCTTCATACGGAACAGCACGACCGTCGCCAGCATGAGCGCCATCGCGGCGAGCATCTGGTTGGAGATGCCGAAGACTGGCCACAGCGTGTTCACGCCGCCCAGCGGATCGGTCACGCCTTGGTAGAGGAAGAAGCCCCAGGCCGCGACGCACAGGCCCGTCGCTACTACGCCGGGGACATGGGATTCGGTCGAGCGGAAGGAGGGCAGGGCGAGGCCGATGAGATCCTGGAGCATGAAGCGCCCGGCGCGCGTGCCGGCGTCCACGGCGGTCAGGATGAACAGTGCCTCGAAGAGAATGGCGAAATGATACCAGAAAGCCTTCATCGCCTGCCCGCCGACCACATGGCTGAAGATCTCGGCCATGGCGACCGCCAGGGTCGGGGCGCCGCCGGTGCGCGAGATGATCGTTCCTTCGCCAACATCCCGTGCGGTTTGCGCCAGTGCCTCCGGTGAGATGGGGAAGCCCATGGCGGTGACGGCCGCCGCCGCGCTCTCCGGCGTGCCGCCGAGCAGCGCCGCCGGGCTGTTCATTGCGAAATAGAGGCCGGGATCGAGGATCGAGGCGCCGACCAGCGCCATGATGGCGACGAAGGCCTCCATCAGCATGGCGCCATAGCCGATGAGCGGCGCGTCCGCCTCGTTCGCGATGAGCTTGGGTGTGGTGCCGCTGGAGATGAGGGCATGGAAGCCGGAGACGGCCCCACAGGCGATGGTGATGAACAGGAAGGGGAAGAGCGCGCCCGACCAGACCGGCCCGCCGCCATGGACGAACTGAGTGAGCGCAGGCATCTGAAGCGGCGGCGCCATGATGACGATGCCGAGTGCGAGCGCCACGATCGCGCCGATCTTGAGGAAGGTCGAGAGATAGTCGCGCGGGGCGAGCAGCAGCCAGACCGGCAGGATCGAGGCAACCGCGCCATAGCCCACCAATATCCAGCAGAGCTGCACCGGCGTGAACGTGAAGATCGGCCCCCAGACGGGCGAGGCGGCGACATTCTGGCCATAGACGATGGCGAGCAGCAGGCCGATGAAGCCGAGGATCGAAACCTCGCCGATGCGTCCTGGCCGGACCCAGCGTGTGTAGACGCCCATCAGCATCGCGAGCGGCACCGTGGCCGCCACGGTGAACATGCCCCACGGGCTCTCGGCCAGCGCCCGCACCACGATGAGCGCCAGCACCGCGAGGATGATGACCATGATGATGAAGGTGCCGACGAGCGCGATGGTGCCTGCGACCGGCCCCATCTCCATCCGCACCAGTTCGCCGAGTGAACGCCCCTCGCGCCGCATGGAGATACACAGCACCATGAAGTCCTGCACCGCGCCGGCCAGCACCACGCCGAAGATGATCCACAAGGTGCCGGGCAGATAGCCCATCTGCGCCGCCAGCACCGGCCCCACGAGCGGCCCCGCACCGGCGATGGCGGCGAAATGATGGCCAAAGAGCACGCGCCTGTCGGTCGGCACATAATCGAGCCCATCGGCGCGATAGACGGCGGGCGTGGGCCGCGCCGGGTCAAGCCGCATCACGTTGCGGCCGATGTAGAGCGCATAATAACGGAAGGCGACGAGGAAGGTCGAGGTGGCGGCCACCACGATCCACAAGGCATTGATCGGCTCGCCGCGCGAAACCGCCACCACCATCAGCGCGATGGTGCCGGTGAGGGCCACAATGATCCATGGGATATGCCTCAGCATCCGTCTCTCCCCAGTTGTTGCCGCTGCGCAACCGCCTCTGGGCGATTCGGCAGCTCGTTCGCTCATAGCAAGCAATGCCGGCATCATGCGATATCAAGGCGAGGGACCAATGGGTCAGGTGCGTCCTGGCAGCGGACGTTACGGGTGCCTCATATTCGCGCGCTGCACGTCACTGGGGATGACGCACATAAATTGAGAGCACGAATGCCGGTTTGCCGCTATGATGCCATCAGAATTGGGAATGAGAGCGCACTTCGACGGCTGCTCGCTGCGGGCGAGCCGGGAGAGGTTTATGAACGAGGCCAAGGCCGTCACGGTCCTTGCAGAAAACCTTCGCAGGACTTGCCCAACCGGACGGTGGCGTCGGCCGTTGCGCGGCGCGCCACTTCGCGATCCGTCAACGCCACGACATCTTGTTGCGACAATGGAAGATATTCCTCGGTGCCGGACAATTCCGCCGCCGACGGGGTGGGACGCGGTAGATTGGCATGTAACTGAAAGGAGCCATTGCGATGACCGAACGCTATTTTGACGGCAAGGCGCATTCCACGATGACCACGGGCGCGCCCGCGCCGAGTGATCGCAATTCGCTGACCATCGGTCCGGACGGTCCCATCCTGCTCCACGATGTACATTTCCTCGAACAGATGGCGCACTTCAATCGCGAGAAAGTGATCGAGCGCCAGCCCCATGCCAAGGGTGCGGGCGCGTTCGGCACCTTCGAGGCGACCGAGGATGTCTCGCGTTTCACCAGGGCGGCGCTGTTCCAGAAGGGCGCCAAGACGGACATGCTGGCGCGCTTTTCCACTGTCGCGGGCGAACAGGGCAGCCCCGATACCTGGCGCGACGTGCGTGGCTTCTCGTTGAAATTCTACACCAGCGAGGGCAATTACGATCTCGTCGGCAACAACACGCCGGTCTTCTTCGTGCGCGATCACATGAAGTTCCCGCACTTCATCCGGAGCCAGAAGCGGCTGCCGGATTCGGGCTTGCGCGACAATCACATGCAATGGGATTTCTGGAGCAGCAATCCCGAGACGGCGCATCAAGTCACTTATCTCATGGGCGAGCGGGGCCTGCCGCGGACGTGGCGCCACATGAACGGCTATGGCTCGCACACCTATATGTGGATCAATGGGGCGGGCGAGAAATTCTGGGTGAAATATCATTTCCATACCCAGCAGGGCATGGCCTTCTTCT